>JAITIX010000111.1 GCA_031279205.1 Treponema sp. | reverse complement strand
CCTTTTCAGTATTCATTAGCTCGCTATCCATTGGCATAAATGCCGTTGTTTCAATTGTCTCATCGAGTAGCGTGGGAGATATTGATGGGACATCCAGCGTTTTTGTTTCAGCCTTTTGTCCAGTCTCATTGACATCCTCAATATCCGTAAGAAAATTTTTTAACAAATCAGCAGGGAAACCACCCTCTTCAGGGGAAGCTACCTGACTGGTCTTGTCGGACAGCTCAGACAAGTCTTGCAGAGGCACACCCCTTTTAAAAAGTGCCGAAGTTTCAGGTTCATCTAGTGATTGCGGGGCGCTTTTGACCCAAACCCCATACTCGTCAAGTTCATCAGTCATTTGGTCGCTGTATTCACCATACGTTGAAGGACTGTTAGTATTTGTCATGCGAGTTCCTTTTCCAGATATATTATCTTCCGATTATCGTCATTTCGCCTCTGTTTTTTGAGTAAGGCATCCATATGAGTTAATAACTCATTCATGTAATATGGTGTCGTTGCTGTGTAAAGGCTGGAGGGCAAATATCCGTAATATAGAAAGTATGAATTTTATCAAATACCTTGTGCCACTGTGGTTAGGGGTATGCATCTATGTTATATGCTCAGTTCTTACCGGACCAACCGGATTATCAGCGTATGAGCAGCTCCGCGTGGAACAAGGGAAACTCAAGGACAATATGGCAAATCTTAGACGCCTGAACACAGAGCTAGAGAACACCGGAAACGCGCTCGTTCATGACCCTGATACCATCGCTCTGTACGCACGGGAACTGGGTTATGGGTATGCTAACGAGCGGTTTATCCGTATTGCCGGGCTGGAGAAGCCCCCAAAACAGCGCATCGATCCAGGTCAGATACTTCTTGCTGCCAAACCGAAACATACATCCAATGAAATCATCTTTGTCTTCGCATTCGGGGTTGCGTTTGCAACCTTCCTCTGTGTACTAGTTCCTGACCTGTTCCATATAAACCACGCCACGGCACAACACATGAGTGGCGCGGCGCGTAAAAAGGTCAGCGAGCAGTGGCATAGAATCTTTAGCTAAGGGCGAAATTCTAGGAATAGGACGAATCTTTCTAACGTCAGTTCAACGGGAAAAATAACGTCAGTTCGAGCGTAGCGAAGCAATCCTGTTCAGTGGACGCTCGTCTAGATTTCGCTCTCCCCGCAATGACACAGAGCGCATCAAGGCAAGCGTCTCAACCGATACGTTCCTCTTCATCAAACTGACGTTATTTTAAGGTTAGAGAGTCTCTTTCTAAGGTTAGAAAAAGTCTCTCTATGTCGAAACCGCTTTGATGCGAACGAGTGCTTATGAGTAAGCAGCATATCCGCTTCCATCCGAGAGAGTATCTGGGGCATAAGTGGTAAGGTTTAGTTAAGACCGTGGCGGAATTCCCGCGCCACATCACGCTTGAGGTCGCGGTCGCGGATGTCGGCGCGTTTGTCGTAGAGCTTCTTACCCTTGCATAAGCCCAGGTCAACCTTCACGCGCCCCTTCTTGAAATAAAACGCCAGCGGGATGAGCGTATAGCCCTTGTCCTCGACCTTGCGGGCGATGCGCTTTATCTCCTGCTTGTGAAGCAAGAGCCTTTTCTTCCGGTCTGGGTCATGGTTGAAGATCGAGGCAAAGGGGTTTTCCGCGATGCGCAGGGAATGGAGCCAGACTTCGCCACTTATCACCTCAGCCCAGGCATCGGGGAAAGATATTTTACCGTCGCGAAAGGACTTTACTTCGGTTCCGAGCAGATCAATGCCGCACTCGTAGTTTTCGTCCACCGAATAGTCATGGCGCGCCTTGCGGTTGACCGCGATGGTTTTGATTGCTTCACTCATACTTATTCACTTTTTATCGCAATGATAGGTCTGAACGACACAAACGGCGAACAGAACTCCGGCGGCAACGAGCCTCTGGTTTCCACATCAAACGTATCCGGCTGATTCGCCCGTGAACCGCCGCGTACCACACGCTCTGGTGAGGCGATTGCCTCGATGATCGCGGCTTTGGCGGGAAGAAAGTTAAGCGGCGCGTATGGATCAGCGCACCATTCCCACAAACCGCCGCTTATGTCGTGCAAAACGCCATCGTACTGTTCCGCCATCTTCGCCGCGTATTCCCACTCAGCCTCAGTGGGAAGCCGTACCTCATAACCATTCAGCGCGGGCGGAAGCAGGGTGGTGAGCCACGCGCAAAAGGCGTTTGCCGCGTGCCATGAAACCGACGGTATGGTGGAAGACCCCGCGTTAAGCGAAAGCAGGTAGTCTTCGCTCGCCAGCTCTTCGGCCTTCAGCGCCGTCAGATTATCGCTTCTCCAGCGCGGCTCGGCAGCAAGAAAGGTGTCCCAAGCCTCACGGGAGACTTCGTTTGCGGCAATCAGGAAACTATTGACCTCAATCTCATGGGGAAAGGCTTCGCCCTGCGCCAGTGTTGCGCTGGACAATTCACGGAAAGCCATAGCTTCTATGACAAACGTTTCACCAAAGCCTGTGGGGAAACGAGACGCTGGCTGCTCTTGCGACAGCTTGGCGTACCAGCTTGATCTGCTGATTACTTCATTAGCCTCTTTTGGCAAGAGCGCGGCAAGCCACGCGGCGCTTCCGGGTGTTTCGGACAGATAGGCCAGCGCGTCTTCGATTGAAGACAAGAGCGACAATGGCGATGGAGCCAGCCCCGCGTTGTCAGCCATGGCCTTTGCCCGAACCATGTCTCGCGCAGCCGCCCGCGTTGTTGTAAAACGCGCTGCGCCGCGCAGCAGATCGTTGATTGCCTCATAGCCACGCGGGGTGGCCGCTATCGTACCTGAACGGTACACGCCCTCGGAGAGGCTTCGGGGAATCTGGTAGATTGCGGTCGGCTCACCAGTGAACGACCACGCGGCGTATTCAGAAGCGCCCTGTAAGAGCGCCGCCGTGTCTGCCGTCTCCGTCAGCGTCTCCACAACGCATTCCTTGCGGGGGAAAAAAGCCGACGCAAATACCCGGCGCTCGGCCATGACAGACCACTCACGCGGCGCAAACCCAGGAAGCGTCATGGTAAGCTGGTGAGCGCCTTGAGGAACAAAGACGTCGCAAGGCGTGGTTCCTAGGTATACATTGTCAACACGAACTGCCGCCCCAGCCGGTTCTGATTCCAGCGCGAACATCGTGCCGGGCTTTGCCAGACCAGGCGCGACCAGCGCGCAAAAGCATATCATAAGGAAGATGAATACATAGAACACGGAGAGGTATACACCCGGCTTGAGGCCAAGAATTGATTTTAAGTGTACTTCGTCTTCAGGTAGGATTTCTTTTTTTTTATTAAACATGACGTATTATAGAAAAGCTGTTCATGCCTTGTCAACAACGCCTTTTTATGGTAGGGTTTTTCAATTCCCCGCCTCATGGCGGACTAATAAAGTGAGTGTAAAAGTGCTTGAGAAAAATCGAGTGCGGACTTCAGCGCAAGTCCACTTTTTTGATCGCATCCAGATACTTACCGAGCGATACCTTACGATCAGGCAACGGGAGCGGCGTATCAGGAAAGAAAAAGAAAAGGCGCAACACCCTGTTCTGAGCTGGCTTGGGGCGTTCATCTGGGCTGCAGGGGTGGTGCTTCTCATCAATCAGTATCTGTTTCAGGCGTATGAGATACCTTCCGGTTCCATGATTGATACGCTGCTCATCAAAGACCGTATCTTTGTTAACAAGATCATCTTTGGTCCGGAACTTCTGCCTGGAGTGGCAAAACTGCCCAGTCCCATCAAGCCCAAGCGGAATGACATCATTATCTTTGAAAATCCATCTTACATATCCAAAGGTCCGGCCTTTGACATTGCCCAACGCATCATCTATATGCTGACCCTCTCCTTCCTGAACATTGACAGCGACGCTCAGGGCAATCCAGAGGCGCACTTCCTCATCAAGCGGGCTGTGGGCGTGGGTGGCGATACCTTTGTCCTTGACCGGGGCGAATTCCGTCTCCGCTTTGCCGGTGAAACACGCTGGATAAACGAGCGGGAGTTTAACGCTGGCCGAGGCTTTAATCACCACCTTTCCCGCATGGTTAGTGAACGAGACTATGAGGCGATTGAGGCGGCTGGCAAGGCGCGCGCCTATGCAGACCTGAACATTGAGGCGCCGGCATCCGTTGCCCGTGCCGCCACCTCAATAAGCGGGCAGTATCTGACTGACTCGTTTGCGTATGAGCGCTCATGGCTCACGGTGCTGCGCGGTGCCTATCCACAGGACAGTCGCTATATGATGCGATTGGCACAGCACACCCAAGGTCGCTATATCCCCGAAGGTCGCATGTTTCCCTTGGGGGATAACCGCGACAACTCCCGCGACGGACGCTACTTCGGCCCTATCAAAGAAGTTGATGTGCTTGGACAGGGCGCGATCAAATACTGGCCATTGCGCCGTATCGGGGCTATAAGGTAAGCGCAATGGCAAAGAAGTATAAAATCGCATACACGGAAAAACGGAAGAACGCGCATCTGGTTGCCTGGGTGTTTCTCTGGTTCTTTGTGTTCTATCTGTCGTATACCCTGCTGACGACCTTTGTCTTTTCAACCATGGTTATGGAAAGTGATACCATGCGTCCCGAACTTCAGGCTGGGGATCGCTTCATCTGTTCCTCCTACAGTTCCCTGCTGAATCGAACCCTACCGCTTCGCTATGGAAACATCGTCATCATTGACAAGAGCCGGCAGAAACCACGTAACCTTGCTGACAGCCTCCTTGAGGGTGCGGTGCGTTTCTTCACCGCTCAACAGATCAGCCTCTTGAAACAGAACGAGGATTCCTACATAAAGCGAGTGATCGGACTGCCCGGAGACGAGATATCCATGACAAACTATGTTTTCCGCGTGAAACGTCATGGCGATTCCTACAGCTACACAGAATTTGAGCTTGCCGAGAAGCCCTACAATGTTACCATTCCGCCCAGCTCCGCGCTCTGGGACGAGTCTCTACCATTCTCCGGCAACATGGGACCAATAGTGCTGGGTGATAACGAATGTTTCGTGCTTTCCGATGACCGGAGTAACACCAACGATTCTCGCACTTGGGGACCCGTATCACTCGACCTCATCGTGGGTAAAGTAGTCTTTCGCTACTGGCCCATCTTCCGTATTGGAATCCCGTAAGTTTGTGTTCCGCCTCGCTCTATCTGCATATCCCTTTCTGTGTAAGTAAGTGCGCGTACTGCGACTTTTACTCAGTTCCGTGCAGGCGGCGCGATGATCCGCGTCTTGACGCTCTTGTTGAACGCCTGCTTGATGACGCCAGACGCTGGGTACACGACTTAGGCGTCAAGCATATTCCGACGCTGTACATTGGCGGGGGAACGCCGTCTCTGCTGGGCGCGGCGCGGATAGCATGGCTTTTAACGGGACTGGAGCGGCTGTGGCAAAAAGCGCCGGACGAGCTTACGGTGGAGGTCAATCCTGAATCCCTTGACCATGCGTTTCTCATTGCTTGCCGTAACAACGGTGTTACACGAATCAGCGTGGGGGTGCAGAGCTTTCACGAGCCGTCCCGCGCCGCCATTCGCCGCGCCGGATCCGCTGCTCGTGCGCTGGAATGTCTCGACATGGTTCGGCGTGTATTCGGGACAGCGTTTTCTGCTGACCTCATCACCGGCTTGCCGTTTCAGGATAACGCTGTATTGCTAAAGGATATTAAAACGCTTCTTGCCTATCAGCCCGCGCACGTTTCCCTATACGCGCTCACGCTTGAGCCGGATACGCCGATGGCGCGTATGGCGCGACAGGACAAGCGTCTGCTTCCCGCGCCGGAGCGTGCTGACGCGCTCTACATAGCAGCGCGGGACGCGCTTGAGCAAGCTAGCTATAGCCAGTACGAGGTGTCCAACTTCGCGCTAAACAACAAACGCGGGGCGCATAACCTACGCTACTGGCGTATGGAAAACTGGCTGGGTTTAGGTCCCGCCGCTTCTTCCACGATTATAGACGACAATAGCGGTACAGGCATCCGTTACACATGGGAACGCGACGTTGACGCCTATCTTACTGGAAGCGCCCCGCTTGTGGAGCGCCTTGATCAGCTTACCCTTATGAAAGAAACCCTGCTCATGGGCTTTCGTTATATCGACGGTCCTGACCTTGCCTTGTTTCAGAAACGTTTTGGCCAGCCTCTTGAGGCAAGCATCCCGCGCAGTCTGGCCGCGTGGCAAAGTCTGCTTGTCAGTTCGCCATCGGGTTACGCGCTCAGCAAAGACGGCCTACTTTTGCTTAACCGTTTTTTACTCGACATTTTTACAGAACTGGACACTAACACGCTTGACACGATTCGCGCATAGCATTATTGTTCTTTCAACAT
Organism: Treponema sp.; assembly: GCA_031279205.1. GTDB lineage: Bacteria > Spirochaetota > Spirochaetia > Treponematales > Breznakiellaceae > JAIRMT01. The sequence continues at coordinate 111 of JAITIX010000111.1, read as the reverse complement.
GGTTCATGATTGCTTGGTCGGGCAATAGCGCAGTTGGTTAGCGTACAAGTCTGGGGGACTTGGGGTCCCCGGTTCAAATCCGGGTTGCCCGACTAAGCAATCTAAACTATT
>JAITIX010000095.1 GCA_031279205.1 Treponema sp. | reverse complement strand
GTGACACTGTCTAGCTCCCGCACAGGGAAGCCGCTCTTCCCCGGACAGGGAAGCCGCTCGTCCCCGTACAGGGAAGCCGCTCTTCCCCGCACAGGGAAGCCGCTCTTCCCCGTACAGGGAAGCCGCTCTTCCCCGCACAGGGAAGCCGCTCTTCCCCGCATTGGGAAGCCGCTCTTCCCCGCATTGGGAAGCCGCTCTTCCCCGCACAGGGAAGCCGCTCTTCCCCGCATTGGGAAGCCGCTCTTCCCCGCATTGGGAAGCCGCTCTTCCCCGCATTGGGAAGCCGCTCTTCCCCGTACAGGGAAGCCGCTCTTCCCCGCACAGGGAAGCCGCTCTTCCCCGTACAGGGAAGCCGCTCTTCCCCGCACAGGGAAGCCGCTCTTCCCCGCACAGGGAAGCCGCTCTTCCCCGTACAGGGAAGCCGCTCTTCCCCGCACAGGGAAGCCGCTCTTCCCCGTACAGGGAAGCCGCTCTTCCCCGCACAGGGAAGCCGCTCTTCCCCGCACAGGGGTATCGGTGTCAGATAGTGGGGTCAGAGATAGTTGGGGGTCAGAGACAGTACGCCGCATCGTCTGACGTACTGTTGATGCATTGTTTGACTCCCACGCCTAAAGACGTGGGATGCTTGATTCGCTGTTTAGGTGATTCTCAGGTTCAGGACGAAGCTGAACTTTTGCTCGTTAAACCGGTACTTTTCCAACAGCGCCGGGCCGCAACTATTGGAGCCAACGCCGCTCTGCGCATAGTCGAGGCACAGTACGGTGTAGCCGGAGGGAAGCAGCTCAAAGTTGTGCGCCTTAGCCGTAAGTTCCTCCTGTGAGTAGACCGAGGCGTTAAAACAGAAAGGCTTTGCCTCTTCGCTGGAAACCTCAAGTCCGCCGTGCGCGTCTTTCACGCTGAGAAAATCGCACGCCCAGTGGCTGCTGTTTTCCTGCGGCTTGATGTAGTCCTCGTACTGTTCCGCGACTGTTGAGCAAAACGCGCCGTACCACGCGGCCTGATGCTTGTCGATGTAGGTTTCAGTGGGACCATAGCCTCGATACTCAAGCTGGTTCATGCCACGGGGCAGGAAGAGACGCAGGCCGAAACGGGGCAGAAACGGTAACTCAGTCCCGGATGGCATATCGCGGTTTTTCTCGCAATCAAGCTGAACGCGAATCATGCCGTCAGCCCTGATCCGCCAGGTTGCGTTCACATTGATAAGCCGCTGGATATACACCGCTGCAATGGATAGCGTGGCATGGATCACAACAGCGTCATCTGTGGTTTCATAGCTCACCGCATAGACCCGCGTGGTGGGACGCTGATAACCAGCAGCTTCCCACTGGCGGCGGATGTACTGGTCGTTGTCCGTGGGCGCGCGCCAGAGGTTGAACTGCATCGGAAGCATTGTTCCGGCAGGCGTTGCCAGTAGCGTGTGGTTATTAGCAACAAGTGAGTCAAACAGGCCGGTGAGTTTGTTAAACACATAGCGGAACGACGCGCCAGTAAGGACGAGCGCAGTGGCGCTCTCGCTCACCGTGATACTGCCGGCTGCCTTGCCGTGAGTAGGCGCGGGACGAGCTTGCCGGCACAGTTCGAGCTGATCATGGCCTAAGACATGCCCTGCTTTGGTAAACGGCAAATCAAGGTCTTGTATATAAAAGAGGTTGAGGTGGCAGACGCCGAATGGTGCGTTGCTTGCGGGCAGATGATAGTCAATGGGAACATCCTGCTCGGCCATTGGCGCAATGTTCAGCGGCAATGAACCGCTGTCAATAAGCTCGCCATCGCGGGTCAACTCAAAGCGGACGCTGATAAGGCCGGCTGTGCTGGTGAAGCGCAGTTGGTTTTTGAAGCGCACAACACCGTCTTTGATAAGGCGGGCGCGTACTGGACGGCAGATATTCTTGTACTCCAGCAGACCGGTGTGGGGACGGCGGTCAGGATAAACAAGACCATCCATGCAAAAGTTACCGTCGTGAGGGAACTCACCAAAGTCTCCGCCGTAAAAATACTTCGTCTTGCCGTCAATGGTTTTACCCATGTACATTGCGTGATCGCACCACTCCCAGACAAAGCCGCCTGCAAACCCAGGGTACTTCTCCATGAGTGCGAAGTAGTCCTCGCCGTCGCCTGGTCCATTGCCCATAGCGTGGATGTATTCACACAATACAAGAGGCCGGCGCGACCCATCAGGCGCGGGAGCCGCGGCAGGGTCAGGCAGACCTTCGGTGAAGTAACGCTCGATCTCAGCAATCGACGAGTACATACGACTGTACACATCAAGCGCCGACGTATCGTTTTTGTGTCCGCCGCTTTCGCCACAAGCGCGCTCGTAATGAAGCAGGCGGGACGAATCGTAGGCTTTAACCCAGCGCGCGGCCTTCTCAAAATTGGGACCGTAACCCGCCTCATTGCCCATTGACCAGAGCAGAACGCAGGCATGGTTCTTGTCGCGGATCACATTGCGCTGAATACGGTCAAGAATCGGCGTCTCAAAACGCGCGTCCTGAGCCAGTAGTCCGTACGTATCGCCCCCGCCGCCATAAATCGTTACCGTACCGTGGCTTTCCACATCAGCTTCGGCGATGAGGTAAAAGCCATACTCGTCGCAGAGACCAGGGAACCACGGTGAGTTAGGGTAATGGCTAGTGCGTATCGCGTTGATGTTATGCTGCTTCATCAGGCTAAGGTCGCGCAGCGCCTGTTCACGACTGATTGCCGAACCGCTTACCGGGTCGCTGTCGTGCCGGTTCACGCCGTTAAAGCGCACCGGAACGCCGTTCAACAGGATCACGCCGTCTTTAATCGCAAGTTCCCGGATGCCGACCTTCTGGGCAATGCACTCGTTACCGCTATCAATAAGCAGGGTATACAATACTGGTTTTTCAGCGTTCCACAGCGTCGGGTCTTTGACGGCGAATGTTATCTTCCCATCAGCGGCCTTTTGCAACGCAGTCCCAAGCTCAACGCCTTCTGGCGAGAGTAGCGTCAGCCGCGTGGTTTCAGCCGCGTTGCCCTCGTACTCCAGCTCGACCTGTACCTCGGCGCTCTTGTCCGGCAGAAGGCGCGTATGCACAAAGTAATCGCGCACATGAGAAGCTGGCCGATCCAGCACATACACATCACGAAATATGCCCGACAAGCGGAATTTGTCCTGATCTTCAAGGTATGAGCCATCGCACCACTTGAGAACCAGCACGGCAAGCTCGTTCTCCCCTTCGTTAAGAAAGCTGGTGATGTCAAACTCGCTCACCGCGTGGGCAACTTGGCTATAACCCACATAACGCCCCCCTATGTAAAGGTAGAAACATGAGTCCACGCCGTCAAAATTGAGGTAGTAACGCCGGTCGTCTGGTTTTGTTGCAAGACAGAGGCTCCGTTTATACAGGCCGCACGGGTTCATATCCGGCACAAACGGCGGATCATAGGGAAATGGGTAGCGTATATTGGTATATTGATGAAGATCATAACCTGTGTTTTGCCATGTTGACGGCACTGGCACGCCTTGAAAGTCGCCCCCCGGCTCAATGGCATACTCTGGCACGTCAAACGGCGAGGGAAAGTAAGCAAAGCGCCATTCCCCGTTCAGTGAACGCACTCTGGACGACTTATCCTCCAGAGCCTCTTCCCGGCTAGCGCCGGGAAGGTAGTATGAGCGAATCGGTTCCGTGTTTTCGTGAAGAATCGACACGTTATTGTGATGATCCGGTAGTTTCATAAAATCTCCTTACCATACAATAACACGAAAGTTGCAGTTATGTAGAGAGTTGAAGCGCGCTTTCATACGCGGACATTGCCCGCGTATGCGTTGTTAAGTATTGTCCTAATAGGGTTCGTGGCCTTTTCTGGACTTTTTAAGCAGTTTTCGTTGGATAGCCTTCTTCTTTCGGTTAAGTATCGTGGAAGGCTTTTCATAGTATTCACGTTTCTTAAATTCTCTAATGATGCCTTCTTTCTCCACCATGCGCTTGAAGCGCTTGATAGCCTTTTCCAGCATCTCGTTCTCATCAACGATGATATGAGCCAAAAAATCACCCCCTTTTTTATGTGTTTTTTAATGGTATGACGTATCAGCCCTGTTATGTCAATCAGCGTATCAGGGTTGCGCCAGCAGCCTCAATCTATTCAAGATTTGGCAACAATGATAGGCTCGATACTCTATGAGTATAAACATTGCTGTCATTGGAGCGGGCGCGTGGGGTACGGCCATAGCGAAGGCCATTGCCGAGAAGGGGCATGAGACACTCATCTGGAGCCATAACGCGGATACTGCCAATGAGATCAATCATCAGCGCCGGAACTCACGGTATCTGCCGGACGTGGAACTACCGGCAAAGCTCCATGCCACATCAGATATAGTTGCCGCCGCTGAGGGACGTGAATACCTCATTCTGGCACTGCCGTCTCTGTTCCTCATGGATGGGGTGAAACAGATACTGAACACCACTTCAATACGCGAGGGCGAAAGCGCCATCGCGGTTATCACCAAAGGTTTCCTACCCACGGTAAAGGGACCGCGACTGATTCTGGAAACGCTTGAGGATTACCTGCCGGGGTTTTACCGGAATTCGCTGGTGTATATTGCGGGGCCAAGCCACGCTGAAGAGGTTTCGCGGGGTAAGATTACCGGCCTCATCGCTGCAAGTGAGAATCCCAAGAACTCGTTCCGATTCCGGGACCTTATCAAGTCAAACCGCTTGCTGGTGTTTTCTTCCTTTGATGTACGAGGCGTGCAGGTTGCGGCGACAGTGAAAAACGTGATCGCCATTGCCTTTGGTATGCTCGACGCCCTGAAGACCAGCGGAGAGACATCGGCGGTGGGAAACACCGCTTCCGCGTTACCGCGCGGATTGGGAGCGCTGTTCGGGGACGGAACCGAGTCCCTGTTGCTGGCCGCCGGACTGAACGAGATTCAGACACTGGGTTTTGCTATGGGAGCAACCTACCCGCAAACCTTCACATCAATTTCCGGAGTGGGCGATCTTGACGTTACCTGCCGGTCTATGTTTGGGCGGAACCGGCGTTTTGGGCGGGAAATCATCGAAAAGAATATCCTCGCCCCGTACCGTAATCTGGACGATTTGCTGGCGCGTATCGCTGAAATCGGGTATTTGCCTGAAGGAGTGGCAGCGACAAAGTACGTTAAGATACTAGCGGAAAAACACAAGCTCAAAATGCCCATAGCGTTTGGCGTATACCGTATCATCAACAGGGAAATCGGCCCCATAGATTTTATCCACGACTTTCTGGAAGAGCTTGCCTAGAATGCGGCAAGCGGCAGCTTGTTACGAGCCACGCTACTCTTCACTGATAGGCGCGGCCTTCTTATCCCATAGATACAGCGCCCACACGCCAAAAGATACGACTTCCATAGCGCGTTCCGCGTTGAATCAATGCGGTCGATGGGGACTGTGAGAGTAATGGTAACATACCATCCTTCTCAAAGCCGTCTCTCCACCCCCAAAGCGGTGTCAGACACCGCTCCCTGAAAGCCAGAGAGTCGCGTTCTACCTAACGGCGCTGGGGCGCTGAGGAGTAGCCTGTGGCGATTTTCCAGCGCCGAGAATGTCTTCTTCTGTTGATGGCGGTATCGAACAGTCCGTCAATTCATTTAATGTTGTAGAGGCGAATGCTTTCACTGTTGAATCTTGCAAGATATGCGCTAATGGAGTGATAAATCAAATAAGCATCAGGGGGAATTGAGCTGATGGGAATCAAGTTTGCCTTTTATACACAATTGAGGATAGGCGCTTTCAGAGGAGGAATTCTGAAACTCGCGCTCCGCTTCGGGAGAACCAGAACGAGCAATGTCCATGCTTAAGCAGAACACCGAGCCGTATATACTTGCGGCTGACGCTTCATATCTCGTGGTATTCAAGCCACCGCGTCTTCACTCTGTCCCGCTCAATCGCGTGGGGCAGAGTCAAGCAAAGGCCGGCGCGTGTCCGGCGGATAGAGCGCCGGACTCAAGCCTGCTTGACTGGTGCGCCGCTCAATTCACGGAGTTGCGGCGTGTACATGGGAAACATCCCTGGGAAGGCGGTGTTCTTCACCGGCTCGACTATGAAACCCAGGGACTGATTCTGCTAGCCCGAACTCAGGAGGCGCTGGACGCGCTCTCTGCCCAGCAGGAAGCTGGACTGTTCATTAAGGACTATACCGCCTTAAGCACGCCACGGCCTCGACTTCCCGGTTTTCCTCAGCCACCTTCGGCGTATGGCGCGTCTTGCATCATTGAAAGCGGGTTTCGGCCTTTTGGTCCGGGACGAAAAGCAGTGCGACCCGTGGTTTTGACGTTAAGCAGAATGACGGGAAAAAGCGTTAAGGAACTAGCGTTGGATCAGGGGAGGCCGTACCAGACTGAAATCGCCGAAACACGCGAGTTTGGGGATTGCGTCCAGTTCAAACTGCGGCTTCGGCGTGGTTTTCGCCATCAGATACGCTGTCATCTCGCGTGGCTGGGCTATCCTATCCTGAATGACGCGCTCTATGGGGGCGTGGATACCGATGGAACGCTTTGTCTCCACGCCCATGCAATCTCATTTCTCAAGCCCGACTCAGGAATCCGCGTCAGCTATGGGAATAGCCTCAAGGAATGATAAAGAAATAACGCTCAATGTAGGCGATTCGTTTACGGGCATCGGTGCAGAGCGGACTTTGTGGGTATTCACGGAGCAAACGGCGGTAGTAATCCAGTGCGGAACGTATATCACGAACATCGCTGGCTGCCTCAAGAGTCTGGCCGTAAAGTAGCCATGCTTCATCGCTGCCTGGAGGATAGCGTTGCCGGAACGTGTCAAGGGCGGCAAGGGCGTCGCTGAACTTACCTGCTGTATATGCTTCCCGCGCTTTTTGCAGGTAATCGATTGATTCAGGCAGAGCCGATGCCGCAAGTGTTGGCAGGATAGGGGACGCTTCGCTGGATGTGGGCGGAGTTCCCGGTGGCGGCGTAGCTTCGGCTGTCTCCACAGCGTTGGCGGAGGACAGGTTCAAGTTCTGGGGACTTGTCCATGAGGCGGAAGAACGCTCGGAGGCTTCGTTTACGATGACGCGCACCTGTTCATTGAGGATTCGGTCTTGTATAAAGTCCTGTTTATAGAATTGAAGGGTATAAGTTCCGGCGCTTTCAGCCCGAAACACCAGTCGCTGACCATCTGTTTCAACGCGCCTTGAATCATACGCGATGCCTTTACGCGAATCGGCTTCTCCCAGATACACCCAGCCGCTTCCCTGAAACGGTATCTCAACAAGCTGTCCCACAAACGTCCGAACTGTTCTTGGAGCAGCGTCGCTCTGTGGCGCAGTGGTAATCGGCGTGATTGCGGGAACCGGTGGCACAGATACCGGTGGGCTGACCGATGGTGGCGCCTGATACGGCGTGGTGGCTGACTGTTCCGGCTCGGCGCTTCCAGTAAAGGCTGGTGGCGGCGGCGCTTCGTCTATCAGTAAAGGCCTGATGAGTATCATGGAAGAAGACAGTGGTTCCCCCGCTGCTGCATCTAAATCAGTTTGCTGAGCCACGAGTCTTGCCGCGAAACCTAATAACATAAATACAAAAAGCCGTATTTTCATAATCTTTATTCTAAGTTCTTTATCGGCTCTGGAACAGGGGCTGAACAGCAAAATGCGCGGCGCGGTGAACCATACGCGAGGCCTGTGTGAGTCTGCGTAACTTCCTTATATTCTCTTCGTTATACCTAAAGAATGACGCGGGAATACTGAGCAAAATCTCAGGTTATTCCGGTGTTGTTCCCTAAACAAAAGAGGAGTAGTGATGGACTTTGGGGATATTCTGGACGAATGGGAGCGGCTGACTGCTATACCGCAAGGTAGCAAGAAGCAACTCAAGAAGCAGGCCGAAAAAGACAAAGCCGCCGCGTCCCGAACCAGCGGACAGGCTGCGCCTAAGCCAGATGAATCCCACTTAAAGAAAGTAGACCCGCTTACCGCATGGTTGCGTATTCACGGGGTATACGATAAGGATGCGGACGCTGAAGCCCTAGCCATGTATGAAACAGGGGCAGACGCCAGAAAATGTCGTCGCCATTTGCTCCAGAAAAAACCAGACGCCATAATCGACCTGCATGGACTTACCCAGGCAGAAGCGTGGAATGCGCTTGACAGCTTCTTTGAAAACAGCAGACAACAAGGCTTTGAGAAGCTGTGCATTGTTCACGGCAAAGGTATGCATTCCGATGGGGATGCAGTGTTAAAACAGCTCGCAAAGCGTTTTATAGAACGTTGTCCCTTTGCCGGAGAAAGCGGACATGGTAACGCCACATCCGGCGGCAGTGGGGCAACGTGGGTGATTCTAAAAAAGGGAAGGAGTTGCTAGTTATCTATAGAGGGAAATGAAACAGAACCTCGTTTTGGACAGCCACTCTAACGCTCACGGTAGATGATACGACCCCGGCTTAAATCATAGGGGGAGAGCGCGATACGCACATGGTCTCCGGGTACGATACGGATGTAATGCTTACGCATCTTCCCGGAAAGGTGGGCAAGTATGAGATGCCCATTCTGGTTATCGAGTTCCACACGGAACATGGTATTGGGAAGCGCCTCGCGCACTATACCCTCTACTTCAATCGCTTCTTCTTTCGCCACAGTATCTCCTTGATTACAATGGATATTTTTAGAGTGTAACATAATGGAGGATTAAAGAAAAGTCCCCGCCTTTAGGCAAGGGGACTTTTCAATCATAAACAGCGGCGCACAGGCATAGAGAAGCTCTTAGTCTGTGCGCTTCATACCTCCGGGCTTTTAGCGCTGTATCCTCGCGGATCCGCCTTTGGCAAACGCCTCCACCTGATCCAGCGACACCATCGAGGTATCGCCTGGGGTGGTAGTGAGCAGAGCGCCATGCGCCCAGCCAAGCCGCAGGGCATCTTCCGGCGATTTACCGGCGAGAAGCCCGTAGAACAAGCCGGCGGCAAAGCCGTCGCCCCCGCCAACCCGGTCGTACACGTCAAGCTCGCAGGTCGGGGCAGTGTAGCTCTTGCCATCAAGCCAAAGCACCGCGCTCCATGAATGGCGGTTGGTGGAATGAACCTCGCGCAGGGTTGTAGCCACGGCTTTAATGTTGGGAAAGTCCTTGATAACACTTTCCATCATGCCAAAGAAGGTCGATGAATCAAGCTTGCCCTTTGACTCGACTTCCGGTCCCTTGAGACCCAGCCCTTTCTGCAAGTCTTCCTCGTTACCAACCAGCACGTCCACATGGCTGACGATCTTGCGGAGAGTTTGCGCCGCGCCTTCGCTTGCCTGTTCCGCGCTGAGTCCCTGTTCAGCCGCCGCGACTGCCCAGAGCTTGGCGCGATAGTTCAGGTCAAACGAGACCACCGCGCCAGCCGCCCTCGCCGCCTCCATCGCCTCGATCACCAGTTCCGACGTCGTAGGGGATAGCGCCGAAAAGATGCCGCCCGAATGGAACCAGCGTATACCCTTACCAAAAATCGCCTTCCAATCAAAACTACCCGGCTTGAGTCTGCCGGCAGCCTCATTGGAGCGGTTGTAGAACACAACCGGCGCTCGCACACCCTGACCACGGTCGCTCCACACGATAGCCATGTTGGGACCGCGCACCCCATCAAAGGCAAAGCGCTGATAATAAGGCGTAACGCCAGCCTTGCGAACCGCGCTCTCAATGCGCTTGCCAATCGGATAGTCCACTATGGCGCTGGCAATGGCGGCTCGCAGGCCAAAGCAGGTTGACAGGTTGGTCGCCACATTGTACTCGCCACCAGACACATGCAAAGCATACTCGCTCGCTTCGGCAAAAGGAATGATTCCGGGATCAAGCCGCGTAACCAGCGCCCCCAGAGCCAGTAAGTCATGCGCCGTGTTCGACGCGGATGGAATCGTTAATGATGACATAAAAACCTCCTAATACTAAACTCTCGTAGTTTCGTGATTTCTTTGTTATACCGTATACGTTGACGCACTGGTACTACCGCCATGCCCTGTCCAGTTGGTGTGAAAGAACTCACCGCGCGGCTTATCCGTGCGCTCGTAGGTATGCGCGCCAAAGTAGTCGCGCTGCGCCTGAAGCAGGTTTGCCGGCAGACGCTCGCTTCGATAGCCGTCAAAGTAACTCAGCGCGCTGGAGAACGCCGGAACCGGAATCCCGTTAGCCACTGCTGTTGCCACTACACGCCGCCACGACGCCTGCGCATCCTCAATGATACCCGTGAAAAACGGGTCGAGCAGCAGGTTCTCAAGGTCTCTGTTTTTGTCAAAGGCTTCCTTTATCTTCCCCAGAAACACCGAGCGAATGATGCAACCACCGCGCCACATCAGTGCGATGCCGCCGTAGTTAAGGTTCCACCCATGTTCCTTGGCAGCCTCACGCATGAGCAAGTAACCCTGGGCATAAGACACAACCTTTGCCGCATAGAGCGCCTTCTCAAGGTCATTGATAAAGCCTTGCGCATCAGCGGGTTTGGTAATCGTTGGTCGGGAAAAAACCTTCGCAGCCTTGACCCGCTCCTCTTTCGCTGCCGAAAGACAGCGACTAAATACTGCCTCGGCGATCAGCGTCAGCGGCACACCCGCATCAAGCGCCGCAATGCCAGTCCACTTACCCGTGCCTTTCTGCCCCGCAGTGTCGAGGATGTGTTCCACCAGCGCCGAACCATCAGTGTCCTTATAGCGCAGTATGTCCCGCGTGATCTCAACGAGGTAGCTGTTAAGATTGCCCTTGTTCCAGCCATCGAACACATCGCCCATCTCGGCGCTGTTAAGCCCCAGCACATTCTTCAAGAGATCGTAGCTCTCGCAGATGAGTTCCATGTCGCCATATTCAATGCCGTTGTGTACCATTTTGACAAAATGGCCAGCGCCATTCTCCCCAACCCAGTCGCAGCACGCAACGCCGCCCTCAACCTTAGCCGCAATAGCCTGAAGTATCGGCTTCACCGTTAGCCACGCCGCCGGCGACCCGCCCGGCATGATCGACGGGCCAGTGAGCGCCCCTTCCTCGCCGCCCGATACGCCAGTGCCGATGTAGAGCAAACCCTTTGATTCGGCATACGCAGTGCGCCGTATCGTGTCCTGATAGTTAGAGTTACCGCCGTCAATGATGATGTCGCCCGCTTCAAGCACCGGCAGAAGCTGTTCAATCGTATCATCCACCGCCTGACCAGCCTTCACCATGATCATCACCTTGCGCGGACGTTTCAGCGCGGCTGCAAGCGCCGGCAGGTCGCAGCACCCCACAATACGCTTCCCCGCGCCCCGCCCCTCTATGAAGGCATCAACCTTAGCGACTGTACGATTGTACACCGCCACTGTAAACCCTTTGCTTTCCATGTTGAGAACCAGATTCTCCCCCATGACCGCAAGCCCGATAAGTCCAATATCCGCGTTGTTCATAAGCCCTCCTAGCTTGTTTCTTCCCACGCGCTCACAAGAAACGCGCCTTGCTTTTTCACTATACCATAAATCTCACTGTTCATACCAGAAATTTTACTCTTCTACACAAAGAAACTGAGAATCAGCGCCCCAACGTTACCAGTAAGCCCACGCTGGTTCCCATGATCGTCCTACTTGATTTTGTTTAGAAACTACCGAGGTAGTTTTGTAATCTACCTCGGTATATTCAGAAACCGCCTCGGTATTTTTATAATCTACCTAGGCATTTTTAGAAACCGCCTCGGTATTTTTATAATCTACCTAGGTATTTTTAGAAACCGCCTCGGTATTTTTGTAATCTACCTAGGCATTTTTAGAAACCGCTTAGGAATTTTTATAATCTACCTAGGTATTTTTGCAAACCGCCTCGGTATTTTTGTAATCTACCTAGGTATTTTTAGAAACCGCTTAGGAATTTTTATAATCTACCTAGGTATTTTTAGAAACCGCTTAGGTATTTTTAGAAACCGCCGTGGTATGTTTGGAAGTTGCCGTGGTAAGTTTGAAAAGGGCGACAGGCGTTGGCGAAAGCATGGTTCCTCAAGCTATAGACATTAGAATCTCAGCGCACAAGACCCGCCATATCGGAGGGTCTTTTTTTTGCGCACGCGCTTACGGCCATGTCTGGCAAGCTGTTGGCTCCACTTGGAACACTTTACTTGTTCGGTCGCGTCGACTGGTTCGACAAGCTCACCAACCGACTCAGCGACCAAAGACAGTCCCTGAGCTTGTCGACGGGGTTGAAGGCAACTCTCCGCCTGCAAATGCCATCGACCTGTGGCCGATTGCTTCTCTATTGAGGCTTTCTTTCACGGTCCTCTTCACCCATGAACAAAACACCAGCTATACTATGGCCATGAATACTCCAAACTTGCGGAGTCAGCCCATAAGCGATGTGCCTTACGATGTGGCGATCATTGGCTGCGGGGTCTCTGGAGCCAATATCGCGCGGCGGCTTTCTATGTACCGAATCCGTGTGGCGATCCTTGAAAAGGCGGCTGATGTGTCTTTCGGAACCTCAAAGGCCAATTCGGGGATTGTACACGGTGGGTTTCATCATAACAAAAAATACCTCAAGGCGCGGCTTGAGGTGCGCGGCAACCTCATGTTTGACCAGCTTAGACGTGAGCTTGATTTCCCCTTCAAGCGTTGCGGTATCATTGTCGCGGCTATGCACGAAGATGAGATGAAGAGTGTGGAACAACTCTATATGCAGGGCATTGAAAACGGCGTCATTGGCATTGAGCTTTGTTCACGGGAACGCCTCCTCGAACTGGAGCCTCAGCTCACCAGCGATGTAGCCGGCGGGCTTTACGCCCCGGGCGGCGGCATAGTGGAGCCATACCGCTTCGTGTTCGCCCTGCTTGAATCGGCCGTGAAGAACGGGGTTCAGCTTCACACTGCTTATAAGGTGGTGGCGGCGCGCTATGAGGCGGCGCTCTGGCGTATCAGCGCGGATGATGGCCGGGAAGTACGCGCCCGTTACGCGGTTAATGCGGCGGGACTGTTCGCGGATGAGGTATCGCGGGTTTTTGGCGGTGAGGAGTTCAGCATCAAGGCGCGGAAGGGTGAATACTTTCTCATGGATAAGCTCACCAAAGCGCGGCCTGAACGGGTGATCTTTCCAGCGCCAACGCTGGTATCAAAGGGCATACTCGTGATTCCCACTGTTGAAGGAACCGTACTGGTGGGTCCAACGGCTGATGACACGGAAAGTAAAACGGATTACTCCACCAGCATGGAACGGCTTGAGCAGGTTTTTGACGCGGGTAAGAAGATGGTTCCAGCTCTCAGCCGGAATGATGTGATTACGAACTTTGCGGGGCTGCGTCCGGTTCTTGAGACGGATTTTTATATCGAGCCATCAAAGGAAGCGCCAGCCTTGGTGCAGGTGGCGGGGATTCAGTCGCCTGGGCTTACCGCGTCCCCGGCTATCGGGGAGTATGTGAAAGACTTGCTGAAGGGTATGGGGCTTGATCTCACTGAGAAGAGCGACTTTGACCCGTTGATAGGAGAACGGAAGCGTGTGCGAGAAATCTCGTCTTTTGAGCTGGACGCGCTTATTGCCAAAAACCCGGCATGGGGGAACATTGTGTGTCGTTGTGAGAAGGTGAGCGAGGCTGAAATCATTGAGGCCATACACATGGGACATACGACGCTGGATGGCGTGAAGTATTTCACCCGGGCTCAGATGGGGCGTTGTCAGGGTGGGTTCTGCGCCTACAAGATAATCAAAATCATCATGCGGGAGACAGGTCTGTCCTGGCATGAAATTAGCAAACACGGCGGGAAGAGCCGTTTACTGGAGACGGAACTGTGAAAGACTTGCAATACGACGCGGTGGTGATTGGCGCGGGAGCGGCGGGCATGGCTGCGGCGCTAGAACTGGATAAGGCCGGATTTTCCTGCGCCATGATTGAGCGTGAGGATCACTTGGGCGGCATCCTCATGCAGTGTATCCACAATGGTTTTGGGCTCCATGAATTTAACGAAGAACTCACGGGGCCGGAATTTGCCAGCCGTTTCATCGAACAAACGCTGAAGTCCCGTGTCGCTGTCTATCTCGACACAACTGTTACTGAGTTCCACTCCGAGGGCGCTGTCAAAGACCTGGTCTGCGTATCTCCATACGGCGTGCTGCGTATTCGCGCGCGGGCAGTGGTATTGGCGATGGGGTGCCGCGAGCGCAATCGCGGTAATGTGCGAATTCCCGGTTCACGTCCGGCAGGCGTATATACCGCCGGATTTGCCCAGCGTCTGGTGAACATTGAGGGCTATATCCCCGGCAAGAACGTGGTGATCATCGGGTCTGGCGACATTGGCCTTATCATGGCGCGGCGTATGAGCTGGGTTGGCTGTCAGGTGAAGGCGGTGGTTGAGATCATGCCGTATCCGGCGGGACTCACACGGAACATCGTTCAGTGCCTGAATGATTTCAGGATACCCCTTTATCTTTCAACTCAGACCACCAACATCTTTGGGAATGACCGTGTTGAAGGCGTGGAAGTAACGCCTATGAAAAACGGTAGTCTTCTGCCGGAAAAGCGTTTCCGCATTGACTGCGATACGGTTCTGCTTTCAGTGGGTCTGGTACCGGAGAACGAGTTGTCGCGGGACGCTGGCGTTGAACTCAATAGCACAGGCGGTCCTCTGGTGGATTCGTTCCTTATGACCAACGTGGATGGAGTCTTTGCCTGTGGCAATGTGCTGCACGTGCATGACCTTGTTGACTGGGTTACGGAAGAAGCCCGCCGCGCCGGACGTTTTGCCGCCGAATGGCTGAAAGGCGCGCGTCCTTTGGTGCAGATACGGGTCAAGGCTGGGTCTAACACGCGCTATGTGAATCCGGGCAAGCTCAATCCCAGAGTGGAGAACAAGGTGTATCTGCGTTCCCTCATCGTGAAAACTGACGCGCTTCTGGAGTTGCGTATTGATAACCGCGTGATAAAGAGCGTGAAGAAACCCCATGTTCATCCTTCGGAGATGATTAACCTGACCCTTGTTCCAAAAGACTTTGAGGGCATTGATCTCAGGCTTGATTCGGCGCTGGAATTTGCCATTAAGTAGCCGCTATTACCAGCGTTCCCGCACTTCCGCCATGGTGCGAGGGCCGTTTGGTCCCACACAGTTTCTGCTTATGTGGGGCATGGTTTTCGGGATACTTTCAAGGTCTTTAAGAATTTGTGTGGTCTGAGCCGCGTTGCGCATATTCACCACTGAGAAGACTCTGAGCGGCTCTACCTTCCCCTTTACCTCGATACTGGGCATCTCTTCGACAAGAAGATACTTGCCTATGAGTTTATAAACGTTTTCAGTGATAAGAATATCTGTATCAAAGAGATCGTTTGGCCCCTCAAAACGCGCGGCAAGGTTAACCGTATCCCCAATGACCGTGTACTCAATGCGATCATCCGATCCCATCTGCCCCGCAACCACTTCCCCTACATTGATACCACAACCCATTTTGATACGCGCCACAGCTTTCCTCGAATTTCCCTTCCACTCCTGATGATTAAGGCTTCTCAAAGAAGCCCGCATCATAAGAACAGCCCGCAGACAGCTAAGCGCATCCTTCTCTGGGCTGCCAGCCGACTCAAGCGCGCCCCAAAGCGCCATCACGATAACGCCGCCATGGGTGAGAAACTTATCCACCTCGCCGCCAGTATTTATGATACAAGGCACCATTCTGAGCATATACTCGTTGATGAATTGCACCAGTTCACTGGCGCTAAGTCCCTCAGCAATTTCATTGAAGTCCCGGATGAATATGAAGGCAACCGTAGCTGTTTTCGTAACACCGCCGAGCTGTAGTTTGCCCTTTCGCGCCACATTGACTATTGCCTTGTTGGTAAAGCGCTCAAAGTTTGCAAGCCCATGACTCATGTTGACAAAGCTTTGCATAAGCACGCCGGTTTCATCCTGACTTTTCATTTTCAGTTCAAGATGATAGTTCCCCGCTTCGATCTGCTCTGCCGCGGCAGTGAGAATCTCAAGAGGATTGCTGATGGTCTTTGAGAAGAACCAGATGAACAGAATGGAGATAAAAAGCACACCAATAGTCAGGTAGATATTCCGTCGCGTGGTAGCCACGATTCCCTCAAAGACTGTATCAGTCTGGATATGGGTGAATACGATAAGGTTAGCCACACTGAGTTTCTGAAACGCGCCGAAATGGGTAAACCCGTCCGCGTCCGTGTACTGGGTCTGAAGCTGCTGTTCCATGCTTCTGAGGGCAATCTGCACAAAGGCATCGTTACTCAAGTTCTCGCCGTTTTTGATCAGTTCCTGATCCGGATGTACAAGCGCTTCGCCTGCCTGATTGACCATAAACGAGGCATTCGTACCGGTGCCGAAATTCTCGGTGATGTTCTCAGCCGAGAAGAACACCATCACCGCCACTCCACTCCGCCACGAGCTGAACAGTACGAGTATGGGTATCCCAAAGTCTGGCATCCCGTTCTTGAGTAGCTCCGTCCCAAACTCAGCCCGCCGTACCACGTCAATATTCTGTTCTATAAAAGTAGACACCTGATCAGACTGAATCCCGTTTGATAAGAAGAAGTTACTGTTAAGAAGTTCCCAGTTGTCCGACGGTTCTGAAGTAACAATAGCGGCAATATGCGTATTCTGCTGAAAAAAGAAACGCGCGGCTTCTTGTATGGTCTCCTGTTCGGGGATGGCCGCGAGTACATTGAGCAGGGTCAGGATATCGGCGTGGATAGTCCTGATGACAGTTTCCGCCTCAGACGCAGAACGCTGATTCACTATGAAGTTATTCTTCTCGGCTGTGGCACGTATGTCCGTGTTCATGAATATCGACACCAGTATCGTGATAGTGGAGAGAGAGGTGATCAGCAGTAAAGAGCTGATTATTACTAGTTTACTCCCAATAGGGAACAGTATCTTGGTTCTCGATGCTGTAGATTGTTTAGCCATACGATCCTCCTATGTTTAGTATCGACCATCTGGCAGCGTATCTGGTGTCAGCACCTATTGGGTTGACTTCACCCCAGCGATATGGCCGCCAGCATCGGCAAGCAGACCCTCGGCAGTGGCGCGGTCAACACCGCAGAGTACCATCACGATGGCAGTCTTCGGCGCCTTGTTCGCGGCGGCAAAGGTGCGCGTCGCCTCATCCACTGAACAGCCGGTAACCTCGCGGATGAGGCGGAGGGAGCGCTGCACCAGCTTCTGGTTCACAGGGAGAAGGTCGACCATCAGGTTCTTATAGACCTTGCCGATGCGAATCATGCTGGCTGTGGACAGGGTGTTAAGGATGAGCTTCTGCGCTGTGCCGCTCTTCATGCGGGTAGAACCAGCAACTACTTCGGGGCCAACATTGGCATAGAGTCGGTGTCTGGCAATGGCAAAGGTCTTTGAGGCAGCATTACAGCTTATGGCAGCGGTTACAGCGCCAATGGCAGCGGCGTATTCGAGCGCGCCAAGAACGTAGGGTGCGCTTCCCGACGCTGTTATGCCCACAAGCACATCAGCGGCGGTGAAGCCGATGTTCTTAAGGTCGGCGACACCAGCCTCAGGGCGATCTTCGGCGGACTCAATCGAGCGGGTGAGCGCGTCATTACCGCCGGCGATGAGGCCTTGCACCATGCTGGGGTCAACCCCGTAGGTGGGCGGACATTCAGAGGCATCCAGCACACCGAGGCGGCCAGAAGTACCAGCGCCGATGTAGACGAGCCTGCCGCTGTTTTTGAACGCGACAACAATGTCATCGACCAACGCCGCAATCTCCGGCAGAATCTTCTGAATCGCCGGTGCAACTTTGTGGTCTTCGCTATTGATAGTGGTTACGATTTCGAGCGTAGTCTTGCGGTCGATGTCCTGCGACGCTGCATTCCGCTGTTCAGTAGTGGCTTGCGATAAGCTGTCGTCCAGCAAAACGTCGGGCGCTCTGTTATTGTATGATTCAGGCATATTTTTTCTTATATTGGACGATCCGCTCCGTTGAAGCGTCGAAGGCAGTATTGTCAAAGCCGCCATTGGTATAGGTTTCGGCAACAGCAACGAGGCTGGCTTCCATGAGCGCAGTGTCGTGGCACACCAGCACTATGTCTACACCGGCGCGAATCGCCTCGATACAACCAGTAGGAGTGCCGTAGTAGTGCTTAATGGCGTTCATTTCCATCGCGTCGCTCAGTACCAGCCCCTTAAACCCAAGCTGTTCCCGTAACATGCTGGTGATGATGATTTTCGACATAGTTGCCGGAACCCTACTCGGCTCTACCTGTGGGAACAGGATATGCGCGCTCATCAACGCAGGTATGCCGCACGCAATAGCTCGGCGAAACGGCAGCAGTTCCACTGCTTCAAGCTCGGCGCGGGTCTTGTCAACGCAGGGGAGTTCGAGGTGGGAATCAACGCTGGTGTCGCCATGACCGGGGAAATGCTTACCGCAGCAGAGGATACCGGCGCGTTCCCACGCCGCGACTGCCGCTGCGCCGAGTTCGGCAACAAGGTCTGGCGTCGCGCCAAAACTGCGGGTGCCAATGACAGGGTTGGCAGGGTTGGAGTTAACGTCAAGCACTGGCGCGAGGTTGAAGTTAACGCCAATCCGCCGAAGTTCAGCAGCGGTAAGCGTTACCGCCTCGACAAGCGCCGCGGTCCCGGCAACAGCAAGCTCCGCCGCGCCTGCAACATTAGTCATATCAGCAGGCAGGCGGCTAACTCTGCCACCCTCCTGGTCAATGGCAATGAAAGGTGGAATACCAGTTTCTTCTATTACAGAGGCTTTTATATCGTCGCAGAGCGCCTTTGCCTGAGCTGCGTTTTGCAGGTTTTCCCTGAACAAAATGACGTTACCAGCCTTGTACTGCCTAAGCAGCCGCCGGAACTCCGGTGTGAGGGTATGCCCGTCAAAGCCAATAATGAAACGCTGTCCAATTTGGTGTTGTAAAGTCATGTCCGCATGATAAGAGCCATCAATACCTCTGTCAAGTATTTGCATTATCTCATCGGAAAGTAACTTCTGGGTTGAGGCACCGGGATCAGGTTCCAACTAGGAACAGGGATCGGTTACAACGAGGCACTCGGGTCAGGTTCCAACTAGGCACCGGGGTCAGGTTACAACTAGGCACAGGGGTCAGGTTCCAACTAGGCACCGGGGTCAGGTTCCAACTAGGAACAGGGGTCAGGTTCCAACTAGGCACCGGGATCAGGTTCCAACTAGGAACAGGGATCGAGTTCCAACTAGGAACAGGGATCAGGTTCCAACTAGGAACAGGGGTCATGTTCCAACTAGGCACCGGGATCATGTTCCAACTAGGAACAGGGATCATGTTCCAACTAGGAACAGGGATCGAGTTCCAACTAGGAACAGGGATCAGGTTCCAACTAGGAACAGGGATCAGGTTCCAACTAGGAACAGGGATCAGGTTCCAACTAGGCACCGGGATCAGGTTCCAACTAGGAACAGGGATCAGGTTCCAACTAGGAACAGGGATCAGGTTCCAACTAGGCACCGGGATCGGTTCCAACTAGGAACAGGGGTCAGGTTCCAACTAGGAACAGGGGTCATGTTCCAACTAGGAACAGGGGTCAGGTTCCAACTAGGAACAGGGGTCAGGTTCCAACTAGGAACAGGGGTCAGGTTCCAACTAGGAACGTGGAGTCGATTCCAACAGTGTCTGGCACCCGTATGGGCAGGGCTTGTGGAAAATGAGCCTATAGTCTATTGTAAGACTTCGATAAGACCGTTCAG
>JAITIX010000047.1 GCA_031279205.1 Treponema sp. | reverse complement strand
TTACGCCCAATGTCAAAGAGCGTGGCGGACTGGTTCTTGATCGTGATAACAAGCGCTTTGATCTTTTCCAACATGGCGTTGAAATGCCGCGCCATGTCGCCGATCTCGTCCTTTGAACGAACATTCACCGTCTGCGTCAGATCTCCAGCGCCCTCGGAGATGTCCTTGAGGGTGAGCGCCACGCTCACAATAGGCTTGGTAATAGAAGCGGAAAGCACAAAGGCAACGCCCAAGGCCCCCAGCATGACGAAACAAACCACCATAACCATGATACTCGCGCTGCGTTGCATGGCATCAATGACCTGAAAGGCTTCCGCGTGAGGCACCAAAATCGCCAGCCCTATGCCCGAAGCATGTACCTGCGTGTACAACGAGTACGTGGTGTTCTCAAGAGACAAGGTGGTTTCAGTCAAAGCGTCTCCGGGCTTCAGCGGGGATAAAAACCGCTCAAGCCAACCGCCGCTGGGATAGGAAACAATACCTCCGGCGCCCTTACCAGTAATGGCAAAAGTTGCGTTGTTTATAGTAGAGAAGCCCACGATCTGTGAGGAAGGCGTGAGAAGGGAAAAACCGCGCACCATGTCCTCCAAAACCTTAAGGGGTATGTCTACCGTAGCCACGCCAATAATACGATCCGCCCTGTCATACATGGGCATACTGATCGTTACCATAAGCGCGTTGACTGAAGCGTCAATGTATAACTCGCTCCAATAGTGGGTCTGGTCTCTTTTTTGCCGTATATCCCAGCCTTTCGGCACCGCAACCTGATACCAGTCCTCTTCGTACGTAGCCACATCCCATTCCCACTCATCACCCATCCAGTAAATCTGCGAAGGCGCCGCGGCAATGGTGTTGAGGCTCTTACTGGCAAAGTAATGGAAGTCCTCCACCGCGGGATCAAACGTATAGGGCGCGTAGAAAGCGCCGCCTCCCAAAAGATTAGGTTCCATGGCAAAGGCTCTATGATAAGACTCCGTCATGCGAACTTTTAGTTCCGCTTCGGGTAAGAGCGCGCGCATCTCATAGAATGTTTCTCCCAAATTCCGGCTGACCCCCGCGCCTTCCTGAATAGAATTCAGGAAGACGTGAAGCCTAGCAAAGTAGTCTCCCGCCATGGCGTGGTTCAGTCCATAAGTCAGATCTCTGGAAAGACGCTGGAGGGTTACCGTGGTATACAAGAACACACCAAAACCTGCAAAGGCGCAGAAGGCGACGGTAAAAACCAATAAGACAATTTTAGATCGAATTTTCATCAAACACTCCTTATTTTATACATAGCCCACAGTATATACCGGAATTTGCGTGCGCGCTTAAAATTTGTTGATAAGCCATCATCAGTTTGCCGTGGATCATGCGCTGCTTCACGTTGATTCGCGACACGGTGATGATGCTCATAGAGAGACATTTTCTCCTTGATAAAGAAAAGATGGGGAAATAAAAGCCGGTATGTCTCGCTGGGAGATGCTCCGGCTTATTTTAGAGGGAATTTTGCTGTTGAAGACTTGATAAAAACTACGAGCGTCCATAATCGTTAGCGTACTGGAGATGCCTGACATGAAGCTGATGCTTGAATATTGGGCGCTCATAGTTAGTGTATTTATACTATAAAATTTAAAAAGTGTCAACTAGATAACGCGAGTTTATACTTCTCTGGGTACGCGGCGGTCGTAGGGGAACGCCGCGCCTGCGCGTGTGGGTACGCGGCGGTCTCAGGAGGACGCCGCGCCTGCGCGTGTGAGGACGCGGCGGTCGTAGGGGAACGCCGCGCCTGCGCGTGTGAGGACGCGGCGGTCTCAGGGGAACGCCACGCCTGCGCGTGTGGGTACGCGGCGGTCTCAGGAGGACGCCGCGCCTGTGATTGCCGTTCCCGCATTTCCGGGCGGAAATGGAGCGTTTTCAGGCGGAAATGACATATTTTCAGGCGGAAATGGAGCGTTTCCGGGCGGAAATGACGTATTTTCAGGCGGAAATGGAACGTTTTCAGGCGGAAATGACGTATTTTCAGGCGGAAATGGAGCGTTTCCGGGCGGAAATGACGTATTTTCAGGCGGAAATGGAGCGTTTCCGGGCGGAAAAAAGTCTGCGAGTTACCCGAATGAACGCAACGCTCTCTGCATCAGAATCTGCGCGCGCGCCCAAACGCTGTCTTTTCCACAGGCTTTGGGTTATTGGGATGAGGGTGTTTTGGAGTATAAAGGTTTGGATTTTTATATAAGGGAGTATTCCCTTCAGACTGCAGGTGCGGCCTGTGAGGGGGCTTTGTGGGGGAGCTTGCATGCGCCCCGCACGAGCGGCGGGGCAGCATTGCAAGCCGTTTACTTTATAACCTGGTTCTGGAGTTCATCTTTCAAGGTGTTTGCCATAGGCCAGTACGTGGCTATGGTTACCGCGCCAGAGATTGCGCCTCCGATTAACGGCACGATCTTTCCGATGCCCTTAGCCAAGCCCTGTTTTGCAAGGTTGGCGCCTAAGACCTTTGCCACTTGTTTGGCAATTTGGGGTAAGCCGATCTTTGCCAAGGCGATCACCGGCAGTTTTCGGGATGGTTCTTTGGAAAGGATTTCTGACATGGGCTTTAAGGCGCTGTTTGCTTCTTTTGCCCCGCTCATGATCCCGATGAATATGGTGAGGACAGAGAGGAAGGCGTCTTTATCAACGTCGCCCTCGCTGTCCACCTGCAAATCTGGCCACCCGTAGATGTACGCCAGTTTCTGGGCAATGACTATTACGTGGTAATAGTATTGCGCCAGGTCTGCGGGGATGGTTCCCGCCATAGCGATTCCCCCCGGAAGTCCCGCGAGGAAGGATGTCCCGGTTACGATGCTTGCATGGGAACGTATTGCCCCATCAGCTATCTTTTCTAGTTCATGGATAGAAACCCCCGCCTTTCCAGGTCCTTCTTCAAGGACTTTGGACAGTTCATCTCCTGTGTACTTAGCAAATTCCTTGCTCAGGAAGTTTGTCCTGTCTACCCGTGCGCCGGGGATTTTGAGCGCTGCATCTAAAATCCCGTACCATACGCCACTACTTTCTTTCTCTTCATCTGCCATGATAGAACTCCTTCAAAAAAATATAGGTGCTATCATAACCCTCTGAACCAGCGCTGTCAAGGGCGCATGGTGCAGTTTAGTAATTCAGGTTAGTGTCTCTGGCGCCGGCAGTGTGCAAGTCCCTGATGAGCGATACTTTATGTGCGGGGCAGTGAAGCCCCCGCGCCGAGCCTGCGGGGGCTTCATTTAGGCTGGTTCGTCCGCTTTGGTTTCGCTGTCGATGAGGCGCGAAAGGTCGTTGTTCCCTTTGAAGCGCAGTACGTTAACCATGAAGATGTTCAGCTTGTTGACGATGTTTGGGGGCAAGAGGTTGCCGTCTACCTCGACAGAAAGCGTGGGGTAGTTGCGCTCACGCGCCCAGGGGGTGAATAGTCCTTCGATAACCCGTCCGATGAGGCAGGCAAAGGGAGAAATGTTCACGATGCCGGAATAGCCGTGTTCCATTGCCGCCGCCGCCGCGCCGCTTGAAACCGCGATCTCGGAGTTGAGTTCGAGGTTCACAAAGTACTTCTGGGTGTAGTCCATGATGAGGTTCATGTCGTGCGGCGTTTCGGGTATCAGTCCTGTGGGGCCGAGTATGTCGAGTGTTTTCTTTTCTATTGAATGTTTCCACGCCTTTTCGATCTCCAGTTTCTGGAGGCTCCAGAATGGTTTGGAGAACGGGCGTTTGGCGGGAGGTTCCATGTTGATGAGTTTTTTGTAGGAATACTCCCGCACGAAATCGAGGTAGTGTATCCACTCGGCGATGCCTGCCACTTTGACCACAATGCCGCGCTCACTCATCAGGTCGGTGAGTTCGCCGACCGCGAAGTCGTCGCGGCGCACGTAGATTTCACCGACAATCAGCACCTTTGGGCAATCGACGAGTTTGCGTTTCAGCGGAATTTTCTTCACGTTAGCGGCCACTTGCTCAAGCTCCTTCCAGATATGCTTGGGGTTATGTTCCACAGCCTCCATGACTTTGCGCCATGAGCGCTCAAAGTCTGCCACTGCCGTAACCGGGTTTTCCGCTGTGGCTTTAAGCGCGGTCTGTATGTCCTTGAGGTAGTCGGCAAGCACGAAGCCGCGCCACATTTCTTTGGCAAAATTGGGGCCGAGTTCGCCGTAGGAGTTGTCTGCCGAGAGGATGAAGACGACCACGTTTTCCATACGCATATCCCGGAAGAGGTTTTCGTAGTACACGTAGTATTGCCCGGTGCGGCATGGGCCGGTGGTGATTGGGACGAAGAGCAGGTAGAGTTCGTCTTTACGGTATTTTTCGCTGAAGAAGAACTGGAGCGCGCCGCCTAGTACCAGGTGGCTGGGGACGCACTCCTTCCCGGAGGCATGGGAGCGGGCGATCTGGATGGTCTTTGCGGTTGCAACCGGGAGCGCCTCAGCATTGATGCCGAGGCTTCGCACTGCCGCGCCGATGTACTCGGTGGAGATTGCGCCCATGTTGGACAAAAGCAGTTTCACGCGCTTATTGTTGCGGATGGCAACCTTCTCGCCAGTCTTGCTGTTGTCGATGCGTAGGGTATTATCGCCTTGCGCGGTCTCGTCATAGACGAACTTCCAGCCATTGTCGTAACGCTCTGCTTCCAGTTCGTTTTTCTTGGCGCGGTAGCCGTCGATGATGTCGAGAAACGCTTCAACCCGCGTATCAATGCCTGCGTCGGCTGAATGTGAGTCTAACTCCAGCACGAGAAAGGGCTTTTGTCCCATAAACCACTTAAGGTAGTGGAGGATGAAGGAGTCGGGGGCGCAAGAGAAGTTCGTGATGTACGTTACATAAATGTTGTCCTCTTTTTTGAGGAGTGCGGCTGACTTTACGTCCTGCTGCCCATAGTACCAGTACATGTTGGGGAAGATTTCTTCCTCAGTGAAAGGCAGTATATCAAAGGGGATGATGGAATAGCCGCGGGTGGTGAACTTGCGTGGTATGCCCATGTTCGACTCGGCGGTGAAGGCGTTATACGGGCGCCCCAGCACGGCGATAACCGGACGCTTTGCTTTGCGGGCGTCGGCCATAGCGTCCTCGCCGAGTTTCTTTGCGGCGGCAAAGTATGCCTGCTGTTTAGCGAGTGCTTTTTCAAAGGCGCACTTAGTTTCTGCCTTGTCCAGGCCAAGCTGCGCGGCGGTTTGCGTGAACAGTTCCAGCGCCTTTGCCTCACCGAACTTAAAGCTGACCACCAGCGGGAGGAAGCGCTTCTTATCAAGATCTGGGAACGCCTTCTCTATATAGTAGGGAAGGCTTTGCGTGATGGGGCAGAAGTTGGCGTGAATATCTTCCTCATAGCTGGGCATATCGCGGAAGTGGGGAAGCAGAACATAGTTAGCGCCCTTGTCCAGGCAGTCCTGCACTGCGCCGTGAGCGATTTCTGCTGGGAAACAGTAGGCTGATTCAGCGCGGGCAACACCAGCGTGAGCAACCTCTGTTGAGAGGAAGGTCTTGATGCCAAGCTCGTGAAAGAACCATGCGTAGAGCGGGTAGAGCGTATGCACAGAAAAAGCGCGGGGTATGCCTACCACGAAATCATGCCTTTTTATAAACGTTGCTTTGATCGGGGCGTATTCCTCGAAAAGCATACGCTGACGCTGCTCCACATAGTCAAAAACCAGCGTGTCTTTCACGGCTTTCCGCATATTCGTGTACTTGTTACAGCGTCCGCCAAACATATACTTGTGGCCGTTCACGTTCAGCACCTGTATTGGGCAGCGGTTATCGCAGGCGTTGCAGGTAAAGACCCGTTCATAGCCGATTTCGCGGTTCAGAAGCTCGTCGATGCTTACGCTTTGCTCGGCAAGTAGGTCATCCGCGTGCTTACGCTTGGCTAAAAGCGCCACGCCGAAGCATCCCATGAGTTCCGGTGCTGGCGGCACGAGGATTTCCTTGTCCAACAGCATGGCAAACGCCTGCGGAACTGCCGGATTCTTGGCAACGCCGCCTTGCAAGAAGATTTTGCCGCCAATGGTGCGATTCCCAACCACGCGATTCAGGTAGTTTGACACGATGGAGCAGACGATACCCGCCGTGATGTTCTCGCGGGACGCGCCCTGCTGCACGGCCTTGCGTATATCCGAGTTGATGAACGCCGAGCAGTGTTCCCCGAACTTGAGCGGGCAATCCGCATTCAGGGCTATGGGGCCAATGTCTTTGGCACTGTGTATCGATAGATCGCCCGCCGCTGATTCCTCCAGAAAGGAGCCGGTGCCAGCGGAACACGCCTCGTTCATGGCGTAGTCAATGGGGACGCCGTTCTTGAGCAGAACGTACTTCGCATCCTGTCCTCCGATCTCAAAGATGGTTTCAACATCAGGGGCAAAAAAGGTAGTGCCAACCGAGTGCGCGATGATCTCGTTATACACACCGGGCGTTTCAAGGAACACCCCGAGGATTTCCCGTGAAGAGCCGGTTGTGGCTACCAGCTTGATCGCAACGTTCTTATCGCCGGTGTCAGCCACTATTTTCTGCTGAATGATCCCAAGGCACTCCTTGAGCGCCTTCACTGGATCGCCGTGGGTGCGCCCATAGTGGCTTGCCACGATCTCGTCGGTCTCGATGTCCACAAGGCACGCCTTTGTAGTGGTAGACCCGCCGTCCACGCCCAGTATGTAGACATGGTCGGCACGAACCGTGCCGTCAGCCTTATCAAAGGTCTTCACCTTATCCTGCCATTTCTTGAGCGCGTCGAGGCTGCCGAAGCGTACCTCGTTATGGCGCAGCATCCTGTCAGTGTCAGGGAGCGGACTCCCGCTTTCAGCGGCAAGCACTGCCGCGCCCAGCGCCTCGAACACCGGTGCGGACTCTGGTATCACGAACTCGATATCCGGCGCTTTCTTGCGGATAAACCGGATGATGTGCCGGTTCAGCGTAATCCCACCGACGAGCGCCACCCGGCCTGACGTAACCTTCGCCCGTTTCAGGAAATCGATTACCTTCACAGCCATCACGTCGGATAGCGATAAAACAATGTCTTCCTTAGTTGCCTCTCGCTTGTTGAGCCGGTGGGTGCAATCGCTCTTCATAAACACTGAGCAGCGGGTTGACAGCGGGTACACTGTCGCGGTGTCTGGTACCTTGTCGATGTCCTCCAGCGTCATATCCATACGTGCAAGCTGTTGTTTGAGGAACTCGCCCGTGCCGCTGGCGCACTTGTTCCCGGAGAAGTTGTTGATGATACGCCCGTCGCTGTTGAGCGAGTACACGACCAGGTCTTCGCCGCCCATGCTGACTACCGCATCTGCCTTGAGGTTCAGGCTTTTCAGCGCCGCCTCCACGCAGAGCGGCTCCAGGGTCCCCGCGGTGTTGAACATGAAGCGTCCCTCGTTACCCGTAACCAGGGTCTTAACGCCAGGCGCTAGGCGCCCCGCGCTTGCCGCGAGCAAGTTCCGCGTAGCCGCGGGGAAGTCGCCCTCGTGGGGCAGCGTTGCGCTCCATACTATGCGCTCGTTATCCATGAGCGCCATCTTAAGGCTCGTCGAGCCGATATTGATTCCTAATGACTGCATACTACCTCTGTATGACACTTTGCCTGAAAGCATCTGTTTTGTGATAGGCAATCTTAGCAAGCAGGGAACAATGGTTCAAGGGGAAGCCTTTTGCCAGCCAAGACCGCCTGTAGCCATTCTGGGGCTGACAGCCCGCCATCGGCCTGCTTATCCAAGCCCAACGTTTCTATCGACCTACCCCAACGTTTCTATCGCCAAGCATAAAAGGTACTGATGCTTACTCAAGCGGTTGAATTTCTGATGACACAGGTGAACTCAGAGAGTCAGCGTTCTCTATCACCCAGCAAGCGGAGGCAGGGGTTCAAGGTTTGCGGCTTTGACATAGTTCCCTCTGTTCAGGTATCCTGTCTCCATAAATATAAAGATGGTGGCTTTTATGAAGAAGTATAGCGGTAACCCCGTATCTCCTGGCATCGCGTTTGGAAAGGCGCTTGTGTATTTGGACAACAACACAAGTGAAATTCCTTGTTACAGCATACAAAAGAATCAGCTCGACGCCGAATGGAACCGTTATCTTTCTGCCAATAATGAGGCTATAGAAGAGCTTAAGGCGCTGAATGCTCAGGCGAAACGGGATATGAGTAATGAAGATGCTGGAATTTTTGAGGCCCATCTTATGATGCTTGAGGATACGGAATTCCAGGGTCAGATAAAGGGACGGCTGGAGACTTCCCTACAGAACATTGAGTGGGTCATCAGGGATATCTCTCATGAGATAAGTGCTATGCTCATGGCTTCATTAGACACTTATCTACAGGAACGCACTGTGGATGTCGTGGATGTGTTACGCCGTCTTATGAATAAGCTGCTCCATGTACAGAGGGTATCTCTGGCTGATTTGAGTGAAGATGTGATTCTCGTGTGCCACGAACTGTTGCCGTCCGATGCGCTTACCATGAACAAGGCGCGGGTCAAGGCTATTGTCATGGATATGGGCGGGGCAACGTCGCACACGGCGATTCTGGCGCGCGCCTTTGAGATTCCGGCGCTCGCGGGACTTTCCAGCGCTAGCGAGGAGATTAATACTGGCGACATGCTGATCGTGAACGGCGTTTCCGGGGAGCTTATTGTTAACCCTGAAAAGAGCGTTCAGACCATGGCGGAACACGAGTGGAAGCGTTACTACAAGCGGCTGGGGGAACTGGGGGAGCTGCGCGGTCTGCCCGCGGAAACCAGAGACGGATATCGGGTCTCTCTCAAGGCAAACATTGAGATATCAGAGGAGGCTGAGGCCACGCTTCGTGCGGGTTGCGACGGTATTGGGCTATACCGTTCTGAATTTCTGTTTCTCGCCGCGGGCAGGCTGACTGATGAGGAAGAACAGTTTAAGGCTTATAGCCATGTACTTAAGACTATGGGGAACCTACCGGTAACACTACGAACCGCTGACGCGGGCGGGGATAAGCTGCTCCCTGAGTTGGGGTTGTCTGATGAACGCAATCCCCTACTGGGCTGGCGGGCGATTCGTTTCTCCCTTTCACGACCAGAGATATTAAAAACCCAGCTCAGGGCTATGCTCCGCGCCGGCGTGTCTGGCAACCTACGGATCATGTTCCCCATGATTTCTGGCATTGAGGAACTGGAACAGGCGCTGGCTGTGCTAGAAGAAGCCAAGTCTGAGCTTCGCAAGCAGGGAAAGGTGTTTGCCGAAGCTGTTCCGGTGGGAATCATGATAGAGATTCCGTCCGCTGCCCTGACCGCTGATATTCTGGCAGAGAAGTCGGACTTTTTTTCAATAGGAACTAACGACCTTGTGCAGTACACCATTGCCGTAGACCGGGGTAATGAGAAGGTGAGCTATCTGGCACAGCCGTTTCATCCGGCGATACTGCGTTCTCTCAAGCGGATCATTGACGCGGCGCACGAGAAGGGCATCACAGCGGCTATGTGCGGCGAGATGGCGGGTAATGCCTCGTTCACGGCGTTACTACTGGGGCTGGGCTTGGATGAGTTCAGCATGAACGTGCCGGCAATACCGCACGTAAAGCAGGTTATTCGGAGCGTAACAAAGGAATCGTGCGGGAGACTGGCGAAAAACGCTTTGGGCTGTACCTCATACCGTGATGTCAGCAGTCTGGTGGAAGACTGGACGCGTTCGGAATTGGATATAAGCTACTTAAGCGGTGGTCTCTGACACCATAACACCTAATTGGCCACAGGCGCCGGCTATGCTGGCGCCTTTTCTGAAACGTCGTGTTACTGGAATGCCCTGCTGTTCAAGTAAGGTACTAAAGCGCTCTACTTCCCTGACTCTGGGTTCACGGAGGGGCTTTCCCTCAAAGCATAAGCCGGGTATTGGGTTCCAAGGGATAAGGTTTATGACAACATCAAGGCCGCGCACAAAAGCGCCAAGCGCTGCGGCGTCTGTTTCGCGGGTGTTGAGGTTGCCGAGTAACACGGCTTCCAGCGTGAGGCGCTGCCCCTGTTTTTGCTGGTAATAGGCGAGCGCGTCATGCAGGCGTGGAAGGGGATTAGCGCGGGCTATGGGCATGAGTCGTTCCCGGAGCGCGGGGTCTGCGGTAGTGAGGGAGCAGGCCAGCCGTGCGCCCGGTCCTTTGTCGGCAAGTTCACGGATGCCTTTGACAATGCCACTGGTGGATATGGTGATACGCCGTCTGGATATGCCCAGATCGCTGGTAAGCACGACAAGGGCGGAGCAGAGAGCTTCGAGGTTCAGGAGTGGTTCGCCCATACCCATGATGACAATGTTGGCAAGGTCTGTAATGGAGCTGAGGCGCAGAAACTGCTCAACGATTTCCGGGTAACTGAGGTTACGCGAGAAGCCCAGGGAGCCGGTCTTGCAAAAGACGCAGGCAACTGGACAGCCTACCTGCGTGGAAAGACAGGCGGTCTTGCGCCCCGCGCCGTCGCTTAAGAGTACTGCCTCGATCCGTGTATGGTCATGAAGGCTGAGTTGCAGCTTAACCGTGCCGTCGCTGTCTTCAATGCGCTGTGAGACTATCGTTGAGTAGAGCGAGAAACGATTTGCCAAGTCCTGCCGTAACGAGACTGGGAGCTCAGTCATGGCCTCAAACGAGGAAACGCCCCGCGCCAGCCAGTGAAACACCTGTCTGACGCGGAAAGCTGGAAGTGTTTGCAGTACGTTCTGTAGTTCAGCGAGGGAAAGCCCTGCCAGTGCGCGTTTGATCACGATTTCAGTTGCTCAAGACGCTCAATAATTGGACTGCTTCTGATTCCAAGGCGCTGAAATTCCTCAAGTGTCTCAATAGCGTTATTGGTTTCACCCTTTTTGGTATAACAATCAGCCATCTCAAGGTAAAAACGGTAGTTACGTGGGGCCTGCCGGATGAGCCGATGGAGCGAGGCGATAGCTTCCTCATGTTTGCCTTGATTTCTGGCCACCAGCGCCAGACCCAGCAGGGCGTAGGTATCAAACTCAATATTCATAGCGCGTTCGTAATACTCAACCGCCCGCTCATAATCGCCCTGATTCCGGTAAGCGTCACCGGCGCGGGTCAGGATCACCTTGTTACGAGGGTCTTGCTCAAGGATGCGGTTCCAATACTCAAGGGAACGGTTTTGCTGGTTAAGTCCCCGGTAGCAGTCGGCAAGACCAAAGAGTGCGTAGAAGTTGTACGGATCGCGGCGTAGGGCTTTGTCAAAATAGGCGATACCTTCTGTGAAGGTTTTGAGCTTGCGGTGGCAATTCCCGATGGAGGTGAGTACGCGAATGTCCACATTGTCTGGATCGAACTCAAGCATCTTTTTCCAGTAAAAGAGTGCGTCATGGTATTCCTTGAAATCGTAATGGAGATGCCCAAGACCAATGATGGCGTAGGGATTTTTTTCTTCCATGGTAAGTACCCGAAGGTACATTGTCTTTGAGTGCCTGAAATCATGTACCTTGCGGTAAGCGTCGGCTATCCGCGTAAGCACGGTGATGTTCTTGTCATCGTGGTGAAGATACTGCTCCCAAATTTCGATGGCCTTGTGGAACTGGTTAAGCATCTTGTAGCAGTCGGCAAGGCCAAAGAGGGTGTAGTTGTTCCCCGGATGGCTATTCAGGCAACGCTGGTAATAGCTCACCGCCTCCTGAAACGCGCCCCATTTGCGGAAAGCGTCACCCATACCCACCAGAGCGTAGCTGTTGTCTTTGTCAAGCGTCAGAATTTTGTTAAAACACTCTATGGCATCTGAGATTCGTTTTTCTTTTAGATACTGATATCCCTTTTTTGACCATTCCGACACTTCCGCCAGGTCCCGTTCCGGGTTTGATATAGAGAAATCATCGTTCTTTCTCTGTGTGCGCTCGTTATTCATAGGGAGCGTCCTCTTTATGTAATAGATTTTGTATGATCGTTGCCAATCGCATGGTAAGTTCATCAAATTTTTTGTGATCCGACGCGAGCTTATACATACGGAGGGCATCTATGTAGCGTCCTTGTTTCTTGTAGGCGTCGCCGACTCTGCTCAGGCCATCTGAGTAGCCAGTGGCTTGAAAGATTTTTCGCGCGTTCTCAATGTTTTCAACGCTGCCTGAGTTAAATAAAACATTGCCCTTACGGTTGAGCGCGACTTTCTGCGCCGCGTCAAGCGCAGGCGACTTAACGGTAGTTTTGGTAAACACGGGCATATTGTCCCGCGGACTCACGCTCTTTTTTTCAAAGCGTTCAAAGACTTTTTGGTAATCCATATCCGAACCTTGTCTGTAATTAAATTATTAGTATTATTTCTTTTTTTTATAAAACTAGCAACAAGGATCATGCTTGAAAATCATATACAAATAAAAAAGTCAACTACAGAATGTCCATACTTTTTTGACTGTTCCAGTCTCAGTTTCTCCATGGCACCGGGCGTTTCTTCGCTGGGACGGTGTATAAGCAGGCGCGATCCTTCAACCATAAGGGGGGTGGCAGCAATGGCTTTGACCAGTTCCCATTTGAACTGATAGGGAAACGGTGGATCACAGAAGATGATGTTAAAGGGCGTTTTGGCGCGCTGGACATACAGCTCCACAGCCATGAAGCGGCACTTGATACGAAGCGGAGCAATGGCCACGTTTTCAAGCAGGGTCTTTCGTTTCAGCGGGTCTTTTTCTACAGCCTCAACCGGAAAGGCTCCACGAGAAACCGCTTCCAGCGCAATAACGCCGCTTCCTGAAAACAGGTCAAGGAAGGACAGGCCACTAAGGTCTCCCAGAGTGGCAAAGATAGATTCTCTTATGCGATCCATGGCCGGCCTGATGACTCCCCCGGGTACTTTCACCTGTTGACCACGTAAGAGACCTCCGGAGATTCGCATGACTCAGCCAAGCAAACCCTTTAGTTCACGAGGGCCTACCAAAGGCTCGGTAACTACCGTGGAATTGACCGACGCATCAATGATTCGCTTACGGGAGAGGCTCTGATTGCTTAAGAATATGATGCGCTCACGAAACGAGGGGAAAAGAGTGGCGGAAATGTTGCCAGAACCGTTCAGAAACAGGGAAAGAACCTGCGAAAACTGCCACTCGATCTCGGAAAGGTTATCAAATTGCTCGTCCCGTTCGATGAGATAGGCATTTTCAGAGAGATTCTTGAGAAGGACTGCGAGGGTAGTGTCGATAAAGTCAATATCCTCGAGCGTTTTCTTTAGGAACAACTCTGTATCGGTTTCCAACAAGAGCAAGTCCCGAATCATGCGTACCCTCATGCTAAGGACAAAAATGTTATCTTCAAAGTTGATCTTTTTCTTCATTTACTTTCTTCCATGAATATAAGGGTAACGCTGTTGTATTAGCCCTTTGCCCTTACTATCGGCGTGGAGATGTCTAATCTTGACCATGCCCAGCCGCCACCGAACCTTGACGCTTGTCTGTTCTCTCTATATTATCAGTATACCTCTTTGTCCGCTATATGGCGGACCATTTTTATAGTCCGTAAGGAGGACACAATGCGTCAGTATGAACTGACGGTCATCTTCCCGTTGGAAGATGACCAATACAAGGCAGGCCGGGAACAGATTCTAGCCGACTTGACCAATTACGGGGCTGAGATCGTGAAGACCGATGAACTCGGCGACCGGGAACTCGCGTATGAGATTAAAAAACGAAGGCGTGGCAGGTATGTGCTTTTCACGCTTCGTCTTGACCCGGCAAAGCTTACGGTTCTGGATCGGGTTTTTAAGCTCAATGCCAATCTGCTCAAGTATCTCTTCGTGAAGATCGAGGATTAGGAGGCGTTATGACGGATCTCAATCACGTTGTTCTGATAGGAAGGCTGACCCGCGACGCGGAGCTTAAATACACTGCCAACGGGCAGTCTGTTTGCAAGTTCTCTATCGCGGTGAATCGGCGACGTAAGAATGGCGATCAATGGCTTGATGAGGCCAACTTCTTCGATATTGTTGTCTGGGGCAGGCAGGGTGAAACCCTTAATCAGTACCTCATCAAAGGCAAACTCGTGGGTGTTGATGGCGAACTTCGGCAGGATCGCTGGGAACAGGATGGCCAGAACCGTTCCAAGGTTGAGGTTGTGGCAAACAATCTCCAGCTTCTCGGCGGTAATCCGTTGAGCGGCAGCCCGGGTTCGGGTGGAGGCGCCATGCCGCCCTCGCCGTCTTACGGGCAGGGGTCATATCAGGAGCGCCGGAATGAAAGCCCTTATCAGGGGCCGCCGGTGCGTGAACCACAAGGAAACAACGGTGATAGCTTTGCCGATGATATTCCTTTTTAGCAATGATGCGCTGTAAGGCGTTTCATGCGACAAGACTGTTTATAAAGGAGAAAAAATATGTCTGATGAGAGATATGTTGAAAATGAGCGAAGTGAGCGCCCGTTCCGGCAGGATCGAGGCGTGGATATGGATGGGCGGGACAGCGACGAGCGCGGGACCCGTAATGGCGCGCCGGGCGGAAAAGGCAAGGTCTTCTTCAAAAAAAAGGTCTGTAAGTTCTGCCTCCAGAAGTTCAAGATAGACTACAAGGATGCGGATACCCTGCGCCGGTCTATCACCGAGCGGGGGAAAATCTTACCGCGCCGCATCACTGGCACATGCGCCAGACATCAGCGGGCGCTGGCTCTGGCTATCAAACGCGCCAGAATCCTCGCGCTCCTTCCATTTGTCGCCGAATAAGCATAGGCCACTATGTCCACTCGTGAGTCGTCAAGCGATATAGCCTGGATTCCAGCGCTGGTATGCGCCACGCTCTCCGTGTTTTTTATGCGAAGCGGATTTCTGGCGTTTTTCTTTCTCGCGCCACTTGGGTTTATGGCCTATGGGTATAATCCGGTGTCGGCCTGGCTCTGTACCTTGGTCGCCATACTTGGCAACGGATTCTGTCTCGCGTTCTTTTCGTTGCAGACCCTGGCGATGTTCCCGTGGTGGGACTGTATCTACTTCACGGTTCTGGCCATACTGTTCACCGCGATGACATCGCCTGTGGCTCACTGGGCGCGGATACGAGAGGCATACCGTTTCGTTATTGCCAGCGGCCTGGGCGCTGTGCTGATCTTGCTGTTTATGAACATTGAAGCGTCCGGCTTTCACGAAGTTATCAGCACTCAGGCAGAGCTTTTACGGGAACTGACTCTGAGCCAGGCCGGAACCGATGTGGTACAGCTATCCCTGCTTGAGCAATATCTCACGCCAGAGATGCTGATAAACCTGCTTGACTTTGTGGGACTGCGGGGTGGAGCGTTTGTTTCCTGCTTTCTGATCTTTCTGGTGAACCGCCAATTAAGTCTTGTGTTTACCCGACTTATCCACCACAAGGCGCGGGGAAACCTGATTCACTTTCATGTGGACAGCCCGCTTATCTGGGTGCTGTCCACATCTCTGCTGGTAGCACTGGCTGGGAGTTTTTTTGCGGTCATACTGCTTGAAATCGCTGGCTGGAATCTACTCGTGGCTTGCGCCCTGCTGTATCTGGCCCAGGGCGTCGGGATTTTCTTTCACTTTATGACGCTGAGGGCTTTGCCATTGTTCCTACGCATAGCGGCGTATGTGTTTGTTATATTTTTAAGTCTCAGTCCA
The DNA here is from genome assembly GCA_031279205.1 of Treponema sp. Taxonomy (GTDB): domain Bacteria; phylum Spirochaetota; class Spirochaetia; order Treponematales; family Breznakiellaceae; genus JAIRMT01. Next base: position 3,569 of record JAITIX010000047.1, on the reverse strand, counting down.
GGCATTAACATGCTTGTTGTGGCGGCGCTACTCTTACTGGGTATTGCTGAAAACTGGGTGCCATTTCGGGCGCTAAATCTAAGCGGACCTTCCTCTACTCCGGAGAAGTAAGCGCGTGTTCGTGTTTTATGTCCGCTAAATCTTTATAGGAGCTTGTATGAAAGTTATTTTAAACAAAGACCTTGCCCCACTGGGTGAGGAAGGTGATGTGAAGGAAGTCGCCAGGGGTTATGCCCGCAACTACCTTTTTCCACGCGGCATCGCGTTCCCCTACACGGAGCGCGTTATCAAACAGTTTGAAGCGCGTAAGGGTGAAATCGATGCCCGTAAGCAGGAAAAACGCAAAGACGCAGCCAGTGTCTGTGAAAAACTGGAGGCGCTGAACCTGCTGATCATCATGCCCGCCGGCGCGAACGGGAAACTCTATGGCGCGGTAACAAGCCAGACCATAGCCGACGAGCTTGCCAAACAGGGCTTCCCTGTCGAGCGAAAACGCATTGAGTTTACCGGCAATAGCTTCAAAAGCGTGGGCAAGTATAAGGTTTCGGTAAAGCTCTACGAGAGCGCTGCCGCTGAGGTGAACGTTACGGTTCAGGCGCAGGAAGTGAAGGCTGAAACCAAGCCCGAAACCACGCGTCCCAACCGCCGGCGTCGTCGCTCAGAAGCGCCCACCCCTGCCGATGCCGTAGCTCCAGTACCTGAACAAGCCGCGCCTGCTGAGCCGGCACCTGTTCAGGCAGAGGAAGCGGTTCCTGCGACCGAGTAACTTTTACCAGTATGGCCAACGCGGATATTAGGAATAACATTCCTCCCCACGATGATATGGCGGAGCAGGCAACTCTCGGCGCACTACTCATGGACAAAGACGCCATAACAATGGCCATACAGTATCTTCGTCCCGACGATTTTTATTCCAATGCCAACGGTAAGGTGTATGAAGCGATTCAGAACCTTACCGACAAGGGCCTTGAGGCGGATATTCTCACGGTAAGTGAGGAACTGCGGCAGAACGGGAAACTTGATGAGGCGGGAGGTCCGGCGTATGTGGCCTCCCTCACCAATATTGTGCCATCAAGCGCCAACATCGAATACTATGCCCAGACCGTGCAGGGATATTCGCTGCGGCGCGCCTTGATTCGCGTGTCCCGTGATGTGATTACCCAGTCCTTTGATGAATCACTTGAGGCTCGCCTCCTTCTTGAGGAAACTCAGCAGAAGATTTTTGAGTTAAGCGACAAGCGGCAGACCTTTTCATTTCGGGACATCAAAGTCATTGTTCAGGAAACTTCCGAGTTCATTGAGCGCCTGTATAACTCCAAACAGGAGTACACCGGCATTCCCTCTGGGTTTGACGAACTTGACAAGCTCACCTCTGGGTTTCAGCCTTCGGAGCTTATCATCATTGGGGCGCGGCCTTCCATGGGCAAGACCGCGTTTGCTCTGAACATGGCCGCTAACATCGCCATTCACAACCAGCGTGGCAATATCCCTACGGCTTTCTTTACACTGGAAATGTCAGACATATCTCTCATGCTCCGCATCATCTCAAGCGAGGCCATGATCGACGCTAACAAGATCAGAACAGGCTTCATTGATAGGAACGATTACTTCCAGCTTCAGGAAGCCATGGCGCGTATCTATGAAGCTCCACTCTACATCGTGGATATGCCAAACATGAAGCTCCTTGACCTTCGGGCGCAGGCACGGCGACTCCGCGCTCAGGAAAAGGTAGAAATCATCTTCATCGACTATCTTACGCTTATCAGTTCTGAAAATTATAAGCTCCCCCGCCATGAGCAGATAGCGGAAATTTCCCGTTCCTTAAAAAGCCTAGCGCGAGAACTGCACATTCCCATTGTAGTTCTTTCCCAACTTACGCGGGATGCAGAGCGAGAACGGCCAAACCTCGCAAACATACGTGAATCAGGTTCCATTGAACAGGACGCTGATGTAGTTATGCTTATCCATCGCGCACGAGAAGCCGACAAGACTCCTGAGGAGCGGGAACAGGCGCGCCAATTGGGAAGTGAAACCGAGATCATTCTGGCGAAACAGCGAAACGGACCTGTAGGGAGGATTTCACTCCTCTTCCTGTCAAAGTTCGCAAAATTCGTCAATATGGAAAGGAATAACAATACTAACGTCTAATCCGATCTGATAAGGAAGGGGTTTTTATGGCTTTAACTGATAAATACGATTTTGAATTTCTAGTAAACGAGGCGGAAAAGCTGGTGTTCGACGAGCTTGAGAAACAGCTCAAGACATATGAAGGTGAGCTTTGTCTCTGTAATGACTGTGTAGCGGACATGGCCGCTTTTGCCCTGAACGCAATAAAACCCATGTACCACTATTCGCTAATGGGTTCCCTCTACGCAGGCCAGGCCCTCGCCAATGAGGAGCTTGCCTTGAATGTTCAGGAGACGGTTTCAAACGCGATTGAGCGGGTACGGGAGAATCCATCCCACGGGTAACACTTTTGGTAGACAGCGCAGCTATGCGTGGCGCTGGTGAGCAACGGCGGAAGGAAGCTGCCGCCAATTGATACTAATACAGTAAGGAATAATGCAGTGCGAGTAGAAACGTTATGTGTACATGGAGCAACACCGTTTGATAAGACGACCGGTGCAATCAGTGTGCCAATCTATCAGAGCGCCACATTCCACCACCCTGAGCTGGGGCGGAGTACCGGCTTTGATTACAGCAGGTGCGAGAATCCCACACGGAATGAACTGGAACGGACGCTGGCTATGCTTGAGCAGGGGAACTATGCCCTTGCTTTCGCTACTGGTATGGGCGCAATCTCCGCGCTTATAAAACTGTTTAAGCCCAGAGACCACTTTATAGTCTCGTCCGATCTGTATGGCGGAACGTACCGGCTGTTCAATGATTTTTATACCCACTATGGCTTTACCTTTTCATGGGTGGACACGAGTGATTTTGCCCTTGTGCCAGCAGCGCTCCGGCCTGAAACACGGGCGCTTTTTATCGAAACACCCTCTAATCCCATGATGAACGTGAGCGACATTGCCCGCTGCGCTGCGCTCATCCACGAACGCGGAGGATTGCTCATTGTCGATAATACATTCCTCTCCCCATATTTCCAGAATCCACTTCCACTAGGCGCTGATATCGTTATTCATAGTGGAACCAAGTACCTCGCTGGCCATAATGATACCCTCTCTGGTGCGCTTGTTGCCTCAAACCATGATCTGGAGGAGCCGTTACGGAACATTCAGCGAAGTGAAGGCGCATCTTTGTCTCCGTTTGATGCATGGCTAACCCTGCGTGGCATCAAGACTCTGGCGCTGCGTATGGAACGCTGTCAGGATAATGCCCAGCGGATCGCGACTTTTCTCTTGGAACATCCGCTTGTAGAGCGTGTATTCTACCCAGGCTTCACCGATCACCCGCAATACGCCCTTTCCCGCGCTCAGGCGCGGGGCTTTGGCGGCATGGTGTCGTTTTACCTGAAAGACGCGAACCATGTTCCGTTACTTTTGAAAAACCTGTCGATCATCCTGTTCGCCGAGAGCCTTGGCGGGGTTGAGTCTCTCATCACGTATCCTCTT
>JAITIX010000038.1 GCA_031279205.1 Treponema sp. | reverse complement strand
CAGCCTGAGTCGCCACAGTCAGGCTGCGGCGGCGTGGAAGTGTCCGATAAGTAGAAAAGAATAGGAGGTAACCCCTTTGACTTTTTGGTTTGAACCGTATTTAATAGGGAAACACTATGGTCAATGAGTATTCCCGATCAGATTACAGTACTCGCCTTCACCGGCAGCAAGCGTTTCAGTCAGCCTTGCTGGTTATCTCTACTGTAGTCATTATAGCGCTTTTGTCTTTCTTCTTTATTGAGTGGAGGAATAGACCGGGGAATAACCGCGATGACTTGCTCCAGCTTTGGGAGGCAGGAGCCTACAACGAGGCTTTTGTTTTGAGCGGGGAGTTGCTTGAAAGCAAGCCCATGGATCATTTTCTGCTGACTGTTCACGGGTTCGCGGCGTATGAGCTTGCCCTTGCCCAGATTAACACTATTGATACCCAGACCTATATTGATGAGTGTATCTGGTCGCTCAGAAAGGCGATGCTTGTTGAAAACGCTCAGGATGGGCGGATTCAATACGTTCTGGGGAAGGCTTACTATAACAAGGGTTCTGCTTATGCGGATATGGCGGTGAAATTTCTTAAAGAGGCGCATGGAGCGTCGTTCAATGCTGGCGATATACCGGAGTACCTGGGTCTTTCTTACGCAAACCTTCAGGATTATCGCAGCAGCGTGGCTGCTTTCAGTCTTGCCCTTGATCCCACAGAGAATACTACTGGCTATCCGTCTGACCTATTGCTATTATCCATCGCTCACTCCTATATTGAGCTTGAAGATTTGACTACTGCCCGCGCCTATCTCATCAGATGTGTGGAAACATCAAAAGATTCCAGAAAAGTTGTTGCGGCGCGGCTTCTATTAGGCGATATTTTAAACAAGAGCGGGGATGCGCAGGGAGCTGAACAAGAGTACCTTGCGATCCTGAGCGAAGACAGTGAGAACGCTGAAGCTCACTACCAACTGGGTGAGCTGTATGCTGCGCGTAACGACACGACCCGCGCCCGCGCTGAATGGCGAAAGGCGGTCAGGATCGATTCGGCGCATAAGGCGGCGAGGGCGCGACTCAATATGTAGCTAATCTCTGAGGGCAGGCTGTTTGCCAGCCTATAGTAAATCAGAACGCGGATGGTTTTGCCTGTGGGTAAACTGGCGCGTATATAAATTTTGCGCGCCGGAGCTGCGGTGTTTCGGCGCATATAATTGTGGAGGGAAATATGTTTGGAAATGGAGCTTCTGATATTGGCATTGATTTAGGGACGTGTAACACCCTTATCTATATACGGGAGAAAGGCATTGTCTTGAACGAACCGTCGGTTGTGGCGGTTGAGCGGGGAACGAAGAAAGTCGTGGCGGTCGGGGCTGACGCAAAGAAGATGCTGCACAAGACCCCAGGTAACATCATGGCGATTCGTCCTATGCGCGACGGGGTTATCGCCGACCTTGAGACTACTGAAAAGATGATTCGCCACTTCATCTCAAAGGTGCTTCCCAAGTGGCGCATGACCAAACCCCGCATGGTCATTGGCATCCCCTCGTGTATAACCGAGGTGGAACGCCGGGCGGTTGAGGAGAGCGCCTACAAAGCCGGTGCTAGAGAAGTCATCGTTATTGAGGAAAGCCTTGCCGCAGCCATTGGTGCGGACATCCAGATTTTCGAGCCTATCGGCCACATGGTCTGCGACATCGGCGGCGGAACTACCGAGATATCCGTTATCTCTTTGGGCGGCATGGTTGTTACTAACGCGATACGGCTGGGCGGCGATGAGTTCGACGAGGCCATCGTCAAGCAGATACGCAGTGTTCATAACCTCATCATCGGGGATCAGACTGCTGAACAGCTCAAGATGCAGATTGGCAATGCAGCCCCTGATAAGACTATTGAAAAGATGGAGATCAAGGGGACCGATGCCATCACTGGTCTGCCGCGCCGTCTGGAGGTTGACTCAGTGGAAGTACGGGAAGCGCTGAAAGACCCCATCGTCCAGATTGTTGATGAGATCAAGAAGACGCTGGGGCAAACGCCGCCGGAACTTGCCGCTGACATTGTGGAGCGCGGCATTGTTATGACTGGCGGCGGGTCTCTGCTTAAGGGCTTACACAAACTCGTGTCCAAAGAAACAGGTGTGCCGGTCATACTCGCGGAAAACCCGCTGGACTGCGTTGCGCTTGGGGCTGGAAAGTATTTTGAATACGCCAACAACTTTGCGAGTACCCGTAGTGTCTATGATAGTTTGAATAATTAGGGTTAGGTATGGACGATGCTAGAGATGGCAAGAAGCAGAAGAGCCGTTTCAGCGCGGAGGCTTCTGTTTTCCTGATTTTAAGCCTAGTTTCTTTCCTGACCCTGTATTTCTCAAATAATAGTTTTATTGTCGATTTCAGGGACGTAGGGCTGTCGTTTTTTCTGGGCGCGCGTAATGTGATCTATGAGGCGTCATCATTTGTATCTCGCACGGTTCTTTCTATTGGGGAGTTGGCGAATCTGCGGCGTGAATACGCTGAATTAACCAGCCGTATGACACGGTATGAACAGCTTGAGCGGAATGCTGCCGAAATACGTCAGGAAAACAGGCGTTTGCGGGAACAACTTGGTTTCTCGGAAGTGCTGGAATATAAGCACATTGCGGCTGAAATCATTGGGCGCGATCCGGATAATTTATTTTCCGCGTTTGTTATTAATAAAGGTACGCTTGCCGGAATTGCTGTAAATATGCCGGTTATTGCCTATCAAAATGGGGTGCAGGGTCTGGTGGGGAAGGTGGTGCAGGTCGCGCAGTTTGAAAGCCTCGTGATGCCGCTGTATGATGTGAGTTCTTTTGTTTCGGCGCGGCTTGCAGAACAGCGTTACGAGGGAATTGTCGAGGGACAGGGTGACACTGAGTCGCCTCTGCTTATGCGCTTTATCAACAAACGGATGCGAGACGAGATCAGCCATGGCGACCTGATTATTACCAGCGGCATGGGGCGGCTGTTTCCCGTGGGCATTACTATCGGACGGGTCAGCCGGATATTATATCAGGAATATGAGAGTTCCATGGAGCTTGAACTGGAGACTTCTATAGATTTTTCGCGGCTTGAATATGTATTTGTTCTTGACGCCGCAACTACAGAGAACGTGGAAGAAACAGGAGAAACTGCTAATACGGTTGAAGGAACCGTTGAAAATGAGCAAAATACTGATTAAAAATGTGGTATGGGCTACTATTTTCGCTTTGGTGGCCGCCATACTGCAATCAACGCTTTTATCGCGCCTCGCGATTTATTACCACGCAATTCCAGACCTTGCGCTGGGAATTATCGTGTATGTCGCCTACAGCAACGGAACCATGACTGGCCAGCTTACAGGCTTTTTTTCCGGTCTGTTGCTTGATTTTTTATCATTCGCGCCGCTTGGATTAAACGCTTTTATCCGCACGCTGATTGGCGCATTAACAGGTCTTATGAAAGGCATTTTCTTCCTGGACATTTTTTTTCTGCCCATGGTATTATGTGCGGCGGCAACGATAATTAAGGCTAGCCTGCTCTTTGTTCTGCATATCATGTTCGCCAGCGGTGTTCCGTCGTACTCATTTATCGAGCCGGCGTTCTGGGTGGAAATCATACTGAATACCATAACAGCGCCGTTTTTATTCGCTTTTTTAAAGCTATTTAAATCATTACTTATCAGTGGGAGGAAAGCCTGATGCCCCCTGCAACGCCCCCGGTCCAGCCGGGAAACCCGCGTCCTGAAAAAAGGATACTAATTCTGGGAATTATCTTCCTGCTCATTTTTGCCGGTTATACGGTAAAATTGTTCAGTATGCAGATTTTAACCGGAGAAGAATATCGCATACGCGCAATGAATATCTCCAAACGGGTTACGGCTATTCCGTCTCAGCGAGGGGAAATATACGACCGCAATTTCGATCAGCCTATTGTGATGAACACCGATTCTTTTGCGGTGCATATCACCCCAGCCGAAGTTCCCACCAGCGAAATGCTGAATATCATCGCCAAAGTCGCTGGCATATTAAACGTGCCGGTCGAGCAGATTGAGCGGAAAATCCCACCCCAGTATTATTACCTGTATCAGCCGCAGGAAGTGGCCACCAACGTCTCGTTTGAGACAATTTCGGCACTAGCCGAGCGGGTGGACTCTTTGCCAGGGGTTTCATGGCAATTAAAGCCCGTGCGCAATTATGTTGACACGCGGAGCCTCGCCCACATCACCGGCTATGTCGGCAATATCACCCGTGATGAGCTTACTATACTGTATAATCAGGGCTATCAGCAGGGGGATATTATTGGAAAAGCCGGCATTGAGCGGCAGTATGACGAGCTTCTAAAAGGAAAAGCCGGCAGCGAAACCCGCACAGTCGATGTGCGCGGACGGCGCGTGGCAGGCGAGCAGGTCATAAAATCATCGCCACAAATGGGCAGAAATCTGGTGCTGACAATAGACCGCCGCATACAAACCCTGGTGGAACAAGCCATCGGTAACCGAATGGGCGCGGCAATAGTGATGCGCCCCGCAACCGGCGAAATACTCGCCATGGTTTCATACCCATGGTATGACCCAAATATTTTTAATCAAACCGACATGAGTTCCCAGTATCAGGCGCTTATTAATGATCCAAACAAGCCGTTTCTCAACCGCGCCATCCAGTCAAGCTATCCGCCGGCATCCACGTTTAAGATTATTATGACTACCGGTATTCTGGCAGAAAAAATCTTTTCGCCAGATCAATGGGTACTATGTCAAGGTGAAATCACTTACGGCGACCGGCTCTGGCGCTGCCATATACCAAGACCAGGCCATGGCCGCCTCACGCTCCAGCAAGCAATGGCGCAGTCCTGTGATATTTATTTCTGGGTCGTGGGAAGGGATAACCTTGGGGTTGACCGCATCATAACTTACGCGCGGGAATTCGGTCTGGGCGAAGATACCAACATCGACCTCCCCGGCGAAATCGCCGGTTTTGTGCCAACGCCTCAGTGGAAAGACCGCACTTTTCACGAAAAATGGCTCGGTGGTGATACCATGAACATGTCTATTGGTCAGGGTTATACCCTTGTTACTCCCCTGCAAATGGCCAACACAGTAGCCATGGTTGCGAATGGCGGGGTTATTTACGAACCCCATATCCTAAAGGAAGTGCGCGACCCCATTACCGGCGCGGTCGAAAGCGTAGTCGAGCCGAAAATCCTGCACACCAGCACCATTGACCCCAAGATACTGAAAACCACTGCCGCAGATATGCGCTCGGTTGTTACCGAAGGAACCACCCGCTATGTGCTTAACCTCAAGTCAGTTGACATCGCGGCAAAAACCGGCACGGCAGAAGTCGGCCTTGCCGACCACTGGCACTCATGGCTGGTCGCCTACGGCCCCTACGAAACCAGCAAGCCTGCAGACCAAATTGTTACCGCGGTTATTATTGAGGCAACCAACACATGGGAATGGTGGGGAACCTATGCCACATCCATTATTTACCAAGGCATATTCGCCAATCAAAGCTATGAGGAAGCGGTGCGGACACTGGGCTTGCAGTACCTCGTTCCAATTCAGGGACGGCGTGAATGAAAGCGCAGCATATTCTGGGCGTTGATTATTTACTCTTATTCGCGTCCATCACATTGACCGTGTTCGGGGTGTTGTTTATCTATTCATCAGGAATAAATTCAACCGGCGTGCAGAGTTCCACCGAATATTCACGGCAAATTATCTGGGGTGTCAGCGGCTTGATTATTGCCATAACGCTTCTGGTGATTGATTATCACAAACTGCATAACATATCTTTTTATTTATACCTTGGAACCCTTGCCTTACTTCTTTACACCTGCATGTTTGGGAAACTGGTGAGCGGTGCGCGCGCGTGGCTGGGAATTGGCGATTATGGCGTACAGCCGTCAGAATTCGCCAAAATCACGACAATTGTTTTTCTGGCGCGCTATCTCGACAACACCAAACGCAAGGTTGTGGCCTTCACGCGCTTCCTAGTTTCCTGCATCATTGTTTTTACACCCATGCTGCTTATCCTCTTGCAGCCCGACCTGGGAACCGCGCTCGTTTTTATACCCATACTCCTCATCATGACTTTTATCGCCGGCGTAGCGGTGAAATACGTGGTTTTCCTCAGCGCGGTTATTGGCTTAACCTCTGTTCTCATGGTTTTACCCCTATGGCAATCGTATATTCTGGAAAGCGCGTTTCCGTCGCTGGCAATTCTGGTCAACGGACAGTTTATCGGCCTCGCAATTCTCGCCATGTCCGTGGTTGGCACGCTTGGCTTGCTGGGATTTTTCTTCTATAAAAAAAGCTATTTCTTCTGGATTGTGTACGGCGCTGCTATTCTGATTTTAGCGCTTGGCCTGTCTTATTTATCGCACAAGGTACTCAAGGATTATCAGATCATGCGCCTCATTGTGTTTCTTGATCCGAGCGTTGACGCTCAAGGCGCAGGCTGGAACATCAACCAGTCCATCATTGCCATTGGTTCCGGCGGAATGCAAGGCAAGGGTTATTTACAAGGAACCCAGAGCCATTACAGTTTTGTGCCTCAGCAAAGCACTGATTTTATTTTCTCGATTTTCGCTGAGGAGTGGGGGTTCAGAGGCGGCGTGGTTGTTTTCGGGCTTTTTCTGCTGATTTGTTTCAGGCTTTTGCGGATTACAAAATTCGCGCCCGATACTTTTGGCGCCTACATATCCGCCGGCCTGTCCGCAATGTACATTTTTCACTTTCTCATCAACGTTGGCATGACTATGGGCATCATGCCGATTACCGGCATCCCACTTTTGTTCATGTCCTACGGCGGCTCGTCGATCATCTCCGCCTTGAGCGGCATCGGCCTTGCCCTCAGCATCCACCTCCGCCGGTATAACCGCTAGACCTTGCGTAAAAATTATGAAAGGGAAATATATAACTTGGAAAGATTGATTACTCTTAACA
>JAITIX010000013.1 GCA_031279205.1 Treponema sp. | reverse complement strand
GGGGGGCAGGAACTGGGGCTGGATTTGGACGCGCTTTTTAGCAGCATCAAAATCCGCTCTCTTGTTGCCATGAGCCAGGCGCGAGGCGGAGGCAAGGGCGGTATTACCATAGAACAGCTTAACGGCTTAATCTCCGCGATGAACGGATAAAGAGGAAACAAATAATGAAAGCAATTATGGTGATGTTTGATTCGCTCAACCGGGCGATGCTTGAGCCTTACGGCTGCGACTGGACCAAAACGCCGAATTTCAAACGGCTGGCGGAACGGGCCGTAACATTCGACAACTGCTATGCCGGCAGTCTGCCCTGTATGCCCGCCCGGCGCTATTTTTGAAGGTTTATTTTGGAGGTTTATGATGGCTGATTCTAATGAAAACACGGAAGCGAAGAAAGAAAAGAAAGAAAATCCCGGCAAAGTCGGGTTTGTGAGAAACCTGTGGTGGCAGAGCAGAGGGGCTTCACTGGGTGTAAATACGTTGATGATGGGGTGGCTTTCCATCTATTGCACGGACACACTCAAAATTTCCCCGGCTCTGGTGGGAACCATGCTGATGGCAAGCAAGATATTTGACGGTTTCACCGACCCGATAGCGGGATTTATCGTGGACAACACCAACACCCGGCTTGGCCGGGGGAGGCCCTACGAATTTGCCATCATCGGCGCGTGGCTCTGTACATGGCTGATGTTTACTGGTTCGCCGGAGTGGAGTATGTTCGCCAAATGCGCCTGGGTTTTTTCGATGTATGTGCTGGTAAACTCGGTGTGGTCAACACTCCTGAACGCGAACTCCACTCCCTACATAGTCCGGGCGTTTGGGAGGCAGGAACAGATCGTAACGCTCTCAACCTACGGCGGCCTGGTCAGCATGGTGTTTGCCGTGGCGTTCAACATTTCGTTCCCCATGGCGATGGGCGCTCTCGCAACGTCGGCACGGGGCTGGAGTACGCTGGTAGCTATCTTCGCCATTCCTCTGGGCGCCATCGGTATGCTCCGCTTCATCTTTATCAAAGAGACCATTGTGATTAAGAACAAGATCGGTTCCGCATCCGTCGAAAAACTGCGGGTGAAAGACGTTGTTTCCGCTCTCAAGGTTAATCCTTACATATTTATCATCCTCATCCTGACCTTCACTTTTAACATCATCACCAATATGGGAGTTGGTATCTATTACTTTACCTATATTGTGAACAACGTGGGCAGTATGGGGGTTCTGGCGGCGACGCAGATCGTTATCCTGCCGCTGATGTTCGTGTTCCCGGTGATTATCAGGAAGTTTTCGGTAATCAAGTTAATGGGCGCGGGCTTGCTGGTTACCATAGTGGGGTATGTAGTCAACTACTTTGCCCAGGACAACATGGCGCTTCTCATTACGGGAGGCCTTCTGACAGGCGCGGGCGTTGTTCCGATTGCCATGCTGGTTGGCCTTCTAATCATCGACTGCGCGGAATACAACGAATGGAAAAAAGAGGCCCGTCTTGAAGGCACCATGGGTGCTCTGAACGGTCTTGCGGGAAAGGTCGGAGCTGCTGCGGGTGCAGGCCTTTTAGGAGCGCTGCTGGCAAGCACTGGTTATTCCGGCTCGGTGGAAACCGCCGCGCCCACCACCATCACCACAATCCGTATGCTCTACAGCCTGATACCCGCGGGTATCTACGCGGTGGTGTTTATGCTTCTGCGGCTCTACAAGCTGGATAAGATCATGCCCCAAGTCCGCAAGGAGAATGCGGCGAGCCGACAGGCCGCAGCGCAAGGGGGAGCTTGACGCGGGGCTGCCAAGGCTTGGATCACAGTTGTGATCAGAGCTGGATCACTAGTGTGATCAGGCTTAGATCACGACTGTGATCAGGGCTGGATCACAGTCGTCCTGGTCGTGGCTGTAAAGCATCTCCACCGCTCTACGGCGGTGGTGGTATTGGAGATTTCTCCTTGAAATTGTATCGTATGCGAGGCGCGCTCCATGAGAGCGGAAGGATAGGAACTGGTGAAAACGCTCTTACAAAACTTTCGTATTGTTGATGAATTGATTGACGCGATTGGCGCTGTGCTAATCCATGATGATATTATCCGGGACGTGTGTCTAAAAGGTGAAATCATCAGGTATGACATTGGGCATTGGAGTGTTGATCGGGTTATTGACGGCGGGGGCCTGGCGCTGATGCCCGCCTTTATTGATCTGCACGCGCATTTTCGTGATCCGGGTTTTCCTGAGAAGGAGACGCTTGAGTCCGCGTCTCTGGCGGCTCTTGCGGGCGGCTATACAACGCTGGTCTGCATGGCAAACACCAAGCCAGTCATTGACACGTTTGAGGCGGCGCAGGCCCTCAAACAACGCTCGGATGCACTCGGTCTTATTGACCTGTATCCGGCGATAGCCCTGACGCGGAATATGGCGGGTGAGGAACTATCCCAAGGCCTTTCGCGGGTAAGACCCGGCTCTGTCCGCCTGTTTTCTGAAGATGGGAAGGACGTGGCTGATGACGCGCTTTTTCTGGCGGCCTTTGGTCAGGCGTCTCGTCTTGGGATTCCTGTGTCCTGCCACTGCGACGCGGGCGGCCATGAGGTGGAACAAGCCCGGCGAGCGGGACAGCCGCGTTCTGTGTGGAGCCGTATTGAAGAAAACGTCGCCACCGAAAGGGCGCTTAGGCTGGGTAGGGAGGCCAACGCTCATGTCCACATTGCCCATGTTTCCACGAAAGAAGCGCTTGCCAGTATACGCGCCGCAAAGACGCGAGGCGAATCGCTCACCTGCGAAGCCACGCCTCACCATCTGTGCCTGACCGAAGTTGACGCCACGTTCATGGGCGATGAGTCTCATGGTCGGGTGAATCCACCATTAAGAGGCGAGGATGATAGACAGGCGCTCATCGCCGGCCTTCTTGACGGAAGCATCGACGTCATAGCCACTGACCACGCCCCGCACACCGCAGTGGACAAGGAACACGGCTCTCCAGGCTTCAGTGGTCTTGAGACGAGTTTTGCCGCGTGTTTTACCGAGCTTGTGAGCAAAGGGCGTCTCAGCCTTTCGCAGCTTTCAGCCCTCATGAGCGCCGCTCCAGCGCGGATACTGGGCTTGATCGACCGCGGCGCTATAAAGCCAGGCCTCTTAGCCGATCTTGTTGTTGTGGATACTGAGGCTGTCTGGAATGTGGACACGACCCTGTTCCGATCGCGTGGACAGAACTCACCATTCAACGGACGCGCCCTTTCTAGTCAAACGCTTATGACCTTGCGCCGGGGACGTGTGGTGTTTGACAGAGATTTGTTGGTGAAACAATGAGTGGTTCCCACGAGGGTCTGCTGGGAAGCACCCAGAAAACGGAAACATTGATAGAAACAGAAAAAGCCGTGTGCATATTCACGCGCACGGCTTTCCCGCTCAATCGTTATTGCGGTATGTCGTCATCTTCCCGTATCTGCACGCGGCGAATTTTGCCGCTGATGGTTTTGGGAAGCTCGTCCACAAACTCAATGATGCGTGGATACTTGTACGGAGCTGTGGTTTTCTTGACATGGTTTTGTAGTTCTACCTTGAGTTCGTCGCTTGGCTTCCAGCCTTTGGCAAGCACTACTGTGGCTTTGACTACGGCGCCGCGCTCTGGGTCGGGTACGGCAGTGATGGCGCATTCCAGCACTGACGGGTGTTCGTGAAGGGCGCTTTCCACCTCAAAGGGACCGATGCGGTAGCCGGAGCTTTTTATCACATCGTCGGAACGGCCTACGAACCAGAAATAGCCATCCTCATCTTTCCATGCCACGTCGCCGGTGTAGTAGATATCGCCATGCCACACACTTTGCGTAAGCTCGTCATCACGGTAATAGCCACCGAACATACCAGTGGGCTTGCGCCTGCCAGTTCTGATTACGATCTGGCCTTCCTCACCCATATCGCAGGACAAACCGTCTTCGCGCACGAGGTCGATGTCATAGCCTGGTGAGGGTTTGCCCATGGAACCGGGTTTGGGCGTGAGCCAAGGAAAGGTGGCAAGCGTAACCGTGAGTTCGGTCTGGCCGTATGCTTCACGGAGTTCAAGGCCAGTGGCGACCAGAAACTGCTCGTAGATTTCCGGGTTGAGCGGCTCGCCAGCAACCGCGCAGTGTTTTAAGGCTGAGAAATCGTACTTTGATAAATCCTCCTTTATAAAGAAGCGATAGATTGTCGGAGGTGCGCAGAACGTAGTAACGCGATGTTGGGTGATGACCTCAAGCATGGCATGAGGCACAAAGCGATCGTAGTCGTAGACAAAAACAGTGGTGCCACAGAACCATTGGCCGTAGATTTTGCCCCACGCGGCTTTGGCCCAGCCGGTGTCGGCCACGGTGAGATGCCTGCCTCCGGGCTGTACCTGCTGCCAGAATTGTGCGGTCATAATGTGGCCAAGGGGATAGGCGAAGTCGTGGCGCACCATCTTTGGCATACCTGTGGTGCCAGAGGTGAAGTACAACAGCATAATGTCGCTATTGGTGTTAACTGGCTTCTGTGGGCGTGAGAAAGGTGCGGCGCGCGCCATCAGCGCCTTGAAGTCGAGCCACGGCGCGCCCGCGGGTAAAGGAGCGTCGGGCGGGGTATGTACCGAGCGGCTGAAGGCTTTGAGGCGAGGGAACGGCTTGCCTGCTGCGCGGAGCTTCTCTTCAGCCTCGTTGATATGGCATATAACCTCCGCATCATCAACGCACACAATGCCGACAATGTCAGCGGCCTCACTGCGGTAAACAAGGTCTTTGGTGGTGAGCAGGTGGGTTGCGGGAATGGCGATGGCGCCGAGCTTGTGGAGGCCGAGCAGTATTGGCCAGTATTCCCAGCGACGTTTGAGGATGAGCATAACTGGATCGCCCTTGCCGATTCCTGCGTCGAGGAAAACCCGTGCGGCCTGGTCTGAGAGGCGTTGCATATCAGCGTAGCTGAACTCCGCCACCGCGCCTTTTTCGTCGCACCAGAACATGGCGCACTCTTTTGGCTTCTCTTTTGCCAGCGCATCGATCACGTCGTAAGCAAAGTTGAAATTGTCCGGTGTCTTTACCGAAAATTTGGCGTAGAAATCTTCATACGACGTAAAGTCGAGAGATGACACATAACGTTCAAGCATATTTTAAGCTCCTAGAAAACAAAAGCTAAAAAGCGGGCAGGAGACCCTCCGACGGCCTTCATGCCGTGGGACTCGTTAGAATCGTAGTAGACACTGTCGCCTGGGCCAAGCTCCATTTCATGGCCCCCGATGGAGACGAGTAGGCGACCTTCAAGCACGTAATCGAATTCCTGCCCAGGGTGGGTGTTGAGGCTGATGGGCTTTGCTTCGGTGTCTGCCCGTGCCTCAACCATAAATGGTTCCGCCTTTTTCCGGTGGAACTTGTATGCGAGGTTCCAGTACGTATACATAGGCCTGCGGCTTACTTCTGGCGCGCGTCCTGCGCGGGTGAGGCAATAGGTTTTAAGCTTAGGGGTTTCCCCGCTTATCAACTCAGTGAGGTCTACCTTGAAGCGCGCGGCAATCTCAACCAGAGCGCCAATCGGGAAGTCCTTCTCGCCAGATTCCCATTGTTTGTACTCAAGCGTGCCAAAACCCAGTTCCCTCGCCAGAGTCTCAGCGGAAATCTCCTCGATCTCACGCAAGACCCTTATCCGCGCAATAATATCACCTACTTCATTTGTCATAAGAGTTTGCTCCTTATCTTTTTTTCACGCCCACGCGGGGCGCATGATAGAATATCAGCGAAACGCAAGGCACACATCGTCATTGTGCAAGGGCGCTGATGATTTTGAGATTGGCGTCAGCCTCGCTTAGGCTAGGGTCGATTTCTATGGCACGGATGAAGTCAAGTATGGCTTTGTTATAGTCGGCAAGGGTAGCATACACCGCGCCCCGGTTGTTTAAGGCAATCGCGCATTGGGGATCGATCTCAATGGCCTTTGTGTATGAGGCTATGGCTTGGTCATATTCACCCTTTTTCTTCAAGGTGATCCCCATGTTGTTATAGGCAGTGGTATCTTGGGGGTTGAGTTCCTGAGCGCGGCTGAAATCAGCAAGGGCATTGTCGTACTCGCCAATGTCGTCATAAGCTGCGCCCCGGTTGAGCCAGGCTTTGGTATATGTCGGGTCGAGCGTAACAGCCTCTGTGTAGTCTGCTATGGCTTTGTCATGGTCATTTAGGCCAGCGATGTAGGCGTTGCCCCGGTTGTAAAAGGCGCGGGCATAATCAGGAACAATGGCAAGCGCCTGAGAGTAGCTCTCAATCGCCTGCTCATAGTCTTGCTGGCCGCTATAGGCAATGCCTAAGTTGTTGTACGCCTCGGCAAAGTCTGGATTGCGTTCCAACGCCGCCTGATAATCGCTTACCGCCTGCTCATAGTTACCTTGGGCGCTATAGGCATTGCCGCGATTGTAATAGGCGCGGGCGTCATCATAAGCCAAATTAATCGCATGGGTGTAGTCAGCTATGGCATCGGCGTAGCCGCCATGTTCGTAGTAAGCGTTGGCGCGGCTATAGTATGAGTCAGCATAGTTAGACTCAAGCGCGATGGCGTGATTCTGACAGTCTATGGCGTTTTCATAGTCGCCAAGCTGAAAGTAAGCGCCGCCCATGTTATACCAGGCGTCGGCAAAGTCCGGCTTGATGGCAAGAGCGTTTAGATAGTCGCTGATGGCCGCCTCATAGTTTTCCAGAGCTTTGTACGCGAATCCTCGGTTGCTGAACGCTTCGGCATAATCCTGCCTGATGCCAAGAGCCGCCGAGCAGTCCGCTATTGCCGCCGCGTAGTCGCCGAGCAGGGCGTGTAAACCCCCGCGGTTGTTCAGGGCTTCCGGGTAGTTCTGCCTAATACCAATCGCCTGAGTATAGGCATCTATGGCACCGTAGAGATCGCCGTCATTGTAGGCCGCGATGCCGCGCTCAAACCAGTTTCCGGCTTCATCAGTGTAAATCGGCTGGAGATAGACTGAGAATGTCAGAACCAGAGACACAAACCCTGTTAATACGAATTTCTTCATTGTGATCCTCCAATGCCAAGGTAACATAAAACAAAATTTTATACGAGGCGGATATGCCTCGCCTTAACTCCACACAATCCCTTTCGTGTACCTTCACTCTTCCATGCAGATTATGGCATAGTCTTCCCTATGAAATATTCGGAGGATGATTATGAATTCCACCTTGGAACATCTAAGGGCGCGTGGTTTCTTTCAGCAGTGCAGTGATCTTGAGGGTCTGTCCCACCTCATGGACAAGGGGCCACTTACCTTTTACGAGGGCTGTGATCCCACCGGAGCGAGCCTGCACATCGGCCACATGGTCCCGTACTTTGGCATCAGGCACCTGCTGACGGCTGGACATAGGGCAATAGTGCTGGTTGGCGGCGCTACAGCGCGGATTGGCGACCCGTCCGGCAAGACCGAGACGCGCAAAATACTGAGCTACGAGCAGATCGATGCGAATGTCGCGGCAATCAGCGCCCAGCTTGAACGCTTCTTCGGGACTGATGGCGATAAAATTCAGTGGGTAAACAACAAAGACTGGCTCGCCAACCTTAACTACATCGACTTTCTGCGGGATATTGGCCGCCACTTCTCGGTTAATCGTATGCTCAGCTTTGAGGCGTACAAACTACGCATGGAAACCGGACTCTCGTTCATTGAGTTTAACTATCAGCTCTTGCAAAGCTACGATTTCCTGCAATTATATAAACGCTTTGGCTGCCATTTGCAAATCGGCGGGGACGACCAGTGGGGTAACATCGTTGCCGGCATCGACCTCATCCGCCGTGTTGAAAGCGCTGAAACCTTTGCCCTTACATTCCCGCTTGTAAGCACAGCCGATGGCAAGAAGATGGGCAAAACCGAGAAAGGCGCCGTCTTCCTCGACCCAGCAATCACAAGTCCCTACGACTTTTTCCAATACTGGCGCAATGTACAGGACACCGACGTCCGGCGCTTCCTGCTCATGTTTACCTTCCTGCCCATTGAGGAGTGTGAACGACTCTGTGCCGCAGGCACAAACCCTAACAACGCCAAGGAACGGCTGGCTTGGGAAGTAACAGCCTTGATACACGGCCAAGCAGAGGCAGACAAGGCGCTTGCCGGCGCACGCGCCGCGTTTGGCAATGGCGGCGACAAAAACGCCATGCCCCAAGTTACACTGGCAGCCGCTCAGTTCGAAAACGGCTACAACATCGTTGACCTGTTCTTTGACGCGGGACTGGTTCCCACCAAGAGCGAGGGACGCAGACTTGTTCAGCAGGGCGGCGCCTTTGTGGCGCAGGCAGGCGGCGAACTTGCCGCCATCGGCGATGTGGCAACAATACTTCACGACAACGCACTCGACCACAACGGAGAGCTTCTGTTGCGTGCCGGAAAGAAGCGCTACTGCCGCATAATCACCACGCACTCATACGCCGCCGGTCTTCAGAAGGCCGCTATGTGATGATACCGCTTCTCGTTCACCTCCTTTACCAAAAACACTTGACGCAACCCAGACCTTTTGGGTAAAGTACAACTGTACGGTTTAGTCCTCTTCGTCTAGTGGTCAGGACATCGGGTTTTCATCCCGACAACGGGGGTTCAATTCCCCCAGAGGATGTTTGAAAAGCATGGCAAAGCGCGTTACTGTTCCAGCATACCTTGATTGTTTATCCCTAACAGGTTCTTTTAAACGTATGAAACCACATCGTTTCACCCTGTGTCTCAACGCAGCCTTGAAAACCATGAACTCTTCCAGCATCAGGATCACGAGTTAAGCCTCATTAAGTCTATATAAAAGGAAATAATAACATGAAGACCGATATTGAAATCGCGCAGGAAACAACACTCAAGCCTATTACTGAAATCGCGGCACACGCAGGTATCGAGGAGCGTTACCTTGAGTTGTATGGTAAGTACAAGGCTAAGGTTGATTATAAGTACCTGCAGGACAACGACACTCAGGCAGACGGGAAGCTGGTACTGGTTACCGCGATTACACCAACACCGGCGGGCGAGGGAAAAACCACGACTACGGTTGGCCTGGCCGACGGGCTTCGAAAAATCGGGAAGAACGCCATCGTCGCCCTGCGGGAACCATCTCTTGGACCAGTGTTCGGCGTGAAAGGCGGAGCCGCAGGCGGCGGCTATGCCCAAGTAGTGCCGATGGAGGACATCAACCTCCACTTTACCGGCGATATGCACGCCATTGGCGCGGCAAACAACCTACTCGCCGCGCTTATCGACAATCACATCTATCAGGGAAACGCGCTCGACATTGATCCGCGCCGTATCACCCTGCATCGCTGCGTGGACATGAATGATCGCCAGCTCCGCTTCATCGTGGACGGATTGCGCGGCAAAACCAACGGCGTTCCCCGCGAGGATGCTTACGACATCACAGTTGCCAGCGAAGTCATGGCGATACTTTGTTTAGCTTCTAACATCGATGACCTTAAACAACGACTTTCTTCTATAGTATTAGGCTATACCTACAGCGGTGAGCCGGTTCGCGCCGCCCAGCTTAATGCGGCAGGAGCTATGGCGGCACTGCTGAGAGACGCGCTCAAGCCCAATCTGGTACAGACACTGGAACACACGCCGGCGTTTGTGCATGGCGGCCCGTTTGCTAACATCGCACACGGCTGTAACTCGGTGATGGCGACACGCTTGGCGCTCAAGCTCGGCGATTATGCAGTAACAGAAGCCGGCTTTGGCGCTGATCTTGGAGCCGAGAAGTTTCTTGACATCAAGTGCCGTATCGCGGGACTAACGCCAGCCGTAGTGGTGATAGTAACAACAGCACGAGCCCTCAAACACCACGGCGGCGCGAAAAAGACCAGTTTGACAACAGAAAACCTTGCCGCTCTGGAAAAGGGACTGCCAAATCTGTTGCAGCACGTTATAAACATCACGCAAGTCTATGGACTGCCGGCAGTAGTTGCCATCAACCGGTTCCCACAGGACAGCGACGCCGAGCTTGCCCTTATTGAAAAGAAGTGCAAGACACTTGGCGTGAACGTGGCGTTGAGCGAAGTCTGGGCTAAAGGGGGCGAGGGCGGCATGGCGCTAGCGCGCGAGGTGGCGCGGCTTTGCGAACAGCCGTCAAAGTTCCGGTATAGCTATGAGCTAGCCACGCCCATTGTCGAGAAAATCGAAGCCATTGCCAGAAAGATTTACCATGCCGGTGCGGTAAGCATACTGCCAATGGCAAAGAAGCAGATTCAAGACCTTGAGAAACTGGGTTTCGACACTCTGCCAGTTTGCATGGCAAAGACGCAATACAGTTTCTCCGACAATGAAAAGCTGCTAGGCGCGCCGGAAGGCTTTACGCTCACCGTGAAAGAAGCAAAAGTCTCGGCTGGCGCAGGCTTCATTGTAGCCCTCACCGGCGACATTATGACCATGCCCGGACTGCCTCCTGTTCCGGCTGCTGAAAAAATCGACATTGACAGTACAGGGAAGATTTCTGGTCTGTTCTGAGCCGAACTTGTCGTTACGCTGCACGGCGGAATTGCTGATCCTTGACTAGCCGACTTGTAAAAACTTAGACACGCCCTCACGCGCCTTATCCCACGCCCTCACTGAGTTTTAGAGAAGAACTCACTGAGTTTTAGATGAAATCTCACTGAGATTTGGATAAGAACTCACTGAGTTTTAGGGAAATCTCACTGAGTTTTAGATGAAAACTCACTGAGATTTAGGGAAGAACTCACTGAGTTTTGGATAAGAACTCAGTGAGTTTTAGGGAAAACTCACTGAGTTTTAGAGAAAAACTCAGTGAGTTTTAGAGAAGAACTCAGTGAGATTTAGGGAAGAACTCAGTGAGATTTTGATAAACCGTACTGAGATTTAGTCTTACGGACGTTCCTCTTGCTGAAGCGATAAGGGAATGTTCCGTCAATGTAAGGGATGGATTACTTAATGAAAGATTTACCTGTACTAAGTATGCGTATATGGTATATTCTTTTTATGTATAAGAAGGGGATTACTTAATGAAAGGTTGGTGTCTTGAAGTTTGGGGAGATTATGCTTGTTTTTCGCGACCTGAAATGAAGGTGGAGCGGGTAAGCTATGACGTGATGACGCCGGCGGCGGCGCGGGCGATCTTTGATGCTGTGTTGTGGAAGCCTTCGATATCTTGGCATATAAACAAGATTGAGGTGCTGAAGCCCATTAAATGGATGAGCCTCCGGCGTAACGAGGTAGGGAAGCCTGCGGTTTCTCCGAGTCAGGCGCACTTGGAAGGCAAGAGTGGCGCGCCGCTGGGTATCAACATTGAAGACGCCCGGCAGCAGCGTGCGGGGCTTTTTCTGCGTGATGTGTGTTATCGCATTCATGGGCGGTTTGAGTTTATTCCGCCTGAAAAACGGAAGCCTCATTACAATCGCTACAAAGAAGTATGGGCGGACAGCGGGGAAGCGAATGACGCTATCCACGCTGATGATAGCGAAGCAAAGTACGCGGCAATGTTTGAACGGCGGGCGCGGAAGGGGCAGTGTTTTCATCGTCCGTATCTGGGTTGTCGGGAGTTTGCCTGCTATTTCAAGCTGCTTGAGGAAGCGTCTTCTGGGCAAGCGATTAAGGTAAGCGACGATCTCGGCTGGATGCTGTATGACATGAACTATGATGATCCTGCCAATATCAGGACGGAGTTTTTTCGGGCGCGGCTTGAGAACGGCGTGGTGAATACTGACCGGCGCGTTGTGGAGGTGCGATCGTGATGGCGGTGTTATTTGTGGAGGTGCGGCTATGATTTTACAGGCGCTTAAAGACTATTACGACCGCAAGGCGGCTGACAGCGAGAGCGGGATTGCGCCGGAAGGGTTGGGATGGGTGAGAATTTCGTTTGTCGTACTTCTTAATGAAAACGGGGATTTTCTGGGGATTGAAGATTATCGTGAGGGAGAAGGGAAGAAGAAACAGGGGAAACTCTTTCTTGTTCCGCAGAGGGTTAAGAAAGCAGCGGGTATAGCGGCGAATCTGTTATGGGACAGTGCGAACTATGTGTTTGGGATTGGTGAAAAGAGGGGAAAAGAGCAAAAGAAAGCCTTTATCAGCCGTATTGAAACAGAAGTGCCTGACAGCGTTAAAAAGCGGGCGGTTTTGAAGTTTCTAAGGCAAGCGGACGCCGCAGGTCTTGAAAAGAATGCCTACTGGAAGGAGCTATGCGAAACAAATATGGAGGTGAGTTTTCGTTTTGATGGTGAGCATAAACTCTATTGTGAAACTGATGAAGTTAAAAAGGCTCTCAATATGAAAACCGCTTCCCAAACAGCGGACGGGCTTTGCTTGGTAACCGGCCAACGGGATACCATAAGCAGACTCCATACTGTCATTAAAGGGGTATGGGGCGCGCAGCCCATCGGGGCAAACATTGTGTCGTTTCAGAAAAATAGCGGGTATGATTCCTACGGGAAAGAGCAAGGGTATAACGCGCCGGTTGGTGTTAAAGCCATGTTTGCCTATACCACTGCGCTTAATACGCTTTTAGGCAGTTCGAGCCAGCGTATGCAGGTTGGCGATGCCTCTACGGTGTTTTGGTCTGAAGAGCGAACGCGGTTTGAGGAAAACTTTGTCATGTTTTTCTCCGAGCCTTCCAAAGATGATCCTGACGCGAACACCCGTTGCGTGAGAGACTTGTTTGAATCTCCTAAAAGTGGCGCGTATATTGAATATGAGAAGGATACCAAGTTTTTTGTGCTTGGGCTTTCTCCTAACGTGGGGCGGATTTCCATCCGCTTTTGGGAGCGGGGAACTGTTGGAGGATTTGCCAAAAACATTCGCCAGCATTTTGAGGACATTGAAATCGCTAAACCCCCAAACGAGCCGGTTTATTATTCCCTGTGGCGGCTTTTGGTAAACGTGGCGGTTCAGGATAAAAGCGAAAACATTCCTCCCAATATTGCGGGCGATTTTATGCGCTCGATTCTGGACAACGCGCCTTATCCTGCGACTTTGTTACAAGCGGTATTGCGTCGCATTAGAAGCGACACGGAACAGCGGGTGAAGCCGGTACGGGCGGCGCTTATTAAGGCGTATCTCAACCGGCGCATCCGCGCTCAAAGATTAAATGAAAAGGAGTTAACAGTGGGTCTTGATAAAGAACAAACCTCGCAAGCCTACCATTTGGGACGGCTTTTTGCGGTGTTGGAAAAGATTCAGGAAGAAGCGAGCCATGGTCTAAAGATTCAGGAAGAAGCGAGTCATGGTCTTAACGCTACCATTCGGGAGCGCTACTATGGCGCTGCTTGTGGTTCACCGGTAACGGTGTTTCCGACCTTGATGCGGCTTAAGAATCACCACCTTGCCAAACTTGAAAACAAGGGGCAGAAGGGGCGAGGGCGTGTGGTTAATCTTGAAAGCCTCATTGGTGAGATTGTGGGGCATTTCGATGATTTTCCTGCTCATCTGGATTTGTATGAGCAGGGGAAATTTGCGGTAGGGTATTACCACCAGCGGCAGGATTTATTTACCAAAAAGGAAGGGAAAGATTCCGCGTCGGATGGTGAGAAAGTGGAAGAGGACGCTGCACAGGCTTCTCTATACTAATAAAAGGAGTATCTTATGGAATTAAGTAAAAGGTATGATTTTATCTACCTTGTTGATGTCAAAGACGGGAACCCCAACGGCGACCCTGACGCGGGTAATTTACCTCGCATTGACGCGGAGACTGGTAATGGTCTTATAACCGACGTGTGCCTGAAACGGAAGGTGCGTAACTATGTGGGGCTGACTAAAGGCGAGAATCCGCCCTACGAGATTTACGTCAAGGAAAAGGCTATTCTCAATAAGCAGCACGAGCGTGCGTATACGGCGCTGAATATCAATTTATCCGGCGACGAGGGCAAACGAAAAGGCGGGAATAATGTCGATAAAGCCCGTCAGTGGATGTGCAAGAACTTTTTCGACGTGCGTGCTTTCGGAGCCGTGATGTCAACTCTCGTGAATTGTGGGCAGGTGCGCGGGCCGATTCAGTTCACCTTTGCCCGTTCCATTGATCCGGTTGTTGCTTTGGAACACAGCATCACTCGCATGGCGGTAACAACAACGCAGGAAGCGGAAAAACAAGGCGGCGATAATCGCACCATGGGGCGAAAGTTTACGATTCCATACGGGCTTTACCGCACGTATGGTTTTATATCCGCGCCTCTTGCCGTTCAAACAGGCTTTTCCAGCGAAGACCTGGATTTATTCTGGGAGAGTCTGCAAAATATGTTTGAGCATGACCACTCCGCTGCGCGTGGATTTATGAGCGCCCAGCGGCTTATCATTTTTGAGCATAGTTCGCCGATGGGGAATAAGCCCGCCCAGGAATTGTTTGCCCGCGTCAATGTTGAGCGCAATAAACGACGCGGAGGTCCTGTCCGCGATTTCTCAGATTACACGGTTACGCTCGACGGGCAGAAATTGAGCGGATTCAGGACGCTTGTTTCTGTTTAATGTGATTCGTATTCCCCGATTTCTGTTATGGCGGAAATCGGGGAATCTCCTTTAAAGAATGGAATATGACTTTTTACGAAACGCCTGTAAAAATAACAACAGAGCGATGGTTCGAAATACTCAACGACAAAAGTCTCTGTAACGAGAAAACGTTAAAAATACTGCGCTGTGTATTTAAATCGGATAATTATAAAGCGTATTCCAGTGAAATTGCGCCTGAATTAGGTTACTCGCATCATGCTCCTTTGAACGCTATTATCGCTAACTTTGCGAAACGTATATTAAAGAAATATCCCGATATTGATCCGCCTCAAAGATTTGATGGACGTGGAATAAACTATTGGCACATTCCTTTTCTTGGAATAGATGAGGGGAATAAATTCCCGTGGATTTTACGAGACGAATTAGCCGAGGCATTACGCAAAAAATATCCGTCTGATGATGCTCAAGCATTACCCGAAGAGTTTATTGAAAATAATGTAATGTATGTCGAGGGGGCGTCTAAACAGGTTGTTAAAAACATATATGAAAGAGACCTTAATGCGCGCAAGGCTTGCCTTAACCATTATGGTTATACCTGTGTGATATGCGGTTTTAATTTTGAGGAAGTTTATGGGTCGGCTGGAAAGTATATAATTCATGTGCATCATCATACAAATCCACTCTCGCTACTCAAGGAAGAGCATAAGGTAGACCCAATAAAAGATTTAGCGCCGGTTTGTCCGAACTGTCATACCATGATTCATTCAAAAAAAGAAATGTTTAGCCTTGATGAAATAAAAAGTCTCATAAATCGTGATAAATAATCAGAGGAGTAGCCATGTATGTTGAAGACGACTTCGTTATGATTTCTTCGCTCCAGCATATTTTGTTTTGCGAGCGGCAATACGCCCTGATTCATCTTGAACAGCTCTGGGCGGAAAACCGCTTTACCGCAGAAGGGGAATTGCTGCATGAGCGGGTACACTCCGAACATCACGAGTCGCGCAAAACTTTTCGGCAGGAATATGATATGGCGGTGCGTTCCCTTGAACACGGATTTATCGGCAAATGCGATCTTGTGGAACTGTGGCTTTCTGGCAAAGATGTAGCGCGGGTATCCCCTGTTGAATTTAAACGGGGACGAAAGAAAGTGAGCGATGTGGATCGTGTACAATTATGCGCGCAGGTTTTGTGTCTTGAAGAAATGTTTGGTTTAACGATTGAGACTGGTCAGCTTTATTATCTTCAGGAAAAGCGCAGAAGTGATGTCGCTATTGACAAGGCTCTGCGAGAAAAGACTCTATCGCTGGCGGTGCGTGCGCGGGAATTGCGGGATTCGGGCATAACGCCGCTGGCGGTATATAATAAACGCACCTGCGATAATTGCTCGCTTGTCGATATTTGTATGCCGAAAAGTGTTGGTTCAGGGGGGAAGGTGGTTGATCGGTTTATTCAAAACCAGATTCGCTTAATGCGTGAAGTTTGCGATAAGGAGGCGGAATGAAAAAATTACTGAATACTTTGTATGTGAGTACACAGGGTACGTATCTCCACCTTGAGGGAGAAACTGTAGTGATTGAGGTTGAGAAGGCGCGGGTCAAGCAATATCCGATTCATATTATTGGCGGGATTGTTTGTTTTGGCAATGTGCTTTGTTCTCCGGCGTTACTGGGTTTTTGCGCCGAGCATGATGTGGCGGTTTCATTTCTCACCGAATACGGGAAATTTCTTGCGTCGGTGCGTGGTCCGGTGAGCGGCAATGTACTTCTGCGTCGCCAACAATACCGCATGGCTGATGACGGCGAAGTTACGCGAAAAATTGCCGCACAACTGGTGATCGGGAAACTGGCGAACAGCCGGATTGTGCTGAACCGGGCATTACGGGATCATGCTGATAAAGTTGACGGCGTGGCACTGAAAGCTGCTTCTGCAAAAATTGACTCAATCATCGACCATGTTTTTCATGCTACTAATACCAATAAGGTTCGCGGTTTTGAGGGAGAAGCGGCGGCGATGTATTTTAGTGTATTTAATCAGCTTATCATTGATCAAAAAAACGACTTCGTATTTTCTGATCGTAACCGTCGTCCCCCGCTTGATGAAGTGAATGCACTGCTTTCGTTTGTGTATACCCTTGTCGCCCATGATGTTCGTTCCGCGTTGGAGACGGTCGGTCTTGATCCGCAGGTTGGTTTTTTGCATCGAGACCGGTCAGGCAGACCCGGTCTTGCCCTCGACATTATGGAAGAATTTCGTCCGACACTCGCTGACCGGCTGGTACTGTCGCTGATTAACCGACGGCAGGTCAATAAAAGAGGCTTTACCAAGTCGGCGAATGGTGCGATTATCATGGACGACGATACTCGTAAGCTGGTACTGATTGAATATCAGAATCGTAAACAGGATGAAGTACAGCATCCGTACATTGACGAGACGGTGAAGATTGGTCTGCTTTTCTTTGTGCAAGCAAATTTGATGGCGCGGCACATTCGTGGTGATATTGACGGGTATCCACCGTTTTTCTGGAAGTAGGAGGACAAACAATATGATGGTATTGGTGAGTTATGACGTTGCGGTAACGACAGAGGGTGGCGCGAAGCGGCTTCGCAAAGTGGCGAAAGCCTGTACCAACTATGGACAACGGGTGCAGTTTTCAGTGTTTGAGTGTGTCATTGAACCTGCCCAATGGACATACTTGAAGCACACGCTGGAAAGTATCATCAACGTCGAGACTGATAGCCTGCGCTATTACCACCTCGGTGCTAACTACAAGTACCGAGTAGAACACGTTGGCGCGAAGCCTACGTATGACGTTGATGCCCCGATGATTGTCTGACCTTAGTCCTAACCGACCATTGCCTCAAGTCGCCGCGAACCTCAATGACACAGAAAAGTCCAGCAGGTTCGCGGAAGACATAATTTTATGTAGAATAGGTACTTGACAAAGCAGGGAAGGGTTGATAAAGTATTATTATGTTCATTTATAGCGTGATCGCGATAAGTAGCTTGTAACTTGTTGTAGTATAATGAAATAAATGAGTATG
>JAITIX010000011.1 GCA_031279205.1 Treponema sp. | reverse complement strand
GCTAGTTGCTTTGTGCTTGTTGCTTGTTGCTTGTTGCTTGTTGCTTGTTGCTTGTTGCTTGTTGCTTGTTGCTTGTTGCTTGTTGCTTGTTGCTTGTTGCTTGTTGCTTGTTGCTTGTTCTATTATACATGGATTTTCTCTCCCTTTGTCAAGTAGACGATATCTTAATATCGGAATCCGACGCCGCGCACTTGAGCGCTTCAGACTGAAACCACCGAAGACGGATAACATGGTTCCCACTGTACGCGACGTTTTTTAGCGTTGCCTTCGCGGACTGGAGCGTTCGCTGGGCGTGCGAATCGCACCAATCCTAGCGTGAGCCGTTCAGACCGTTGCCTTCGCGGACTGGAGCGTTTGCTGGGCGTGTCTAATTCAGCTTGACAGATGGGAAAAAGGGCTTTAGCCTTATGATCAAGATAGTAAGGAGGCGCCTTATGGCATTCAAAGAACTGAGTTTTCTTTCATACAATGGACGGGACCAGGTAAAAGCCTGGATATACACTCCGATTCGCAAGCCGCGCGGTATAGTGCAGGTGGTTCATGGTTTGGGGGAACATTCCCGTCGTTATCTGCACCTCATCCTCAAGCTGAACGAGGCGGGGTTCGTCGTGAGCGCGGACGATCATGTGGGACATGGGAAGACCGCCGCTGATTCAAACACCTGGGGTGATTATGGCGACAAGGGCTTTATCACCACCACTGAGGATGAGAAGAGCCTTCACGACATTGTTCGCGCGGCTTATCCTCCATTGCCCTTTATCATGTTTGGCCATAGCTGGGGGTCGATGATTGCGCGTAGTTTTGCCGCCACGTACGGCGGCCTGTTGAAGGGGCTGGTTATCTGTGGTACCTGCGGCGTGTTGGAAGGCATGGAAGGCGTTGCCGGAGAACTGAAAAGCCTGATCGACGCGGGCAAGGGCGGTGAACGGGACCCAAAGTTTCTTGGGCAAATGTTTGCGGGCTGGACAAGTCGGTATGAAAACCCCCAAACGCCGAATGATTGGATTTCTGCTGATAGCGACGTGATTGCTGACCACGGGGCTGATCCGTTTAACAACCTCTACAATGTTCTGACAAACCAGTCCAACTATGATCTGGTAGACCTGATCTACAGGATTACCGGCGTGGCTTGGGCGGCGAAAGTCCCTGTGGGCGTTCCGGTCTACAACATTGCCGGGGACCAAGACCCGGTGGGTAATTATGGCGAAGGTGTCTACGCGGTCAGCAACTGGCTCGCGCTTACCGGACACAAGCGGGTAACAACGCAGATCTACTCTGGCCATCGCCATGAGATTCACAATGATCGGGATATACGGGAAGCGGTAACTGACGGAATAATCGCCTTTATCAATCGGGAAGCTCTTTAGAAGTGGAGTTTTGTTATGGCTTTGATAGATATTGTCGAGTGGGATGACGCGACGAATGATGTTTTTGCGTGGAAGTTTGGGCAGAATAAGAATAACAACCTCAGCACGTTTACTCAGTTAATCGTCAGGGAATCTCAGGAAGCGGTTCTGTTTTCAAAGGGGCAGATTCTTGGCAAGTTTGGTCCCGGAAAGCATACGCTTAACACGGAGAATCTTCCTCTGTTGCGGAATCTTTTTGGCATACCGTTTGGGGGGAAGAACCCTTTCATAGCGGAGGTCTGGTTTGTAAATAAAACCGCACCGCTTACCATTGACTGGCGAACTGACACGATGCGTTTCCGCGATCCTGAGTATGGCGAAATGGTTCCTCTTGCCGCCAGCGGTCGATATGGCTTAAAAGTTGAAGACGCCGAGCGCTTTTTAACTCAGTTGGTGGGAACTCTGCTGAATTTCAGGGCAAGCGACCTTACCAAGCACTTTTGGGGGGCGCTTGTGGCGAGAACAAAAAGTGTTGTCATCGCTTTTATGCAAAGTAATCAGGTGGGCATCACCACGATTTCCGCCCGTCTCGACGATCTTTCAAGGTTTCTGGCTGAACCGCTGCGGGAGTTCTGGGAATCTTATGGCTTGTTGTTAAGTGGTTTCTACATCACGTCGGTTGATCTTGATACGTCAACTGAAGATGGTAGGAAGATCGCCGCTGCACTCAGCGATCGTTCCGCTCAGAACATCGCGGGCTATACCTGGCAGCAGAAGCAGGGCTTTGGCGTAGCGAATAACGCGCTATCGGGTAATGGCGGCATTGGCTTCCTGGGAGTAGCGGCAATGAGCGGAATGTTGGGCGGTGGCGCTGCTCAGGAGATGCTGCGCGCGCCACAGCAAGCGCCGGCAATGGTTTCGCCGGTAGGACGAAAGGAAGTGTTTTGCGCGAGATGCGCCAAGAAATATCCGGCAACATCGAATTTTTGCCCATTTTGTGGGAATAAGTATAACCCATGCCCCCGTTGCGGCAGTGATAATCTGGCGGGGAGTAAGCGCTGCGTTTCTTGTGGCACTGAGCTTGCCAGCGGTCTGGCGGGCGGCGCTTTTGGTAATGCCTGCTCACGTTGTGGTCAGCAGGTTTCGGCGGGGCTTAAGTTCTGCCCGAATTGTGGGAGCAAGTTATGACAAAGAATCAATCGTCGCTTTTCAGGCGGGCGCTTTTTCTCCTGGGACTTGGCGTGGTCGCGCTCGCGTTTTTCCTGAACACGCGGAGCCGGGAATTAACGCGCGTGGATGTTTTCACCTGGGTTTCGATAACGCTGATGTATCTCGTTTTTTTTATCCCCTTTTTCTTTTCGTCAATCCGGCTTTCTAGCTTTTCCAGCAGGATTCCTTCGCTGGTAGTATTCTGGACAGGCGTTGTTTTTTATATAATCGCGTCGATTGTGGTGATTATTCTGCTTTCTTTATACATTGTCTCGGTGAATACGGCGATAATCGCTCAGGCGGCGCTGCTGTTTCTGTTTGCCGTTAATGGGTATCTCGCTTTATTCGCTTCGTCCCATGCCCACCGCGTGTCTGTGGAGGAGGATACGAAACAGCGGTTTATTGACGAGATAAAGTCGAAAGCCCAGTTCCTGTTGCTTTCCGCTGGGGGCTTGCCGGCGGAAAGCGAGAATGCGCGGGAAATAATAAAGCGGGTGGTTGAGGATATTAAATATATCTCCCCGCTTAATGACGGCGCGGGTGATGAACTGGAGTTGAAGATAATCATTTCTTTGAATACCCTGGCGGAACTTTGCAATAGCGCGGCAAGAAGCGGACATCCAGTCGCGTTGCCGGCAGAGGCGAGGAAATTACAGTCGCTTGTCAGGGAAAGAAAGCTGTTGAAAAATTAGTCAAAAGGAGACTATAGTGCAGGGAAAAATTTTTGCGGAATCAATGAATCTGTATCAGGACGAGGCGCGTATTCTTTTCGATTACTATAAAAAAGCTGCTGAAAAAATCGTTACCGAAGAAACCGCGCTGGAGAAATCCATAGAGGCTGCTAGGGCGGAGATCAAACTAGTGGAAAAGAGCAAAATCAAGGGCATAGTGATTACCACAATCTTTCCGGTTGCCGCCGCATTGCTGGGGATTTTTGTCATTCCTCTTTACGGCTTCGCTCTTGCGCTGGGCAGTATCTGGGGCGTTGTTACCATAGTAAAGGCGAATAAAGCGAAACAGGACAATGAGACAAAGATACAGGGTTTTGAGGAGGCTCATCGTGATATACGCCGGAATTACAGCGTAAAAAAAATGGGTGTTGTCTATGTTCCCGTGGCAACAAGAGTTCCTTTTGAGGATAAGAGTTTTATGATTGACCATACTAGTCAGGTTGGGGACACTGATTTCAAAATGTCTGTTGTTCACAAGCCGGGGGAGCTTCTCACGTCCCTCGCCAGCCTTGAGGACAGCATAAAAGAAGCGCCAATGGTTGAACGGGCATCAGCGCCGGAAGAAATTGACACCTCTGATTATTCCACATCCATACAGCATATAAAATTGTATGATTATATGGGAAATATCGACCGGCAGGTTCGCAATATCCGCTATCTGCTCAACGATAATGATACGGTCGCGCTTTCTCTGCCAATGGTTTCGCCTGAAAGCAAAACAGCGGATTTTATAAAGGAGTTCGCCACAACCGATCCGGAAGACAAGCCGGTTGTTCCTGTTTTTGACATGGGCGTTTCTTTTAAGGAAAAGATAAATACGTTCTATGCCCTCAATGACATGAAAAAGTCATTTGAGAAAAGCACTAGCGAAAGTCAGGTTGTCTATTTCAAAAAACTGATCGGGCGGCTTGCTAGTTCTGTTCAGATTTTAAGCAGGACAAAGATGAATGGCTCAAATAGAATCATTGATTATGGCAATATGATATTTTCCACCGTGCTGAAATCAGCGTTTAACCAATATTCGCCATCCCTTGAGGCTGAGGAAATCGAAAGAATCCGATCCGCCAGTTTTGATTATCAGGATTCCGTTGATGATTATACCCCATTTTCGTTAAAATCAAGCTCGCGGGTGAAGTACGACCTGTTTTCCACCGCGTGGATCGCGGAAGATCAGTCCCGCACGTCCATGCCGTTTGGTATGCATCAGATTCAGGAAGAAGTGCTGGCGCCAGTTATCCAAAACTTGATGGCGGAAAACAGAATTGAGCGCCTGAAAATCTACAATGGTATTAAAGACCAGAAAATTGATTATCTTAATCAATGGCACCGCGACACGGAGGACTTTTACGGCAGGAACCGCGCCGAAGTCGCCGACCTGATTAACCGGATGCGGGAAACGTATGCCGACTATGTGCGAAGCCTGAACACCTACAAGGCGCTGCGGGATACGCAGGTTGCTATGAGCAAAACCCGCTCGCTGGATAGCACGGAGGTTCAAGAGCAGAACAAAGACGCCGAAATAATCGCGGGCTTTGAGTTGCAGGCACAGCAGTTTAATCAGAAGCAGGAAGAATTCAGTGAATTCATGGAGCGCTTGAAGGATAATATCGACGAAAAAGCGGCGCAGTTCGGCTATATTCCATACTATGAGGCAACTTTGCGCGACAGGGAATACCGCGACATAGCCCAATCAAGCGAGCAGTTGCAGGATCTCGACCCCCGCAGGAAAAAGTTGATAGCTGTGAGTCCCTATATTGCCACCCACGCGAAATTACCGCCGCAGCCAAAGGTCGAGCAGCAGATGTATGATGATTTTGCCATCGACCTCTTGCGGGAAGCGGCATTGGCGGAAGAGGCGCAAAAAAATGGCTAACCTGGTTTTTGAGGTGAATACTTCCCCAATGGCTCAAACCGTTGATTCGGTAAAAGCTCATGTCAATGGCGTAACAACCGCTGTCGTGGCAATGGAGTCCGCGCTTATTGCCGCGGAACGGCAGGCTTCGGAAACAATTTGTAAAAACGTGGATAATGGCTTCTATATGCTGATAAAATCCCAGATAAGCCAGAAAGCAGTGTCCGCTTATACGGAAATGACGACTAAACAGATGACACTGCTCCAACTGGCGAAGGCGCTGGAAAACGTCAAACAACAAATGGAAGCTGATTACAACATGATAAGCGCCCGGTACGCCAAACTTTTTCAGTCATTAAACAAAACGCTGGAAACGCGGGTAAAAGAGCTTGACCGCCCGGCAATGAAACTCGCTGAAATCAGAAAAAACATTGTCTTTGACAAATTAAAGGACGAAAGCTCGCTGTTACTCAGCAGCTCTGGCGAAGTGGCTGCTGTTGAGCAAATTGCCCTGAGCGGCAAGCTGAAACAAAAAACCAGAGAAACGCTCAAAACGCTTTCCAGTTCCATTACCGAAGACCAGTCCTACAGCGAAAAAGTGAATGGTATGCTTTCAGGCGAAGAAGCGGGTTTTCAGTACATTCCAGCACTCTTTACCGTAACGGAAAGTTTGCTTAACCCCGATGATTATATCGAAAACGTGTATGCCCCGCAATCCGATATATGGAAAAATACCGCGCCTGTCGCGTCTGAAATCAGCCGCGTCTCCGGCGATTTAGGCTGGGGCGCGAATGACGAAGAGAAATCAGTTGTCCGCAAAGAATTTGTTTCCCTGTGCGAAAATGAGGTGGCGGATAAAAGAGTGGCGGAAGAAATAATCCGCCTGTTTGACGAATCCTCATGGGAGGTGTGCGAAAAATGAGCTATAAACAAACTTACAGCGCGAGCGTTCCCTATAGCGGAACCATTTCTTATACTTATCCGGCAAGCAAAAATGGCGGCAGTTCGTCGATCTCTTATCACGGCGAAGTCCCCCTGAATGTTACCATCAATGTCAATACAAACCCGTTTGACAGCAGCGTTAACAACTGCAATAAAACAATAGACTATCTCACCGGTTCTGTTGTGGCGATGAACGCAGCTCAAAGCGCGGCGATACGGCAAACAGCCAAAGAGGTTTCAAAATCCCTTATTGACGGATTTTTCGGCGTGATAAACACTGAGCTTTCCCAGCAGTTGCAGGCGTTGGACAGCGCGATAAAAGTAAGTCTCGGTCTTATTCAGGAACAAAGCCAGGCAGTCTCCACTCAGAAAAACGTGATGGAAACCGATTATAACCGGATAAGTTCCCGTTATCTTGCCCTTTTCGCCAACCTTGACAACGAATGTTACAAGCGAATCTACGCCATGGATAAACAGTCTTTTTATCTCTCCGAAAAAGCGCAAAAGCAGCTTCTCATTGAGCAGAACGCTAACGCGGCGGCGTTGAGCTTGCTCGGAATTCTTGAGGAATCCTCATCAAAGATATTCCTGCTCGTGTCACGCCTGAACAGAAAAGTAAAAGAAGTGTTAAAGACCCTGGTCGAATATATCACGCAGGAACACCGGCTGAATTTCCTGGTCGATTCATTTCTGTTTAACGAAGTCGCGCCGGAAAATATCCCCGTTTATGTTCCCGTCATTTGCGTGGAAGCCGACGTTGTTGACAGCGGCGGGGCGAATAGTGGCGCGACTTTCCGCGAGACCTTTATGCCGGAATATCTAGAAGGAGAACAGAAAAAGGCAATCGCCGGAAAAACAGGCGCGACATGCCCGAATAATTCCATCTGGCGACCGCTTGAGACAGGGGAAAAAGAAATGCTGAATAAAGAGTTTAACGCCCTAGCGGAACAGTATTTTGAGGCAAAAACCAGTGAAATAGAACAGCGCGTGTATAAAACTATGCTGTCCCTCTGGCAGAATTCAAATCAATTATCATTAGGTGGGAGTTCATCATGAAAGAGCTGACTGAAATTCGTATAGGCGAGACAATCGTTGGGTTAAAAGATAATCTGGTGAAAACGGCGATTCTTCCAAAGGCAAGCGTCGAGCTTGAAAGGGATATAAACATTCAGGGAAATGTCAAAATAGAAGGCGCAGTGTATGCCCGCAATGTAATAATCGATTCAGGTCCGGCTGAATTCATGGGCGCAGTTTACGCGCATAACGAGCTGCACATCAAAAATGACTCTGAGCGCACAATTATTTTCAGGAAAGCGGTCGCTTCCAGCGGAAACGTCGTTTCCCTTTTGCTGAAAGGCTATTGCATCTATGGCGCTGACATAAACGCGATAAACGTGAAGTTGAAAAATTGTTTTGTCGCCGGCAGTATTTTCGCCAACGAGATACAGCTTGAAAACACGGTTGTCCTGGGGGGCTGCTTCGCCTCCAAAAAACTTGCCATTCAGAACGTGGCTCTTGGAACGTTTAACGCGCCGGAAGTGTCCGCCGGAGGTGTGAATTATGTCTTATATCCCACGGCTTTTTCCGTTGAGCCTATGGCCTGCTTGCCCGGCACGGAATTTTATAACATAACCCTCGCAGACCTGGGTTCCCTGTTTAAAAACGAAAAAGAAAAGCCAAACACCGGAAAAATTCGTCTGGATATAGAGGCGGATTCGCAGCGAACCGTTCTCGTTGACGACACGGACACAAAAACGCTTTTGCATAGTTATTCCGTGGCCTCAAGAATTCTCGTCAGCGATCTGCTGGACTTGGAAAATCTTGAAAACCATTTTCTGATTATATCAGCCAGCCTTGGTTCCCAGATATTAAAAACCTATTCTTTGCAAAAAGTCGATGGCACTAAAAGCAGTGATTTAACCCTGACCAATATCGCAACTTTTTTCTTCAAGATACTCAACGGCTCGGTTCAGATAAGCGAAATCAGCGGTTCCATTTCCTTTGAAGAATTACGGCGGAGATATTAAGAGAGAACCAGCGTCGTTGACAGCAAACGTTCACCATATTCCAAATAGATACCAACACGCGGTAACACGTAAGGAGTAAACATTATGCAAGAAAAAGACAACGCAATTGCGAAGGAATTTGAACTTTCCGCTACCACGCTTATCAAGAATTTGCGAAGCCGGAATTTTGAAAGCTACTATTGCCGTACCAAAGAAGACGCGGCGGCAAAAGCGCTTTCGTTGATACCTGAAGACGCCTCGGTTACCTGGGGCGGTTCGGTGAGCGTCGTGGAAAGTGGCTTAATCGATAAAATCAAAAAATCAAAACTCGCATGGCTTGACCGCGACCAGGCGAAAAGCGCTGATGAGAGGCTTGAAAGTATGCGGAAGGCTTTCTTCTGCGACTTTTATCTGGGCAGCGTGAACGCGATAAGTGAAGATGGGATTTTTGTAAACATCGATGGCTTTGGCAACCGCGTGGCGGCAATTTCCTTCGGCCCTAAAAATATCATTCTGATAGTTGGTATGAACAAGCTCTGCAAAACGCTTGCTGGAGCGCGGGAGCGAGCGCAGAATTTTGCGGCGCCTGCCAACGCCCAGCGTGTTTTCAAAACATTCGAGGGCGGTCAGCCGCGCACACCCTGCACAACAAGCGGTTCCTGCGGAGATTGCAAAAGCGCCGATTGCATCTGCTCCTATATCGTCGAAACGCGGATGTGCAAAACACCTGGCAGAATAAAAATCATCCTCGTAGGCGAATCACTCGGATTTTAATTTTAGGGCGTAAAATGGATAGTGCGGGGGATTTTATGCCGCTTGTCGTTCTGGCTGTTTGCGACGTTTGGGCGGCGCTATAAAGAAACCTGCAAGGTCTCGTGCCGCCCAAATGTGCCAGAGTGAGCCGTGCAAATGAGCGTAGCGATTGAGCTAGGCGAAGGTAAAGAGTCCGTAGCGGATTTTGGATAACCTTCCGGTGGTCTGCGGCGTTTGCGGCGGCTAAGTGAGTCGCCACAAACGCCGCAGAAGTTTTGCCTGGCACTGTGCCAGGCACTTTTTTCTCCTCCCCGTTAAACCTGAGTCCGCAAAACTAATCTTGCGGATGTGTCCGGTCGTATAGGGTGGTGATAAAACCATTTACCGCCGTCCTGATCTGACCAATCTGCTCAGTATTCAACGAAGTGCTTGCGTCCAGCACAAGGTAGACAAGCATCGTGTCCATGTTGACGGTCGTTTCTGTCGAGCCGGACGCGCTGTATTCGCTGTTGATTTGCCACAAATCTGAACTCTTGAACCACTGTTTTGCCGTATCGCTTTGAGGATCGTAGCCTAAGATGTTTTTGAACGTAAAGGAAACCGTAGAGCCGCTTGCTACGCCTCCAATGCTTGCGCCGCTATCGGAGCTAATGCCAGAGGAATACTGGATGTTGGTAAGACTCCATCTTTCGGTGACCTTGTTATACGCCAACGTTCCCTCAATATAGCGTGTTGATGCCGCCGCGTCCGCCGGGTTAGTGCCGGTAACGTCGAAGGTCATACGGATAACAGTACCGGGGTCGTTCTGGGTTGTCTGCATACGGAAATTATTAACTTTACTCTCGATGATGTTTATGTCAATACTGCCGGCAATTTCGGCAAGCTTTTCCTCTAACTCGCTGACATTGGTAAGTGTATGGACATTTCCCTCTGTCGAAGCGATGCTGGAAAGACTTGTATTAAACGCATTCTCGTCTGTAACATCCGAGCCTTTTACCCCGATGGAATAGGCACTGATAGGCTTGCCGCCGATGGTTCTGCTGCCGATTTGTTCTTTTACATACGCCGCATACTCGGTACTAGAAACGCCGCTTTTGCCTTCTATGGAGGCGTTGTTGGACGCACCGAAAGATGCGTTGTCGAGCCCGTCTGTAAACGTTATCAGGTTGATTGAATGAATAGTGTCATTTGAAAACGTAGGCTCGGCTTTCGTCAAGTTTGCCAGCGCCTTGTGGACAGCGTAATAAAGCGCGGTACCGGGTTCAGACGCCAGAGAATAGCTATACAGGCTGCTGGCGAGGCTTTGTTTCCCGGAATCGTCAAGGAAGTAGAAGTTAGAATCGCCTTGGCCGGTAATGTTTCTGGCGTCGCCGGCAAATGAAATGATGCCGATAGAAATGCCTTGCGGCGCCCAGGGTTCCCATTGCGCGATAAACGTTTTATCGCTGTTGTATACGTAATATGAACTGCCTGCCGGGTAAGAGGAGTAAGGGGAACCTCCTACTAGTTTCCAACCGGAAAAACTCGTGCGGGTGGGCGCTATCATATCCCCCTGGCCAGGCAGCGTGATGGTTTC
>JAITIX010000149.1 GCA_031279205.1 Treponema sp. | reverse complement strand
AAAATGGATGTGGTTATCCATAACCATGAAGTTCCAAAGCTCGAAACGGAACTTCTTTTTTGCTTGTTCAACGAAGTCCAGAAACAGTTGTTTGACTTCGGTACCTTGGAGCGCCATCGAGTCATGGTCGATTTTGGAAGTAACATGGTAGGTGGCGTTTTCGAGTAATTGTCTGTGTTTTCGCATACCCTCTATACGGGTTCAGATGATGGTTTTGCTTTGCTTCCTCAGTGTCAGACAAGTTCTCTGACACTGAACCGCCGCCCCCGCCGCCGCTACTCGTGGTGGACACTCTCGCTTGATTATTTCATGTTTTACAGCGTGTCGGGCGAGTCCAGGAACGCGGGGAGTTGCATGAAGGTTTCGATATAGCCCATGCGACGTTTTTTTACGTTAATGTTCATCAGGGCATAGCCATCATCCTCATAAATATGGAAGCTCCTGATGGAGATTGGGTCTTGGACGGAAAGGCCTGCTTCATCGGCTATGGAACCGCGAATGACTTTTTGTACAAGATAGGCTGAGAATAGGGAGTTGTCTACGGTGGAGCTGAGGACAAGGCCAAATAGCGGGGCGGCCATGCGCTCACGACTGTCCTGTTTTGCCGCTTCCACAAGCGGGACATCAGGACGTGCTGCGGATCGAATAACGTGGTGCGCGCCGTCTGCGGTTTCAAGCATCACCAGTTCACCAGGGCGTGTGGGGTACAGGATGTTTTGAAGCGTGGGGATGAACATTCCCTGAGAGGCGTTTATCGGTTTGCCATTGACGCTGACAATCACACTGTTTTCAGGAACCCCTTGTTCCGCCGCCGGGGTGTTGGGAGCGATGTAGATGATTTCCGCGCCTACACTGGTTTCCGCGAGGCTAAGGCCAAGCCAGGGACGCTCGGCTTTGCCGCCTTTGAGCATGGCGGGAAGCGCGTCAAACAGGCGCGAGGCTGGAATGGCGAAGTTAAGACCCTGATACCGCTCTATACCGGCAAAAACAACACCGACGAGCCGACCACTCGGATCAAGCAGGGGTCCGCCGGAATTGCCGGCATTCACCGCCGCGTCTATCTGGATCACGTCGCCAATCTGGAGCAGGCGTCTGCCAAGCGCGGAGACAATGCCGGAAGTAACGGTTTTTTCAAGACCCAATGGCGAACCAATGGCGCGAACCGCGTCTCCTACATCCGGCACAATCCAGTCGATAACCGAAAATACATACTCAGGGTCTATCTCAACCTTAATCAGGGCAAGGTCCATGGCCTTGTCCCAACCCACAACCCGCGCCGGGATACGGGCGCTGGAAGCATCCCCCATACGGATGTACATACGGGAAGACCCTTCATACTTCGGATCAACCTCGCTGGCGATCACATGGTAATTGGTGATGAGAAGGCCGGAGTCGTCCACAAAAAAGGCTGAACCAAGTATCCAATCCGCCGTACCCATGCCGTGTTCAATGCGGATGCCGCGATCAACAAGCACAGTGGCAACGCCTTTGATCATGGCGCTCACACTGTCATGGCCTTCGGCATAGGCGCGATCTTCCGCCGAAACCTGAATAACGGTATCAGAGGTATCTTTATCGATAATATCAAGAAAAAACGCAGCAGTGCGGCGCTGTCTCACCTGAACAGCTCGCTCAAGAAAAGGCAGGACGTCTTCAGCGGAAAGCGGCGCATATGCATAGGCACGAACCGCAGCAAGAAACGCGGAAAGGTTGTTACCGTCGAGGAGTTCCTGTTTCGCGCCAGTAAGCAGAACGTCCGGCTCATTGCCCACGCCCTCAACCTGTACCCCAACGCTGGCAAGGGATCGGGCAAGCGAAGCCGCGTCGTCCCAACGCTTTTCGCTGATTGCCATCGCTTGCGCAGTTTTAAGCTGTTCAACAGCTTCCATATAAAAAGCATTTAGCTGTCCCTGAGTCTCAGGAACGATTTCAGCAGCGTAACGGCTTTCGTAGGCGCCGATCAGGTGAATCGCCAGAGTCGGGTCATCGCGGACAGCGCTCTTAATGTCGTCAAGCCGGAAAACACTGGTCGGCTTTGGCGGGGTAAGCCGCGCCGCTCGCTCGTCCAGTGAGAGACAGGAGAGTAATGATAGGACAAACAGTCCCAATACAGTTCTTTTTAAAAGCATCATCTAATTAACCTGTTCCCGTATTCCATCCTGATTGAAGTCCCAGAAGCGTAGTATGACACCGGCGCTATGCTGTTCAGCATATTCAAATATGCCATCGCCATCCCGGTCACTTTCAATGAACTCCACGGTTTTCTCCAGCGCATCAAGGTCGAGGCTTACCGGCGCTGAGCCAGCCTGCCTGAAATGCCGCACGGTTTCCAGATGGCCATTGAGGTCAAGATCAACGTACTGGCTTATGGGACGGCCTAAGCTAAAGCTGGTTTGGGATATGAGCTGCTCTTTCAACCACTCGACAGCGCTCTGAGGTACACCGTTTTCAAGCTCAATCCGCTCAATAGCGCCCGCAAACTCAGCGCTCGGTCGTTCGATAAAGACAGCAGAGCTGATCATGGCGCGTTTTGAGAGAGAAGAACTTAAGGGGTCTCGTTCAGGGTACAGAAATTCATTAGGCGGACCGTCAAAAAGATTTATAAAGTATACAGGCGCAAAGAAGAAATCAAACGGTCTTGGAACAAAGCGCGTGTTTTCAAAGCGAATGTCTAATATAGCCGGATAGTGCTGCCATTCAAGAACAGCCCGTTCCGGCGCAGGATATGCGAAAAGCATATTGCTGCCGCCTGGCACAGCAAACTCCGCCCAGGCTGGTGCGCCCGCGTCAAAAGCAAGCGAGAGTTCCTCATAGCCGTCCTGGTTCCCGTCATAGGAATAGGCAACGATGACACCATCTCGATACTCAACCAGCGTTTCAACAAAGCCATCGCTATCAATGTCTTCACTAATGACGCCAGAGTAGCGCGCGATGTTTTGCTTAAACTGCTCTTGCGCCGTGTTACTTTTGAGCGTGTTCCACACGGTGAGCAGAAGCTTTTTGTCTATGGTCTTTACCGAAAAAAGCTCATCCACGGCCTGAGTTTCAGTGATAAGCCCGATACTAAGGCTTGCCGGGATGGACATGGGCGCCGGCGTGTTGATTGCGCGATACGCGGCAAGAACACGCCGGCTTTCCTCAAGGTCTATGATAAAAGGCGCGGCAAGCCAGGCAAGATCAGGATCAGCCTCAAGCAAAAATGGCAAGCGCCGCAGGACAATAGCCATGAGGTCCCGCTCGTTAGCCTCCGGCAACCGATCAGCAGCGTATTCAAGAAAGATATGAACCGGACGGGGATCGCGGGGATAATCAACAAGAGCTTGGGCAAACAGAGTGCGAAACGCCTGCCGCTCATCAAGATGTTCCAGAATCGTGAGCCGGAGACAAATCGTGTCCGCGCTCTGGGGCAGCGTTGAGAGAATGTTCAGGGCTTCGAAAAACGCGCGCAACTGGGTCAGCGTTTCAGCCTCAAGGAAGCGCGCCGCAGCAAGGGTATAGACATTCCAGCGCTTAGTTGCCTCTGCATAGCGTATAGCCTCAAGTACCGCGCCAGCATTCTGGCGCTCGTGAAGGCGGACGCGGGCAAGCAGGTACGACATATCTGAGGACACATCAACAAAATCCATGCCCCGCTCCAGCGCCGCCAGAGCCTCGGTCCAGCGACCCTCCGCAATAGCCGTTTCTGCCCACGCAACATATCTTTTTGCCATAGCCGCGTCTCCACGCTCATCATTGATCGCGAACACCGAAACCGCACATACACAACTCAAAACAACCACGAACCGTAAACGCTTCATTGATACCTCTCTTGCTTGCAAAGTTTAACTCTGAGCCGCAAGCAGATTAGTCGCATTTTCCCGTGGAGGCAGGCCCAGAATCTCCCGTACTTCATCATCGACCAGGGTTTCCCGTAGTATGAGCGCCTCGGCCAGCTTTTCAAGCTCAGGTTTGTGGGCATCAATGATTTGGTGAGCCATATCTTTGGCGGCG
The DNA here is from genome assembly GCA_031279205.1 of Treponema sp. Taxonomy (GTDB): domain Bacteria; phylum Spirochaetota; class Spirochaetia; order Treponematales; family Breznakiellaceae; genus JAIRMT01. Next base: position 36,860 of record JAITIX010000149.1, on the reverse strand, counting down.
TCGAGTATTTTCTTCACTGCCGCATCTATCCGCTTGGCCGTATCCTCGGAATAGTCCTTGTGGCGGGCGATCTCCTTGCCTAAGAAGATCGGCTCTTCCTCCTGACCGTAGGCGATTGGCCCCAATTCATCAGCCATACCCCACTCGCAGACCATGTGCCGCGCCATATCAGTGGCCTGCTGGATATCCTGCTTGGTTCCAGTGGTCGTTTCATCGTAAAAAAGCTTTTCCGCGATCCAGCCGCCGTAACAGATGACAATGCGATCCTGAATCCAACCTTTGGTACGGCTGTAGCTGTCTTCCTCTGGAAGCGACATAGCCATACCCAACGCCCGTCCGTGAGGAACTATGGTAACTTTGTGCAAGGGGTCGGCGTTCTTGAGAAAATAGTGCAGGAGCGTATGGCCGGCCTCATGGAAAGCGGTCATGCGTCGTTCCTTATCGGATATGACGAGGGTTTTTCGCGCCACGCCCATGAGAATCTTGTCCCGCGCTTCCTCAAAGTCGCTCATCTCAACCTTGGACTTATCTTTCCGCGCCGCAAACAGCGCCGCTTCATTCACCAGGTTGGCGATTTCCGCACCGCTCATGCCCGGAGTTGCCCGCGCAATGCGGGGCAGGTCGATATTCGCGGCAAGCGGAATCTTTGCCGAGTGAATCTGCAAAATGGCTTCCCGTTCCTTGATATCAGGCATGGCAACCACCACCTGCCGATCAAAGCGTCCGGGACGTAAGAGCGCCGGATCAAGCACGTCAGGCCGATTCGTTGCCGCCAGCATGATAACCCCATCTTTGGAATCAAAACCGTCCATCTCAACCAGCAACTGGTTAAGGGTCTGCTCCCGCTCATCATGCCCCCCGCCATAACCCGCGCCCCGTGTGCGTCCCACCGCGTCAAGCTCGTCGATGAAGATGATACAGGGAGCGCTCCGGCGTCCCTGTTCAAAGAGATCGCGCACACGACTCGCGCCAACACCCACGAACATTTCCACAAAGTCAGAGCCAGACATGTGGAAGTAGGCCACACCAGCTTCACCAGCCACAGCGCGCGCCATGAGCGTCTTACCAGTACCCGGCATACCCACCAGCAGCACACCCTTAGGAATCTTAGCGCCCATCTTAGTAAACTTCTGCGGGTTCTTGAGAAAGGCAACCACCTCCTCAAGCTCAAACTTCGCGTCTTTCTGCCCCGCAACATCGGCAAACGTTACCTTCTTTCCCTCTTCCTGATAGCGCTTCGCGCGACTCTTCCCAAACTGGAAGGCTTTACCGCCACTCTGAGTGCTTCTGAACATGAACCAGATGAAGCCAAAGCCAATGATCCACGGCAGAAACTCCAGCAAAAGCCGCCATGGACTGATTCCCGAAACCGCGCCAGACACATTGATGCCTTTTCCCCTGAGAGCAGGCAGTAAACCAGGGTCCTGATAGGGGATGAGGGTTCTGAAACGCACCTGATCCCCAGCGCCACCACGCAACGTACCTTCAATAGTAGCTCCATCAAGAATCTTTACAGCAGTGACGTCATTCTGCTCAAGGTGATTGGTAAACGATGAATATGGAATCTCCTGTATAGTAGGCATCTCTCTCCTGAAGAAATAAGCAATAAAGAAAACCATCATGAGGATGAAAAAAAACAGGGCAAATGGATTAGGTCGTCCAGCCCGCAGATTTGAACGAGGCAAAGGTCGCTCAGGTGGCTTTGCTTTTTTCTTTTTAGACTCGTCATTTTTTTGTTCGTCAGACATTGATTGATACTCCCTTAATAAGGTCGCCTTAACACCTAAGCCTGTAACTCTGGATATATAAGGCTAAGTAATCTTGCATCAAGACCTAATCATGATCAAGTAGTATACTTACGGACAGCAATAGGCCTAGCGCCACCATTGTGCAGTATGCCGCGCTCGCCAGCTAAGTCGTTTAACAAGACGGAACAGCCTTCCCACTATCAACAAGTTAAGAAAACAGCATAAAAAGATACATCCTAAGCGCAATCCTAAAATTTATTGACAATCCCTTCAAGACAAGCCCTTGCCTCTCTATTAAGGAGGACTATATGTCTCATAAATATAACTATATGTCATAAAAGGAGAACTATACGTCTTATAAGGAGGACTATATGCATCATAAGGATGACCGTCTGTCTCATAAATAAAACTATATACCTCATAAATATGACTATATGTCTCATAAGGAGGACTATATGTCATAAAAGGAGGACTATATGAGACATAAGGAGGACTATATGTCATAAAAGGAGGACTATATGAGACATAAGGAGGACTATATGTCATAAAAGGAGGACTATATGTCATAAAAGGAGGACTATATGAGGCATAAGGAGGACTATATGTCATAAAAGGAGGACTATATGAGACATAAGGAGGAATGTGGTCTGAGGAATACGTCCTGTCTAGCTTTTGTTTTCGTCAGCCGTATGACTATCTTAGTGAACTATCATTCAGGAGGTTCGATAAACAGCTTCAGTATACGGACAAAGTTGTATATCCGCTTATGGGCTGCGCCGATACGCTGGTTAATGGAAGTTTCCGAGGCGCCTTCGATTTCTTTCCAGTTAATGATGTACTCGTGTGGTTTTTTCTCATAGTCTGTATATAAGTTCTTTAGCTGGATTCCAAGCAAGATCAGTTCCTTTACCGCAGATACGCTCAGTTTACGGGCTGTTTCGTTAACCATGTTGAGGAGTATTTTCAGCGAGTGTGCCTGTCCCCTGTCGCGGTCAGCCCTGAGCAGATAGTTTTTCATACGGGAAGAAGTTTCCTTATCGTCTGCCAGTTCCTCATCGAACAAAAGGAGCTTCTCGCTTATGGTCATGATCGCATGGAATGCGTCAGACAAGGGCTTTGCCAGACTCTGCGTGGTCCATTGCCCCCGAATGAGGAAGAGATTACAGAGTTCTCGTATCTCTTTTTTGTAATAGTCAATCAGGAAGACTTTTAAGTAGTTTATCTCTTTGGTATAGAGGAAGGAACCCATGTTTTTCTTTTCGTAGATTTCGCTATGCTGTTCGGTGTAATACTTCATGCGATCTCCGGGCAAGGTTCCGAACACGGCGCGTGCCAGTTCGTCAATCTGGGCATTCCGCTTTGAGTTAATAATCCTATCGACACATTCTTCGGCCTCGGCTTGTATCGTCTGAAGGTACGTCTTGGCAATGTGTTCGTCAGGAAAGTTCGGCTTCGACTGCCATACGGGGTTTTTTCCAACGAAGCGAATAATGAGGACTATGATATTTGAGCGTTGTACCTCATGAAGCAGATTCAGAAGCTTGTTCCACTGATTAGAATCGATTACTTCAACTTCATTTTTGGACATTTTCAGTATCTTGAACAGCGTAGTCCAACCTTCACTTTGATCAAGAGGATAGGCGATTTCCAGAAAATCCTTGAGAGCCTCAATCAAGACACTGGCTTTGACATGCTCGAATTTAGGCTGATAGCTCGGAATCTGTGCAGTGAAGTTTTTGTCAAAATGCTTCAGAATATAAAAGAAATCAAACGTAGCAAAAGCGGCGAGGGTGAGCAGGAGGTTGTAACAGTGGTCGATGGGAACAATACAGTTGTTGGAGAATATCGAGGCAAACCGCTCAGTATCGTTCTGTACCTGAGACAACAGTTTTTTATGGTCAATGATTTTGGATCGCTCCTCAATTGAGGTTGAACTAAGTCGCTCTTGAAGAGCGACAAGCTCACTATCCATATGGTATTCGATGATGTGATGTTTCATCCGTGTTGATTTAGCCATATTCTGCATAAGAATCTGTAGTGGAATCAGGGGTTTATACAAGTCGAAAAAGAATTTGCCCATGAGTGGTCCCAATTCTTCATTTTGCATTTTGAAGAATTTATGATATTCATTTCGCATAATATCTTTCCGTACGAATTTCAGGAACTTTCGCTTCTCTACTTCAGGGTCCTGAGTTTGACCAAATAGGGTCGCTATCTTTTCAAATAAAACTATTGCCATACATACTCCGAAGATAGAATAATGGGACGCACTAGAAATGTCAAATTTAGAAGACTATGAAATGTATACTGGCGACCTTGCCGGCGACGCGGGTTTTACGCGGGCGCGGGTATACGCACCTTTTGATCCGGCATTTGATGGGCGGGGTTCTCCGTCCCTGTTGCTTATTGCGCTTTCCTACGGCAACCAGCAGGAAGAACCCTGGTCTATTCCAGAATACGCGGCGCTCATCGCGCCATTTGCAAGGCGGAACTACTATCGCGAGGCAGTGAAACGCCTGCAAGAACTTGCCAAACAGCTCAGGGCGCGGTTTGGCGGGATCAGGTCTGATTTCAGGATATTCTGCAACTCACGGATACCAGAAAGGCCGCTTGCCATTGCCGCTGGTTTGGGGTCTCTGGGACGGAACGGCCTGCTCATCACGGATGAGGCTGGTTCCCTCTGCATTATCGCCGCCATGACTCTGCCCTACGCGCTTAAAGGCGATGCCCCTGTGGATAAGGCACTCACCAACGATTTCCCCCGTTGCGCCGCCTGCGACCCGAAGCGTCCGCCCTGTATGGCCGCCTGCCCCACCGGAGCTTTGCGCGGGGACGGCACGCTCGACCGCCTCCGCTGTATCCAGTGGTATGCTTCTGGTAACGAGGAAACAGTTCCGCCCGATGTGGCGCGGGTCTGGGGGCAACGGCTCTATGGCTGTACGCTTTGTCAGGATGCCTGTATACATAACCAACGTCCTATTCAGGGCGTTTCATCTAAGCTGGGCGTGTTACCCGCCTACCTTGACGCGCGGGAACTGCTTTCCATGAGCGACGAGGCGATTAAGGCTTGTTTTAAGGGTACGGCGCTTGGTTTGTCATGGCTGGGTCCAAAAACAATACGGCGGAACGCGAGTCTCGCGCTCCGCCGTACAGGTTTTTGCTAGAACTGCCTTAAAGCAATATCCGCCTCTTTTGGGTCCCCAGGGGCGATATTGCCATACACCTTTTCAAACAGATTTGTGATCTCGGCTCTGTTTTCTTCTTGAAGATCACTGGCGTTTTTGAAAAGCAAGACCACACCACCGCCGCCCTTGAGCGCCCGGTTAGCGCTAATCGCTATGTTCGTTTCTCCAACAATTGTGCCATAGGTTGCCGCGCCACCACCATAGTCCGCTATATTTCCCGACAGAACCGCGTTACCGCCCAGCGTTATCCTACTGGTCTTATCCAGACCCAGTACCCCGCCGCCAAAACTATCAGCGCCGCTTGCCCGGTTAGCGGTGATCTTTGTGTTCTCCCACAATGAGAGCGAGCTGTCGGCAGAGATAGCCACGCCGCCGCCAAAGAGCGCGGTGTTATCAGAAATGCGCGTGTTTCCCGATAGGCTCATCTCGCCAATGATATATACTCCGCCACCAAACTTTTCGGCGGTGTTTCCTGAAATCAACGCCATGTCCCGCATGGTAAACGAGGGAGTCTCCTGACTCACCTGATTCATAAAGACGCCGCCGCCGTAACCAAGCGTCGTGTTATCCGAGATAAGCGCGTTTTCCTGCATACTGAACGAGCCTTGATCGATACAGACGCCGCCGCCATTGGCCTCTGACTTGTTGCCAGATATTTTGGCGCTTCCCTGCATGGTAAACACGCCGTCCCTGATGTGGACGCCGCCGCCATGGGCTTGCGTTGAATTCCGCGCGATAAGCGCGTTATCAGTCATGGTGAAGGTTCCCTTTGCAACATACACCGCGCTGCTTGAGGTATTGATGTTTGAAATGCTGGCGTCATCGCACATAATTAGGGTGGCGTCGTTTTCAAGCACCACTCCAACCGTAATCGTGTCTGGTGTGCCGAGAATCCGCGTTTTAGTTCCCAGTGTAAGACTCGCCTCCCTGTCTTGTATCCTGAATGCGCCCCCTGCGCCGGCAGAAACCGTGATATGTTCAACCCGTATCTTTGACTGGCCGGAAATATCGAATGCCGGTTCTGTGGCCGGGCCCTTAAACACAGCCTTCTCCACCTCTGTGGCCTGGTCTTTTCCGGTGATGAGTATCTCAAGCCCACCCATGTTTTCAATCCGCGTTGTTCCTTCCAGCGACCCAATGACGGTAATAACTTTCACATTGCTTTGCTTTACCAACTCAAGCGCCTTTGCCATGGTCCTGAGCGCCGAGTTTTCCCGTGTTCCTTCATTAGCGTCATTGCCTTTGGCGGACACATAATAGCTTGATCTGCCAGAACCAGTTGTTGCCAGGTCCGCTGCGTCAATAACACTCATGTTTTCCAGTGCGCCTTCAATGGAACCGCCAAACTGCTTAAAGGAACCTTTTAAGCCAACATACACCGCGTCGCCATAATCGCTGGTATTACCAGATATGGAACCATTGATCATGACCGATGTGCCATCCTCCACATACACACCAGCGCCATATTGAGCAATGTTATTAGCCACAACACCGGCTCCAGTCATTACAAAGGAGCCTCCCGCCACATAGACAGCGCCACCGGCGAATCTGCTTGAGTTGCCGGTGATTCGGCCATTAACCACTACAAACGAACCACCCTCTACATACACGCCGCCGCCGACAGTATCGGCGGTATTACCCGTGATAGTTCCCCCCATCATGGTAAAGCTGCCGCTCTCCAGAACCACGCCACCGCCATACCCTACACGCTCATCAGGCTCGTTGAGTATACTGGCGTTATTCAAGATTTCCGCTCCTTCAAGCATGGTGAATCTGCCATTCGCTATGTATACGCCGCCACCACCTCCATAGGCGCTGGTATTGTCCCTCACTCGCGCCCCAGGTCCAAGCGTGACCGTAGCATCCTGGATCACAAGTCCGCCATAAGTTCCACCTGAAATCGTGATGTACTCAAAGCGTATATTTGAATTGCCGCTAATCGTAAGGGTTTTCCACCATTGGGAATCAGACCTCCGCCTTAGAATCGCGGTCTCTCCTACGTTTGACTTACCGCTTATGATTATTTCATCCGCACCGGTGTTCTGAATCGTGAGTGTGTCAATATCAGTCATTTCGAGTGTACCAATGACCGTAACCTTCTTTATTGAAGAATCTGCCGCCGCGTTAAGCGCCCGCGTTAGTGTCTTGAAAGACTCAGTCTCACTCAGCCCACTGTTCGTATCATTCCCGCTGGCCCTTACATAGTAGGTGGTAATGCCGGCGAGAATCGGAGACTGAGACGCAACGCTTGCGCTTTGCGCCGGCATTTGCGTTATCCCCAGCATTGAAGCAATTGGTTCAGATACCTCAGGGCGCGGAATCTGTAACACGCTATTGGCGATGATGAAGTCAGGATCCGAGATGTTGTCCCGATTCGCTCTATATATCTCTGGCCACCGTGTCTCATCGCCATAAACACGTGCGGCAATCACCCGCAGGTACTCACCAGGTTGAATCGTATGAGATTCATAGCCAGCCAAGCTCGCAGCTGGGGGAGCGATTGGGTTGAACGCTCTCTCGTCCACAATGGCTGTAGCAATCGTACCACCGCGATTACTGAAAGAACCAGCCTGAGCGACATACACCGCATCGCCAGAGTACCCAATATTACCAGAAATGTCCCCACCACTTATCTCAAAGGAACCACCCGCAACATAGACACCGCCACCCCGTGCGCGTTTGCTTTGATTGCCAGCAATGCTGCCCCCTCTCATAACAAAGGAGCCTGCTGATATATAAACGCCACCGCCAACCCCGTGGGCGATATTACCGGCGATTCTGCTCCCTTCCATCATGGTAAGGGAACCACCGTCTAATTCCACGCCCGCGCCATAGCCACCCATGTTTTCATAAACCTCGGAATACTCGTTATTCACGATTTCTGAGCCATTCTGCATGATAACTCTGCCGTTCTTGATCCGCAGACCTCCTCCGCCATAGCTATTGTTGGCGGTTATCCGCACGCCCGCACCAAGCGTAACCGTGGCATCCTGTACCACAAGGCCGCCATTGTCAAAATCGCGGATCGTGATCTGCTCAAAGCGGATGTTTGAATTCCCCTGAACCAAAACACTACAGAATAAGTCCCATGGCGTCAGTATGGCAGGCTCTATCGCGCTTCCAGTTATGATGATCTCAGCCGCGCCCGTATCCTTGATAATGTCCCGCTCGCTGTTTATTTCGAGCCGTCCAACGACCGTGATCGTCTTGATCGAGCCGCTTGAGGCTGCCTGAACAGCCTGCAACAGGGTTTTGAAGGCAGTGTCTTCAGTAAACCCGTTGTTGGCGTCGTTCCCACTGGACTTGACATAGTAGCTGTTGGAACTCGACGTAACCCGCGTCGCTGCCGCCAGGTTCTGTCCACTGTACGGCTCAGACAAGATAGTGGGCGATTGCTGATCCTCGGAAACCGGGAGCCGCAGTACCATACTAGGAAGAATGAAGTCAGGATTCTGGATTATGTCCTGATTCAGGACATAGATGTCGCGCCACCGCGACGCAGCGCCGTAGAGCCGATCCGCAATTCCACGCAAAGAATCCCCGGTCTGGACCACATAGGTACTTTCAGCGACACCGCTCAACACCACCAGATCGGCATACTGCTGATCAAGCGCGTCATAGAGCGATTCAATGGCGTTGACATCGTTTCGTATCTCTTCAATCGAAATTTGCGCCTTTTCATTGAGCGTTAAAAACCGCCGGTGCAGTTCCTGTACCTCGTACCTGTTTTGATACGAACTGAGCCGCTCGTCTTTCTTGCCCATCTCAGAGAGCTTCGCCAGCACATTCTGATACGCCGTATTATCGCACTCAACAATGATGTCCCGCATAGCATCAATGACCGTTGCTGCCTCATCTGGCCTGCTTATGATCCGGTTGCGGATAGCGCGTAACTGATTGAGCAGGGTGTTCGGCAGATAACGCTCATACAGAGTGAAGTTATCGGTCAAATTTGCCGTGATATCGTCAACAGAGGTCTGCGCAAAAACATGACCCACGACAAGCACCATAATAAACAGGAATAAAGTTCCCCAAAGAAAGTGTTTGTTAGTTTTCATTTCTTACTACCATAAATCCTATATTGTTAACGGGAAGCGAAGCGTCAAGGGGAACGAGGCCATTCCTCGTCCGATCATAACGATACGCTCTATTCGGTTCCGAACTCAAAAGCCCTATCCTCGAAACAGCGTCCATACTCAGGAAGCCATTCCGCACACTCACGTCAAGCTCAGCCTGCGAAGGCAGGCGATATCCATTTTTTCTGCCACTCAGATTGAGCTGCACCTCAGTCCCTTTGATGGAGTAGTAGGTGTCATACTGCCATTGGGCGCTGAGCCAGTTGCAGTACCGCACCGCGTCAAGCCATGAAACACCCACCGCCTGAGCAGAGCTGGCTGAGCTTCTCCCCCGATCATCAGGCCGGTTCTCCGCTGAGAGAAAACCCAGAAATCCACTGTTGTTCACAGCCTGAGTTACGCAAATTCGTCCCGTACCAACGGTAAGCAGGGTCTCAGCCGGCTTGATCGTCAACGTGCTAGTCCCGCTCGCCTCAAGCAAAATCTCATTCAAGAATTTTAGTCGATCAAGTTCCGCCCGTAGAGAAGTAATGCTCTCCTCATTGGTTTGAACGGAAACCAGCCTTGCACTGTTTTCGATAGACTCACGTTTAGCCTGTTCACTGGCCAATTCCTCCTCCAGTTCGCTTATCCTTTGATCCCCCAGACTTTGTTTAGCCTGTTCACTGGCCAGTTCCGCTTCCAGTTCATCTATCCTCTGATTCAATTCAAGGTTTTCATTCTGTAAGTCAGTAACCCGAGTCGTTGCGCACCCCGAAAACAGAAAAACAGCACAAGCTCCCACAGCTAACGTGTATCTCAACCTTTTGAGTTTCATAAAAACTTCCCCCTAATGAAAGACTGGATTGATTATACAACCACTTCTTTACATAGATCAATGCTTGTCGTGTTTCAGGTTTTGAACTGGCCTATGGCAGCTTCCATAACATGGATGTTTTTCACGGTTTTCTCAGCAACAGTGGAAACCAAACTCGCGCCAGCTTCGACTTCGCTGAAACCGCTGGCGATTTGCTCAATATGCTTCTGAATCTCTCTGGAGGCATCAAGCAGTTCTTTCATTCCTTTCTGAACAATGGCGGCGCTGGTATTCATCTCCTTGGCGTTGTTTCGCACATTGAACGTAAGCTCATTCACAACCTTAAAGGTATCCAGAATCTGGGTTGAACTAGCTTTCTGCTCATTCATCGCTTCCTTAACCTCAATAACAACTTGATCGGTTTTCTCAATGCGCTCGGACACTTGGGAAAACACGGTCTGGGACGCCTTTGACGTGCTTACCACCTCAGCGATTGCCTGCTGAACCAGATTGATTTCAGACCTGATGTTCTTGGTCTGTACCGCCGAAGTCTCGGCCAGCCTGCGTATCTCGTCCGCGACTACGGCAAAGCCTTGACCAGATGCGCCCGCGTGAGCCGCCTCAATCGCGGCGTTCATGGCAAGTAAATTGGTCTGACTGGCAATAGCGGCAATCACCTTGTTCGCCTCAAGCAGCGATTCCGAGCGCGTAGCTATAAGTTCGATCTTCTGCATGGATTCAATCTGAGCCTGTTCCCCCCGGTGTGAAAGGCTGATAAGTTCAGCAAACTGCTCCGCCATAACATTGATGGAGCTGCTTATGGAGTTGACTTTACCAAAAATCTCTTCCACACTTGCGGACGCACTTCCAACGCACTTGGACTGATTGTTTATCAAGGCTTCCATACTATTGGTGATTTTGGCCATTTCTTCTATCAGGCCGGAGGATTCAGTAACGTTACTCGCTTCGATAAGCGCCTTTTCCCTCACCACGCTTATATCGGTGGAAATGCGCCTTATCGTACCTGCGCTTGATTGGGCATTCTTCCGCAGTTCTTCACCCAGAGTCATGAATTCCAACTGGATGCGTTTGATTTCGCCAATGGCGAATGCAAGCCCTTCACAGAATTCATTGACCATGCCCGCGATGGAACCCAGTTCATCAACCGAGCTTATGGTTATACGCTTATGCAGGTCCCGCTCCCCGATGGCAATCTGCTGGGTTTGGTCGAGGATTGAGTTATAGATGACCTGGTGAACCTTTGATATGGTAATCATGAGAACAATAACAAACGTGAAGAAGATCAAAGCGCCGATCACAATGGCGCTAATCATCCTGTTGAGCAGCACGGGGGTATGCGCCTGGGCATCAAACAAGAGCAGCGCGGAGGCAGCGCCCAGTATCAACAGCATGAAGGCCACCACGGTCGGTATGATGAAGAACTTGCGGTATTGCCGCTGTTCCCTGATTGCACGGGGATAAGAAACAATGGACTGCAAAAGCAGAAACCTCGTTACCTCCCGATCTGAGTTAATATACAGACAACAACCAAACAAAAGCCCGAAAGCGAACTGAAACAGGGCAAGCGGAAGTTTCTGCTCGTTGCGTAGCCCCAGCGTCCCCATAATTAACGTGATAGCCGCGATGTACACCACCAGTACCACCGCATAGATTGCGAGAGCGCGTAAAGGGAATGCGCCAAGCTGCCTGAGCGCGGCCTCTTTCATGTCTGGCTTGGCTTCAAACTGTTGAAAATCTTCCCCCAGAGGACTCCCGACTTTCCACAGTACGTAACCAAGCACGCCAGCGAACAAGAAACTCACGCCGCCCAGCGTAGGTAGCGCCCATACGGAGGCGGGCGCGGCGCTCCGAAATACAAACACAGAGATAAAAACCACCGCGATGCTTGCCATCAAGCAACCGACGATCAATACACGATAAGACCCTTGCGTATTATTCATGAATAAAAACTCCTTGATAACCCTAGTTTCAACTATACGTTAGAGTGTATCTAACGTATAGGTTAGATATACTCCAAGCTGCAACACGCTCGCTCTAGGCCAGAGCGCTCTCCCATAACTTAGTTGGAAAGCGGCTTTCTCTATTTTAGGAACTCGTCGAACTCATGTTAAGCTATGGTCTAACTGACGTTTGATAGGCTCACTATGTTCTAATTCGGAAAGATTGGTAGAGGAGCTTAGGAGAAAAGCCTCAGCATGGGATCGATTTCCATGCGAACCCGTTTGAGAAACGAAATGTCCGTTGCCAGCGGCGCTTTGCCAGCGCGGTCTGGGAAATGCGCCCAGAGATAATCACAGGCGAGGAGCAGGTGTTCTCGTTCTTCTGGCGAAGCAGACCGGTCTCCGCAGAGTATGGCTTTCAGGCTATGGAGCATGGCTACCTCGTTCTGGATAAAGTTGCTTATGGTGGACGCTTCGATACGCGGGGAAACGAACGGCTTGGCGGGAGCTGGCGGAGCGTTGCGCAAAAGCGCAAGCGTCGCTTGTATGGATAGGGTGTTCAGCCCCAGCGACAGTCCGGGGCCTTCAATGTCATACAGTCGGGGTTCGCCGGAGAACGCATCCTCAAAAAGGTTACGGTAGGTGTTCAGCGCAGGATCGCTTCGCGTTGGGAGACCTGACTTTGAGCGGGCTATAAAGGTTCCGGCGCGAAACGCGGCAGCGGCATTGATCGGGCTGTTCAGGCGGTTCTGCCGGCGCAGAAGTTCCCGATGGCTCGGCGTGCCGCGGGCGTGGTAATGGTCGAGGGTGAAGGAAAAGTCCAGACCAGCCACAACAAGCGTACCCACACTCACGCGCAGCGCTATAGCCACTGCACTTAAACCAACGGAACCCAGCGGCGGGAATGTTTCCGGCATGAGTCCGGCTGCTTTGAGCCGCGTGAAGAATCTCAGAGGTGTCCATTCAGTGGCAAAGAGCGCAAGTTCGCCGCCAAGCGTGTCCTTTGTCGCGGGAAGGGCTGAAAGGTCCATGGCAAGCGGCGCGTTCCAGCCGCCGAGTCCGACAAAATCACGCAGGTTCCAGTGCTGACTCTCCAGCGCGACCACCAGATCGGGCGGTATATCCCGCGCCCGTAACGCACCCAGACTCGTGTCCACGCACACAATGCGGAATGGCCGGGTTTCCCGTGCGTGAACCGCAGGATCAGGGGCAAGGCAGTCTAACACCGCGTCCAGCGAGGGTCCGGCGCCCAGCACGAGTACCGGCGCGGCGCCGAAACGCGCGGCAATCGCGCCAAAGCTAAGGGAATGGGCAAGCAGCGGGAGATTGCGAACCGCGTTTCTGATATACAAGCGCCCCAGCCGCGTCAGCGTCAGAGCGTTACTCAGGCCGGTGAGCAAGTCCCGCCGCAGCGCTGCAAGCAGTTCCTCGTATAAAGCCGGAAAAAGCTGCCAGCCGCCGGTAAGCCGGAGCAGTTCCACGCGCCGGAACGCACAGCTCCCCCAGCGGTTCTTAACAAAGATGCGTACAGGCGCCGTGCCGCGTCCCGCAAACACAAGACAGAGGCGGGAATCGTTCAGCGCCCCAAGCGCCTCACGCGCCAGCGTAAAAAGCTGTTCGTCAGCCTCCACGCAAAGAACCGCCGAATCCGCGTCAAGCCGCTCAAGCAGGCTCGCAAGCCCATACGCATACAGGGGCGATGGACAGACATACAGGGTCTTAGCTGAAACAGACAACGACGCAACCAGGCGTTCCGCCTGAGCAATCGGGTCTATAAGCGAAAGAAGAGCCTTGTTTTTATAAAAGACAGAAAAACCCCGACGGGCAGAAACCTGCCGGGGCGCATCCTCACTGGAAGTATTGGAAATACGCGTCGGAGAACTGGTCATCGAGCTTATCACTGGCCAAAAAGTAGGAGCGCAGCGCCTGATTCATGGTGTTGCCAATCCAGTACGAGGAATAGGATGACTCAATCGCCTCGATACTGGTCGAATCCAGCGCGGTCTCTGACACTGGATACAGAATCGCCACATAACTACCAATAACAATGGGCTGAGAAGGCGTGGCAACCGGCGTTGAAAACGCGGTCTGCCAGAAATTCTGGTCAGAGACAACCGTACCGGAGATAGAGGCAGCATCGGACAGTGATGAAAGCGTGGTAAACAAGCCCACGTCGCCATAATTAAGCGGCACTGGGCCAAAGCTAGTCTTTTCAAGTCCTGCCGCGGCAATCGCCTCATCAAAACCCAGATCATTGATCGCTGCGGCAAGCTCATTGGCGCGGTCAACATACCAGTCTTCAATACGGCCGCGCTCAAAATCCATCATGTAGAGCCGCACCCGCGCGTTGAGTGTGGTATCATCCATGTCTGGCGCGCGCGGATCCTCCTCAGCGCGGAAAAACGCCCAGCCAGAAGAAAGCCTGATGAGCGGGCTTAGTTCACCTTTGGAAAGACTGAGCAGAGTTTCTCGGTCAGCCTCATTGGGGATAACACTCGTAAGCTCATACGCCATCTTGATTCCCATATCCCCGCCAGTTTCAGCGTAACTATCCTGCGAATAGTTCTTTGCCGCGTCCTCAAAGGAAGCGGTTCCATCCCGAACCGTTGCCAGAATCTGGTTGGCTTCCCGTTCACTGGACGTAATCGTGATTTGTGAAAGATGAGCAACACGGAAGAGCGCGTTGTTTGAGGTAACATACGCGCTCAACTCGGTTTCTGGATAGTCGTATAACGAAAAGAGCGCCGTATCAAACGAGCGTTGCGGGGAAGCCATCTGACTTATAAACCCCGCTTCGCTTGAAGATACTGGCAGCGTGTTCACCATGTCGTTTGTATACCGCGTTTCGGCAAGACTTTCCTGAACCTCGCGGAACAAGGCCCGCTGGGTCATGCTATCCAACTGGCGGTATTTGAGACTGGAGAAGCGCCCATTCTCCTGAAACTGAGGAAGCTGGGCTATCTCCCGATTGACCACATCCACCGGCGCAACATAGGCAGCTTTTTTCATCTCCTCAAGTTTTGCAATATGAATCACCGTGTCTTCAAACGCGCTCCGCCACATCTGATACGTCAGGAAGATGTTACTGGCGTCATAGCTGTCGCCGTAGTAGTAACGGTAGAGTTCCTCATATCCCTGCACCTGCTGCGCGAAGTAGTTCCCTGAGACCAGCGTGATGGGCGTCTTGTTGTACGAGCCGAACTCCAATTCAGTGCCGTCGTTGCTCACGCCCGGAATGGCCGGAACCAGCACAAACGCGACAATCACGATAAGCAGAACCACCAATGTTCCGATAAACATGAGCGGTCGTTCCTTGAGCCGGTGCTTCCAATCCGCAAGCGTGGCGTTTTCATCCCGCACCGCCTGTTTCTTTGTCTTAGCTTTTACTTCATCTTTTTCTTTGTTTTTTGCTTTGAAAACCATAATGTACCTCTTCCTCACCCTAGCATGAACGTGCGCTTGAATTCAATGCGTCTATTCAATGTTACTGCCAGCCGTTGGCGCCAGAGACATTAAAAATTAAGCCTCTAGCGTTTCCTTTTATATAAACTCACTGAGTTCTTGTATAAAACTCACTGAGTTTTGGCGGGGAGGAGCGCATCTCCGCCAAAAGAGGAGAAGCTCTTTTATCTCGCGAGTCGTGAGAGGCGGCGCCCTCTTTCGTTGTTTGTTTAACACTGATAGATTGGGGCAATGAAGACTGAACGGCTCTATTACGACATTCACGATGACGGCGTCTATGCCGCCACGATTCTGGAAATCCGTCCGTTTAAGGACAAGACGGCGCTTATCCTTGACAAAACCATTTTTTACCCAGAGGGCGGCGGTCAAAGCGGCGACCGCGGCGCGATTAACGGCGCGGCGTTGCTTGATACACGGGAAGAGGGCGGCGAAATCCTCCACGTGGTGTCAGAGGCGGACGGTGCGGCGCTCAGAACTGGTGGTGCGGCGCTTAGGCTTGACACGCGGCGGCGCAGGGACTTTAGCGCCCAGCACACGGCGCAGCACCTTCTGTCCGGGACTATACTGCGGCTCACGGGAAAGCCCACGCTGTCTATGCACTTGGGCGAAGAGGTAAACACGATTGATGTGGACGCGCCGGAGTTCACCAAAGAAACGCTTCTTGCGGTGGAAGAGGCGGTTGCCGGCGCTATTGAAAGGGACTGTCCGCTTATAACGCACTTCTGTCCGCCGGAGAATGTGGCTGATTTTCCCCTGCGGAAGGTTCCGCCTCAGGGCGAAGAGGTGATTCGCGTGGTGGAGGTTCAAGGTAATGACTTTTCGCCCTGCTGTGGAACTCATCTGAGAAGCACTGGCGAGATCGGGATGCTCCGTATCCTTGGCGCGGAGAAGTATAAGGGCATGACTCGCGTCTCGTTTATCGCGGGAAGGCGTGTCTTGAACGATAGTCGTCTTCTGCGGGACAACGCTGATACTGTTTCCCGCGCTCTCAAGGTTCCTGTTGTGGAGGCTGCGCAGGCCGTGCTTGCCTTGCTTGAAAAGGCTGGCGCCCTTGAGCGTCGTGTCAAAGCGCTGGAAGAAACGCTCGCTGGGATCAAGGCGGCGGAGCTTTTACAAAAGGCTGGTATCTTGGCTGAGGGCGCGACGCCGACGCCGCGCGTACTGGCGCTGAGTCTTCCGGACGCTGACATTGACGAGGCGCACCGCATAGGGCGCGCTGCCCAGAAGCTGTGTGGCGTGCCGCTTGTGTTTGCTTCGCCCAAGGACGCTAAGTTCGTTGCCTTCTGTTCAACCAAGGGTATTGACCTCCGTCCTATGCTGAAGCCGGCGATGGAAGCGAACGAGGGGCGTGGCGGCGGTGGTTCCTCGTTTTTTCAGGGTGTGTTTTCCTCAGCGCAGGAGCTTGCGGCTTTTATGGCGGCGCTTACGCTTCCTAACGCTCTTCCCTGAAGTACGGGTTACCCAGTCCGGCGGGCGCCTGATATTCCTTCTTTTTCTGCAGGGTGATGAGGAGTAGTACAAGAATAGTGGCGATGTAGGGAATCATGTCGAGTAACTGAGGGTAGAACACGATTTTTTTACCTAGTATCACGAGGTTGAGGTTCTGGAACTTGAAGCCGATGCCTTTGAGCGCGCCGAATATATACGCGGCGAAGATTGCCTTGAGCGGGTTCCATGTGCTGAAGATGATGAGGGCGACTGCGATCCAGCCTGCGCCTGCGGTGATGTTTTCCTGCCAGCGGGGTACGAATACCAGCGAAAGGTAAGCCCCGCCTAGGCCGCAGAGAAAGCCGCCGCCGCAGATGTGCAGGTATTTGTAGAGCGCGACTGGTATGCCGGAGGTGTCGGCGACAGCAGGGTTTTCGCCTACGGTTCGCACGTTCAGTCCTGCGCGGGTGTATTGGAAGTAGCAGTGGAGCGCGACTGCGAGAACCATGCCGGCCAGTACATAAACGCTCTGCTGGAAAAAGATGGGGCCGATAACGGGGATGCGGCTGAGAAGTGGCACAGACAGTGGCGCGAATGCCTGGCTGATTGCGTCGGGCAGGGGATGGCCTGAGAGGTTCTTGCCGAGAAAGCCTGATACGCCGGTGCCAAAGATGGTGAGGATGAGTCCGGTAACCACCTGATTGCCTCGGAGCGTTACTGTGATGAAGGCGTAGATGAGTGCGCCGCCCGCGCCGGCGAGACCTGCGGCGCAGACTGCTGCCGCAGGGTTTGCCGTGGACAGCGCCGCTGAAAAGCCCAGTGATGCGCCGAGAAGCATCATGCCTTCAATGCCGAGGTTCATGTTGCCTGTTTTTTCGCAGAGTATGCCGCCAAGCACGGCGAACAGGATATGGGTTCCCATCTGCACGGCGGTTTGTAAAAAGGGTATCATTGTTTTTTTCCTTTATAATTGGAACTAAACACCAGGCGATAGCGCAGGAAGAATTCGCTTCCCAGCACGAAGAAGATGATGATCCCCTGTAAAACGCTTGAGATGGACGCTGGTATTTTTAGAGAGCTTTGCAGGAACGCGCTTCCCTGTATAAGCATGGAAAACAGAAAAGAGACCAGGACAATAGCCGGCGGACTGAGGCGGGCGAGCCATGTTGTGATGACTGCGGTAAAGCCCAAGCCTCCTGATAGTTGCTCGGAAAGGGAGCGCTCCACAGCGGAAGCTTGCATCATGCCGGCAAGGCCGCAAAGTCCGCCACTCAACATGATAGCGATGATCGTGATACGCAGCACATTCATGCCTGCGTAACGTGCCGTGGCTTCGCTTTCTCCCAGCACATCAATCTCATAGCCGAGCTTTGTTTTCCTGATGAGCAGGTACACGAGGGTACACAGGAGCAGCGTGATGATCCAGCCTGCGTGTATCCCCAGCACATTCGGCAGTATCGCGTTTTCGCTGAACGGCGCGATCTTGGGGAAGCCGCTTGCCGCCGGGTCTTTCCACGGCCCGTATTGCAGGTATGAGACCCACTTGGCCGCCATGTAGTTGAGCATCAGGGTAACCAGTGTCTCGCTTGTCCCAAAGCGCGCCTTGAGCAGGGCTGGGATGAGAGCCCATGCGCCGGCAAACACAAAGGCTGTGGCGAACATGGCTGGAAGCAGGAGTGGCGCGGGCAAGGAGGGGAAGGCAAACGCGACGAGTGCAGCCCCATAAGCGCCAATGAAAAACTGCCCCTCGCCGCCGATATTCCAGAACTTCATGCGAAACGCGACGGCTGTTCCCAGAGAAAGCGTGGCGAGCGGAATAGCCTTATTCACCGTTTCCCTGAACCGGTATGCTGTGCCTAAAGAGCCGGCGACCAACCGCTCATACACATCAAGCGGGTTATAGCCCATAAACAGCATGATGAACGCCGAGGCAACGAGCGCGATAAGTACCGCTGTGATCCGCAACAAGTTTTCCCTCAGCGCCGAGGTTTCACTTCTAGTTATGATTCTTATCATGTTTGTTTTCAATCCACGCGCTCACATGCAACGCAACCCAGCGCCTTCATAGGGGGAATAATACCCCACTCCTTATGGAGTAAAGCTGGGAGTGCAGAAGATTTATTCCTTCTATATTATAATATAATACGATACGATTTCATTGAAAAATCTTCAACCTCGCCGTACGGCAATTCGTAACAAGAATTATTCAACTTATAAGCATTTTATGCTTGACGCAAAGCTACATTTTGTTTATGTTTATTTCAAAACCTAGCAGTTAGCTGTTAAATCTTTGAACAAAGTGTACAAGGGTGGGCAACATTCTTTCTTTAGTTTATGTAAAAAAGTAAGTCATGTTATGAGTTCCTAGTTTTTGCCGTTAAGCCCTTGTACACTTTGTTTATTGCTTAGACAAAAAAAGTTCCAGACCGCAGCGTTGACATTGGGCTTATTCGGCACGACAGCTCCCCTGAGGGTTTTACAGGGGGAAGCCATCAATAAACTCAATCTACGGCCTGGAACTACTTCTCCAAAACAATGGCGGGTTTAGCTTGCAAGGTGTAGCCCGCCGTGTTACCCGGGGCTATGCCAGCGGCTTATGCGCCGAGGACATAGCCCTTTTTTAGAAGCCCCACCAGAACTTGACCTGAACTTGGTTTTTGATACCGCGCTCAGGATCAATTCCTGTCTGCTGGATGTAAATCGCGTCACGCAGACGAATCCCCGCATTCGGGCCAAAGGTGAACTCAAGAGCCGGACGAAGCAATAACCCAACCTGGTTGTAGGCATATTCACCTTCCAGGCTTTCCTTTGTTTTAGTGGGATCGCCGCCCCAGACGTTAAAGTAGCCGCCAAAAAGGAAAGAGGCCTTGATCCCGTCGGCGAGCTTATAGCTCGGCGCCCACTCAATCGAAAGCTCTGTGTTGCTATTGTCATCACTGACATACGTCGGATCACTCTTGATCCAGGCATATACGGTGAATGTCTCTAAGGAGAACGCACCAAGATCCACGAGCTTGGACAAACTGAGGTCAAGACGGGGGTGAAGCTGGAATTGAACCGACCGGTCATCACCTATAGCGACCCCCTTGAGGACATCTTTGTCCTGATTGATGTCAAGGTATTGCATCTCTGCCCTAATCTGAATCGGTGAGAGGTTGAAATCAAAAGACGCATGCAGGTCTGTACTATTATCCTCCTTGAGTAGGGTTACATCCCGGAATTTCAAGGCCGCACTTATGGCGGTATATGGAAGCGGTTCACCGAGCTTGAAGCCAACAACCATGTTCTTAAAGGGATAATCAGCTTTCTTTTCCTCCAATGGAATGGGAAGGGTAACACCAACGTTCAGTCCTTTGAGGGCTGTGGGATTGATGTTGAGCTGAAGAGCGCCGCCGCCAGGATCATCACCAAAGCTCCAGTTATCAGCCCAAGCTGTCCACGGGTCTTCGGGACCGCCCGCACGGAGCCACAGTTGCTTGTTGAGCAGCCAGAGCTTACCCCAAGGACTATCAACATTGACGTCCCACGTGCCAGCGAAGTTGTTTACACGCCTCAGATTGGCCGATGTGCCGAAGGAGTAACCGACATTCGGCGTCGCCTCACTATTGTCGTAAGTGGCGCTAAAGCTGATGTTGCCGGCATAGTCTTCGTCATCATATTCATTGATGGTCGTATCCGGATATGACCCATCGGGATCAGGTTTGACATTCGAGGTAACGAGAAAGCCATTGAACACGGTTTGGACGCCGATGCTGAATGTTCCAGTACCGATAGTAATGCTGGGTCCGCTCCAGACTGTAGGCGCCGGCGTTTCCTCATCAGCTTCCTGAGCGAAGACCATTCCACTTATGCCCGCGCACAGGGCGAGAGCAAGACTTATCGAAACGAAGTTCCGTGATATTCTTTTCATATAAAATTTCTCCTTATTGGATTGCATACGTTAATTCGCCCTGAGCGGGTAACAGCGCTCTTAGCAGCCATACCCAGACTAAGGGTGATTTCCGAGAGTTCGTTCTTGTAGGACGTTTCCCACCTGCAACTGTCAGGCGCGCCCTTCAGGTTAAACCTTGATCTCAGCATCTGCGCCTCGTTGCCAGCATCGCGCATCTGGTGAACGCAAACCCCAATGCCCGCATCACGCTGGGCATTGCCATTACACCTGCTTTGCTTTTCATGTTTCCCTCCTGAAAAAAATGCTGGAAAGGAACAACCAACGGTCGTCAATTCTTTCCTTTGCACATAAAAAATGGGAATCCCGTTTGTCCACATTGTGAACAGAACGAAATTCCCAGATTTACCAATAAGAATAAAGATATTACCTATCCGCCTATCAGACAATGCAAGACGAACAGCGTTTTGATGAGAAGAAGTGTACGCAGACTCTACAAGAAGAACTTCACACTCAGCATCTTGAGCTAAGGATAAAACAAAATTTACTACCCTACAGGGGGGGGGGGGGGGGTAGATTGTTAGATTTTGTCATTCTCAAAGCGTTTTTCATAAACCACACCCTCCTTTTTTAAGAATCGCGCCCTGCCAAGCGCTTTTTGTATAAGCAATCTTTCCAGACCGCTGTCTTTCGACCTTATCAGGAACCATTTCCTGCTACCATTGAAATCAATGTACCCTACTCTCGCGGGCTTGTCAACAAGAATTTTACACCAATGTGAAAAAATGTAGCAGGCACTACCCGCCACAGACCGCGAACAAGCAATATGCGCATTTATCATCGGACATGTGTGTAAAAAAGTTAACATACCCATAGACCGTATGTTAACCCTGCCATCTACAACTTGTCAAGCATTATTTTAACTCTTTGATCCAAAACAATCGCCGGAACATGCGTCTGGTCTTCACCAAACTGTGCAAACAAGTCCTAAGCGCGCGCTCCATAACGCAGTATAAGCAGGTTATGGAAAATGGCGCGCGTGCGAAACAGCCGCGTGTTTTCGCGAGTAGGATGCACGCGGTTCGTCAACAGAATCGCGTAAAGCCGGTAAACCGGATCAACCCAGAGGCTTGTGCCGGTATAGCCCGTGTGTCCAAAGGCGCGCGCCGACATATAGTCGCCGGCAGAAGAGCCGCGCTCCCAGACCATCCAGCCCAGACCACGATTCTCACCCCGACCCTCCGTGTGGTTCCGCGTCATCAGCTCGGCAGTCGGCTTTCGCAGAAAACCCCGGCCATCAAGCGAGTCAAGCATGGCGATTGCCACGCGCGACATATCAGCGGCAGTGGAGAAAATGCCGGCATTGCCACTGACGCCACCCATCACCGCCGCGTTCTCGTCGTGAACCTCGCCGCGCAAAACCCTGCCCCGCCACGGATCGTTCTCAGTGGCCGCAATGCGCTCAAGCAAGGCTGCCGGCGGTCGGTACATAGTCTCTTTCATGCCAAGCGGGTCAAGCACCCGCTTCTGTATCACCGCGTCAAGCGACTCTCCGTCAATAGCCGAAACAATCTCTCCCAAAAGGATGAACGCCTCACAGGTGTAGACAACGCGCTCAGGGCTATCGGCGCGAAGCGGGGTCCAGATGATTTCTTCCAGCAGATCAGCCTTGGCGTGCGCCGACAGGTAAAGACGGTTGCCGCCGGCAATGGGACTAGTGTGGGTAAGCAACTGAAACAGCGTGATAGACGCCTTGGGCGTACCCTTGTATGACGGCAGGAAGTAATCAACCGTATCCTGAAGGCGGGTAAGACCATCCTCAAGCTGACGCATCAAGGCGCAAGCCACAAACAGCTTGGTTATCGAAGCCATGTCATACACACTGTCTTTCCGCACAGGCCCCAGCCCCTGACCCAGAACGCCAATCGCACCTTGCTCAAAAACCTCAGTCTGGTTTCCCGTGATCCACGACGCGCCGGGGAAGGCCCCCTCGCGCACACATTCGCTTAAATAGTTCTCAATGGTTCGCATAGTTGCTTCAGAATACTGGAGAAGACACTTTGTTTCTAGGACGCTTCCCCAAAGAGGACAATCTTCTCCGGACGGAAACAAAGTTTTTTCAGGCGGAAATAAGTCGTTTTCGGGCGGAAATGGAACATTCTCAGGCGGAAATAAGTCGTTTCCAGGCGGAAATGGAACATTCTCAGGCGGAAATAAGTCATTTTCGGGCGGAAATGGAACATTCTCAGGCGGAAATAAGTCGTTTCCAGGCGGAAATGGAACATTCTCAGGCGGAAATAAGTCGTTTCCAGGCGGAGAAAAGATTGCCTCCCTGTCTTACCCATGCTGGGCAGACGCCATTATCAGACAAAAAATGAATAAACAGACAAGTCCGATGCTAAACACGATGATAGTGGTGGAAAAGCTAAAGGCAATGATCAACGTGATGCTCAAAATATTAAGTATCTTACGAAAGAAAAACACCAAACCATTGAAGACCAGCGGCAATATAAACAGCATGGGTATGTTCAAGTATTTTACCGATGAGCGGAAGCGCCAGCCAACAATAATGATAAGTATCACCAGAGACAGCATGGCGCCGGGTTCACTCAGACGGTAGATAAGCTCAGCCTCAAACACTTTGGTAATATAGCCGTAGTCTCCAAAGCGGTCTGAGGCGGTGAAGAGTTCATTTATTGAAAGCGATTTAAGGCCGCGCCGGAGTTTTGCAAGAAGGAGGAAATCATCATAGCTCACATTCAGTATGAGTTCGGTATTGGTGATGGAGGGGCGCTCATTGCCGCTCCAGACCGGAGCAAGGCTGGCTTCCGCACTTTCCCGCGAAAGCGCGTGGAGCATGATGAGGAGTTTCTCAGTATCGTCAAGGCGAATAGGCAATATCTTAACGTAGGGCGTTATCAGATCATAACGCATTGTGCCATCAGCGGAGAACGCCATAAGCTCAAAGCCTGTACCATAGGAAGCGTCTGGCATGGTGGACAGGGAGAAAACACGCATAACCGCGCGTCCGCCATTGTCAATGGGCAGGGAAAAGAGCGCCTCTAAGAGCATTTCTCCCACATGCTCGTCAACTTCATTCACAAAGAACGAGCTTTGCCGAGCGCCTTCTTCACTCAAGGCGAGAAAGTTAGCCACGTCAGTGTCGGACGGAAGCCGGGGGGCAAGCATCTTAAAGATGTAGTAGGCGTTAATCCAGTCGCCGGCTATGACTGCCTCATAACCCTCGCGCTTCTGACGATACAGGTAGTATGCCTCCTCTTCAGGTAAGGATGTGGCAACGTCGAGCGCGCTCCACGCGAGTGAGGCAAGCCGCTGGGCCTGCGTTGCTTCGACACTGCCCTGGTGGGCGAGACGCCCCGCAAGCACGGCAAGCCAGTGGGAGTCGTAGTAACGCTCCTCGCGGAACGCCTTGTCTGCCATGACCAGGGCTTCAGTTGTGTTGACCGGTTCTTTTCCCAGCGGGTGGCGGTTCTGGGAAACCTTTTCACCAGCGCCAGTGGATTGATCACGCAGCGAGACGCTGAGTCGCCAGCTATCCATGCCAACCTTAATCTGTTCCCGCAAAGGCTCGTTGAGAGGGTTTCCCGGCCATATTGAGTCGCATACGCGCATAAACTGCTCTGCGTCAGGCCATTCCCCTCGTTCTGCGTACTTCACGGCGCCGGTTATGGATTGAGTATAAAGCTCTCCCCGAAACCGGAGTGTGGAGACGAAATCGTGGGCAAGGGGCGTGGCAAGGAGAAAGAGCAGCGTATACACCAGCGTTGCTACAATGCCTATGGTGATCGGAGTCTTGAGGTATTCCAGAAACTTGGGTGAGAAACGCGTGAACTTTTCTTGCGGGTTTTCCTGCGAGCTAAATAGGAGTACAAGGCCGGAAAGAACCAGCGCTGGAAATAGATCAAAATAGCTAAGAAACCCACTCACAAAACGCCACCGAACTGAATAGATGGGGAGCGGTATTGCATCGATAGGTACGAAAAACCGGAATACTATGAACAACAGAGAGGAGGCAAGCATGTAGACAGAAAAGATGAATGGTTTAGTAATCTTCATTGATAGCCCACCTCTTTTTGATAAAAGAATTTCCAGAGCTAAATAAAAGGAACACAAGCCCTAGTATGCATAAAGCCAGAGGAACTACCATGAACATGAGGGCTTCTCCGCTTATGGCGTTTATAAGCGTCTGCACCTGCTCCGAATCAAGCAGGGTTTCCAGCTCCAGTATGCCCCAGAACAGGAGCGCGCCCAAAAAGAGGTTTGCCAGCGGCCATGAACTTACGTCAAACACGAAGCGCAGGGTACTCAGGCAAAACACCAGCGCGAGTATATATAGAAAGAACGATAAGAAACTTTCCTGCAAACGATCACGGCATTGCTCGCCGGCACGGATGAACTTACGCAGGAGCGTTTCGATAAAATACACGGAATCCTTTCTGAAGAAGATTGAGGGGGCGCCAAGCCCTATCTGGGTGTTCTCATACCTAAGGGGCAAGTCCAGTGGGGCGATCACCAGCGCACCGGGCAGATCAGGGTCTTGCAGGAGTACCTGATACTGATCGCCGTCAACTGTGATAAGGCCTGTCTCTCCCAGATGTTGGAATCTTTCGGTAGGCCAAGGCGATCCTCTCTGGATTATGCTCAGTATCAGTGAAAAAAGTCCGATCCAGAGCAGGGATAGAACCATCACATAAACGATGGAAGGAAGAACAGGGAACTTATACCGGGCGCTGTAGCTCAATCCCAACAGCACGGTGATGTAGATACTGAGCGGCAGGGAACGCCAGCCTGCGGTGAGCAGGGAGTCGATCTTAGCTTCCTGCTGGGTAAGCGAGAACATACTCGCCAGATCAATGCGGATCGCCATAAAGTGAGCGATGGTCAACACCACAAACGCGATGATAAACCAGAGACAGACAAAGCGAATCAATCTAATGAAGACAGGTAGTTTCTGGTTCACAACACCCTCCGTCATTTAGGAGGACTTATCCGGCAAAGCCTTCATTTTTTCCTTGAGTTCTATAAGCATGAGGTCAGCCGAAGAATCGGAATGTTCCAGTTCAGCGAAACGTTTTTCTAGGCTTGCGTCTGCGGAGAGGTTCTCAAGCTCTAGTGATGCGTCAGCCTCAGCTTCCATTTGGTCTACCTTAGCCGCCATGCGGTCAAAGGCGTCAAAGGCGCTGCGGTTTCCGGCTATGTTTGAGATGGTACTCTGTATCTTCTGTTGAGCTTCGGCGCGTTTGGCGCGTGCCACGAGCAGGTTCTTTTTGCGCTGGGCTTCCTCGATCTTGTTCTGGAGTTCCTTGAGCGATTCCTTGAGCTTGTCAACCGAAACTTTCTGGGCTTCCCACTGTTTATGGTATTCAGCGTAAGCGCTATCATAGTCTTTTTTCCGCAAGAGTGCTTCTTTGGCCAGGTCATCTTTGCCGGCCTGTACCGCGAGCATAGCCTTGCGTTCCCACTCCTGGGCCTGGGCGCGCTGGTTTTCAGTTTCCCGTTCCAGCTTCTTTTCGTCGGCAATGGCCATAGCCACTGCTTTTTTTGATTCAATCAACTGCTCACTCATTTCAATGAGGAGCTGATTCAGCATCTTTTCCGGCTTCTCAGCCTTACTTATCATGTCATTCACGTTTGATGAAACGAGCGTTTTCAGTCTTGAAAAAAGTCCCATTATTATCTCCTCTACTGGGTTCGATAGCTTGAAAGAATCGGGTAATGCTGGGACAGGGCAAGGCTGAAAGCGTCCAGTGTTGCCCTGAACTCCAGATAATCCATGGTATCATACTCAAGCGTGTCGATTAACACAACCTGCTCGCCCTCAAGGGCGTAGGCGCCGTGAACCACATCCGAAGCGTTAAGCTCAAGGAGCTTGGTAAGAAATTCAAGCCGCTTCTCTGTAGGTGCTTCCATCACGAGCGCCCGCACTATCACCAGTGGTTCTGCGTACAGAACCGCGATCCCTTCCAGACCGTGTTCTGCGTCGTCAATGAACCAGAAGTTCTTCTCCACCTCACGATAGCTCAACATGAGATCGATGAGATACTGTTCAACTTTGTTTTCCATAATACCTGCCTTAAAGTTTTTATCCCAGGGACACTAGTCCCCACTGATTAAGCGTTATAACCGCCTTACACGTCTCACACCAGAAACGTCCAGCCTCGTTTGCCTGTAGATCTGCCAAGCAGACAGGGCATTTAAACGCCACTGGGAAGGCTGATTTCTTATGTTCCTCTTCATGGAAAAGGGCGAATCCTTCGCTCAGGCTCTCCTTTATGGGAAAGGCCTCGCCAAAACCTAAAAGGTTAAAGACATCATGCACCCTCGGTAGCAGTTCAACCAGCACCATATTTCCACCCTTTGTTTTCACGGTCTTGAACAGCGCGGCGAAAGAGCCGATACCGGCTGACGAGACATGCACCAGCGCTCCGCAGTGAAAAAGGAGCCGCGTATATCCAGCATCGATGAGTTTGGCGACCTCGTCGTGGAAGTAGCAGGAGTTATGAGTATTGATGTTGCCTGAAAGAGCGATAACAAAACAATTCACGTTACGCGGCACGGCTTGAAGCGTTATGAGGAGGTCTTCATTATGATCTGGCACAATCTCGTGGTTTGACATAGCGCTTCCTTATAATACACTAATTTTTTTAGCATACCTTTTTTCGCTTTATATCAAATCGGCCAAATGAAACCAAGTCTTGAGATACATATTGAGACACTGTGGCAGAACATGAGGGCTTGTTACGCTTCTCTTAACTAGAAGGACGGCTTTTCTAATGAGCGCCAGAGCCTTTCCTGATTGCACAACACTGTAGAAGAGAAAAGACTGCCAGGGCTTGATGAAGTCGCCTTGTATGGCTTATATTACACCCAGGAGATTTTAGATTATGGCTCAAGCGAGAAGTACAAAAAAAGCCGAAAGTGAGAAGATGTCGTTCCGGCAGGTTGCTTCAATGATTGCATCCTATGCGTCCTCAAGGATAGGAGCGCAGGTGCAGGCGGTTGCATTTGTGGTGATCTACCTCTTTTTGGCGCAAACATTTGTGTTAAAGATGCCGGTGCAGCACGCGTTGTCAGTGGCGATAGGCGTTGCGGCGACTGTGCTTGGTCTAGCGTTTTTCCTTGAGGGGCTCTTCCTCGGTATCATGCCGCTGGGCGAACAGTGCGGTCTGCGGCTTCCACCCAAGGTTGGCGTGCTGGGCGTGGCAATCTTCGCCGTTATTATCGGCGTAACGGCCACTCTCGCGGAACCTGCCATTGGCTTTCTCAAGGTACAGGGGAGCGCGGTTGAGGCGTGGGATGCGCCATTACTCTACCTTTTGCTCAACCGCGCGTCGACCTATCTCGTATTCGCTATTGCGGTGGGTGTGGGACTGGCGGTCTTACTCGGCGTGTTCCGTTTTCTGTATGGCTGGCGTTTTAAGCCGGCTGTTTTTCTTATGATGCCGATTCTCGTGGCAGTGGGCTTGCTGTTTGAGCAAAACCCTTCCCTGCGTCCCGTAGCAAACCTCGCGTGGGACACTGGCGGTGTTACCACTGGCCCGGTTACAGTGCCGCTCGTGATTGCGCTCGGTGTGGGCGTGTCCAAAATCGCGGGCAGTAACAGCAAAGGCGGTGCATCAGGACTCGGTGTGGTAACACTGGCGTCGGGTTTGCCAGTGGCTGGGGTTTTTCTGCTTGCTTTTATTCTTAACGAGAAAGTGCCTGATCCCTGTTCCGCGAGCGAGTTCTTTTCAGCAACAGAACGTGTCAGGGCAGAGTATGTGGCGGGCAGCGAAGAGGCGTTGATTCAACTGGCTGGTGCGGCGGTGAGCGAAGGCCATTTAAGCACGGCGGAATTCTACGCCAGCTTTCCTGGGGCAACGCTTTCGAGCGCTGTCGTTGAAACAGTAGCGGAGGAAACCCAGTCTCTGCTCATGTCTGGCGATCAGGCGCTGAGTTCGATTAAGAGCGCCCTCGGCACGGTCTTGCCCCTCGCGCTGGTACTCATACTCACGATACTGATTGTGGTGCGGGAACGTATCCGCGAAGCTGATAGCACTGTGCTTGGCTTGATTTTTACTGTGCTGGGTATGTTCCTCTTTACTATAGGTATGGATCAGGGCATTTCGGCGTTGGGCAATCAGGCTGGCTCTGCGTTACCCCGCGCGTATATGGCAACCACGCAAGAGGCAATCGTGGTACGCGGCGTTGATGAAAGCTCAGTGTTCACTGTGTCATCGCCCCAGGGCGCCAAAGAGTACATCTGGCTCAAGCGCAGCGCCAACACGGACTTCGAGGCTGCGCCGTTTGATCGTGCCATGCTGGACACAACGTCGCGCACCTACCGCTTTGTGCCGGTTGAGCAGGCTGTCTTTGCCCAATGGGGACCCATTGTCGGCTATATCGCGGTGCTTGCCTTTGTCTACATACTGGGCTTTGGCGCAACGCTGGCGGAACCGTCATTGGCTGCGCTGGGAACCACAGTCGAAGACATGACCACCGGAATCTACAAGAAAAGCACACTCATCTCAATGGTTGCCATTGGCGTGGGTTTTGGCATGACCGCTGGTTTTGCCCGCATACTCTTTAACCTGCCGCTTGCGTGGATACTCGCTGTTGCTTACCTGCTTGCCCTAATCCTGACCGTGTTCGCTTCGGAAGAGTTTGCCGCCATTGCCTGGGACTCGGCGGGCGTTACCACTGGCCCGGTTACTGTACCGCTCGTGATTGCAACTGGGCTGGGCATTGGCCGGGAATCTGGCGCGACTGGCGGCGCTTTCGGCATTGTGGCAACCGCCAGTGTTTTCCCGATTCTCGCGGTGTTGATCTCCGGCATACTCAACCGAATCAAGGCCAAGAAGTCGATCCGTATCGACCTTTAATGCGATAGTGTTAAATCGTTTTATAAAAGGAATAAAGGAATGCAAACGCAAACAAACCTTTCAAAGATAACCTGCACAGCGGACGCCAATGTGGTGGACGAGCTTGATAAGGCACTCAATGATTTACATATACCCGAAGTGTATGTACAGCGGGCGAAACAAGTAACCCTACTTGATCGCGCTGGCTTTCTGGGCCTTCGTCCCACTACTACCCCAGAGGAAAGCCGCGCCCTGTTCTACCGGTTTTACATTCCAAAGAACTTTGAGGCTAGCGTCATGCGCCGGCTTGCTGAAGCAGCCGATCTCTACCTGCCTGGCCGTGGTTCAGTGTATGCGAAGGACGTGACCCTCCTGCGGCGCACGCCGCTTGAGTTCGATATAGAGCGGCTCACTGCCCTAGCCAACAGCAATACAGAAGCTGTTGCCGAAAATCACTCTGTTTTCATCTGCATAGTACAGCGGGGCATGGCCTCATCCATTGCCACTACCATACTGGAGATGGGGCTTTGTGTGCCGCTCATCTCCTTTGGCACGGGTATGGGCATCCGTGACCGCTTGCGTCTGCTTCGCATTACCATTTCTGTGGAAAAAGAAGTGATGTACTTGCTTGTACCCCGCAACGATGCTGAACTGGTTGAAAGCATTATCCGGCATAAGGCGCGCCTTGACCTGCCTGGTCAGGGCTTTTTGTATGAGATCAACATCCGCGCTTTGGCGGTTAACCTGCGGGTACGCAGGGGTAAACGAGCCCATGCCGCGACTATGGATCAAGTCATTGCCGCGATGGACCAGATGAAGGGATCAAGTGAATGGCGACGACTGGGCGGAAGCCGGAATCATGAAACGTCCAAGAGTAGCGCTAAGAAGTTTAGTTGCGTCTCGATAGTCGCGGATGAAGGCTCTCTCGACCCGTTTAACCGGGCTGCGATGAATGCCGGCGCACGTGGCGCAACGCTCATCCCACTTGAACTGCATTTTTACTCAGGCGGCAAGCATGAAGACCATTCGGCTTCCCATGCCAAGGAAGGCCACGATCTCGTTATTCCCATAAACATACAGGACGCGGTGATTAAGGCCATTGCTAAAGAAAACTTCTTTGAGCAGGATGACCGTCTGGTAGAGATCGCTTCGGTTGAGCAGATAGTAGCCTCCGCCAGCAGTAAGAAAGAAGACGAGCGTAAGTAAGGAGAAAACCGCCGCTGAATTTCAGCGTCTGACACGCGATCAGTCTTTGGGCGGTTTGTAGAAACGGCCGGTCAAGCGCTCTGTTTTCAGGATGTTGATAAACGAGGCAGGGTCAACTTTTCTGATTTCATTCACCAGAAGGGGAACCTCGTTAGCGGCTACCACGGAATAGAGCAGTATCCTCTCGGTTTTCTTATACTGCCCGATTCCGGTGAACGTGGTTGCGTCATGGTTTGTTTTATCACGAATCAGCTTGTACACCGCGTCCGCCTGATTGGTAATAATGAGCAGTGTTTTTTGCTGATAGCCGTGGTACAGGGTGTTCAGGGTTATTGTCGTAGTGAATTGGAAGATAATGGAATAGAGCGCCTTATCCACAGCGAAAAGATAAGCCGCCACCACCAGCACAACGCAGTTGCCAGCGAAAATGTAATTCCATGCATCCTTGCCGTAACGTTCAGCCATAAATATCGCAATGAAGTCCGTACCGCCACTGGTCGCGTTAGCCATAAGACACAGTATGGTCGCACCCGCGTTCAGCAGGCCGCCAAATACCGCAGACAGCAGCATATCATGAAACTGGAGAAAGTCGATGAACATCGACGGCATCCAGTCGGTGAGCAAGCCGCTTATAAGTATCATCAGGCAGGAATAGAGCGTGAACCACTTTCCGATAAACCGGAAACTGATAATCGCTGGTATCACGTTTAGGGTATAAAAGATGACACTAAACGGAATATCAATATTGCTGAAACGGAATGCGCTTTCTTTGATAAGGAGAGAAAGTCCGGTAAATCCACCGGGGATAAGCCCACCGGCGTTTACAAAGGTATTGATATTAAACGCCATCAGAACAGAGCCAGCGATGATGAGCAGAATCCGTTTGACGGTATGAGTAGTGTTATCGGGGATAATCATATTCATGTTTCAGTATCGGCAGAGGAAAAGCGTCAACAAAAACGAAGTATATAAGTAACGAGAGTTCGACGTTAGTGAAGGTATCTGGTACCGCTACACGTGTCTGGCGAGAATCCGGTCGAACTCTCGTTAAGCTAGTACACGCTCCGGTACTAAGCTATGGCGTGCTCCGGGACAAGGCTATGGCGCACTTCTGTACTAAGCTAGGACGCGAATCGGTACTAAGAACTCACGTTAAGTATCTGTTATAGACTAAATTGAAATTTTGCATAACAGCCTTGACATATGCCTGCCCCGTATCTAATATCAAAATAACGTATAAACTAATTATGGACGGAGAGTATGCAGCGAGTAAGGATGAGCGACATTGCCAAGGAGCTTGGTATAAGTACCGTAACCGTCAGTAAGGCTCTTACCGGCAGGGAAGGGGTGAGCGAGGATTTGCGGAAGACGATCATTCAGAAAGCCTCTGAGCTGGGGTATGTGTACAATGGCCTGCCCCACGCTATGCGTATGGGTCGGCACTATGCTATTGGTATCCTTATTTCGGCAAAGTACTTGGGCGAAACTTCCTTTTACTGGGTTTTTTACCGGCATTTGCTCTCAACGTTCAAACCAACACCCTATTCGGGTATCCTTGAAATCGTTGAAAATGATGAAGAAGGTCGTTGTGTGGTTCCAGCCTGTATCTCCACCAACAAGGTCGACGGCCTTATCCTCCTTGGCCAGTTCCCAGACCCCTATCTCGCTATGATTACCGCCAAAGTGAAGCGCCTGGTATTTCTCGATTTCTATTCAGACATTGGCATCTGCGACTGTGTGGCTTCAAACAACTTCCTTGGTTCCTACAATCTCACCAAACTCCTCATTGATGTGGGACATACGCGGATAGGGTTCATCGGCTCGACCTCCGCCACTACAAGTATACTCGACCGATACATGGGTTTTTGCAAAGCTATGCTTGAGATGGAACTGCCTTATGAACCAGCCATTGACGACCGCGATGAACGCGGACAATACATCGACTTTGACCTGCGAATCGGCGACTTTACTGCATATATCTGCAACAATGACCAACTGGCCGGCATCGTGATCAAACGTCTGCAGGACCTTGGTCTGGAAGTCCCCGACGACGTGTCAATCGTGGGCTTTGACAATGAAAGCGAACTTGTAACCGCCGGCTTGGGCGTTACCAGCCTTGAGGTGAACCTTCAGGCCATGAGTCAGACTGCGGTGAATCTGCTTATTGAACATATCGAAAGTAACGCATACCGGTCTCGCGGCAGAACCTTTATCGATGGACGTATCGTAGGGAAGCAATCCATAGCCCCACCAAAAGTAACGCGCCTCACCTGAAGCTTACGGCCTTTTACCACGAGAAGGCTTGACATATCAAATAGGTTTCTATGATAAAGAAACATCAACTATCAGAAAGAGGTTTGTATGAGTTATCAGCCAAGCCCGGAACAGGTAGCCGCGCTTACCGATGGCTATCGGAGGATTCCAGTTTCAAAAACTATGCCAATGGGAACACGAACGCCGATTGATACGTTCCTGATTCTCAAGAACGTGAGCCGGACAGTGTTTTATCCTGGAAAGCCTTGAAGACCCAAACAAACGAGGGCGTTATACCTTTCTGGGGTATGACCCCAAACTGGAAATCACCTGCCTGAACAGGGCTCTCAGTATTAAAAACGGGACACGCCTTAACCTCACTACGGATAAACCGGGTGATTACATCAAACAGATCATCGAAGACAACAAATGTCCAATACTGCCGAAATTGCCACCCCTCTCTGGTGGGCTGGTCGGCTACTTCTCCTACGACTATGTCAAATACGAAGAGCCATGTCTAAACCTAGACGCTGAAGACAGCGAAGGTTTTAAGGATGTAGACCTCATGCTCTTTGACAAGGTAATCGTCTACAATCACCTTGAGGGAAGGATCATCATCATTGTGAATATCAGTACCGAGGCTCTGGAGGAAAACCATAAGCGCGCCATTGGCGAACTGGACCACATTGAGCGGCTCATCACGGGTGGGGAAAGCGCAACGCTCAAGCCCCTGCTCATACGCTCCCCGTTTCGTGCGCTCTTTGACAAAAATCAGTACTGCGACATGGTGATAAAAGCCAAAGACCACATCCACGAGGGCGACATCTTTCAGGTGGTGCTATCTAACCGGCTTGAGGCTGATGTGGAAGGAAGCATCTTTGAGACCTACCGTATCCTGCGGGAGACAAATCCTTCCCCCTATATGTTCTACTTCTCCAGCGACGACATTGAAATCGTGGGCGTATCACCAGAAACGCTGGTCAAACTGCGGAATAACACGCTCTTCACCTTCCCACTGGCCGGTACGCGGCGGCGCGGTGCAAGCCCCGATGAAGACGAGGCGCTTGGACAGGAACTGCTTGCCGACCCTAAAGAACTTGCCGAGCATAATATGCTCGTTGACCTGGGTCGTAACGACATGGGAAGCTGTGCGAATTCGGCTCGGTCTCGGTGGACAAGCACCTTTCCGTTGAACGCTTTTCCCATGTGATGCATATTGGTTCCACAGTTAAGGGCAAGATTCGGGCTGACAGAACCGCGCTTGACGCCATTGACGCGGTTCTGCCTGCGGGGACGCTTTCCGGCACGCCCAAGATACGCGCCTGCCAGATCATCAATGAGCTTGAAAACAACAAGCGGGGCATCTACGGCGGGGCAATCGGCTACATCTCCTTTACCGGCGACATGGACACCTGCATCGCAGGCAGAATCGCATTCAAGAAAAATGGCAAGGTCTTTGTCCATTCCGGCGCGGGAATCGTTGCGGACAGCGTACCGGCTAACGAATACGAAGAATGTAACAACAAAATGAAGGCAGTCTTAAACGCCTTGCAACAATCAAACGGAGGAGAGGCATGATCCTACTCATTGATAACTATGATAGCTTTTCGTTTAATCTCTATCAGCTCATTAGGAGCCTGAATCCTGATATAAAGGTCGTCCGTAACGATGAAAGCTCCCTCGCGGATATTGTCGTGCTTCACCCAAGCCATATTGTTATATCGCCCGGCCCGGGAGACCCGCCGACGCAGGCATCTGTGAGGACGTAGTTTCCAGTTTTTCGGGAAACATCCCCATTCTGGGTGTGTGCCTCGGACACCAGGCAATCTGCGAAGTTTTTGGCGCCACGATTTCCTACGCCAAGACTCTCATGCACGGCAAAGCGTCCTCCATCACGCTCGATCCAGCCTGCGTCCTGTTCGCCGACTTGCCGCCTGCCATACAGGGCGCGCGCTATCACTCACTCGCAGCCCTGCCTGACACGCTCCCCGACACGCTCGTGGTAACAGCCACCACGAGCGACGGCGAAATCATGGCCGTACAGCACCGCGACTACGCAGTCTATGGCTTGCAATTTCACCCGGAATCAATCCTGACTCCTCATGGCAAAACCATATTGGCAAACTTTCTGACAATACGTTAAAAATAGCGCCGGACACCGAGGTAAGCGCCGGCATACGTTTCGTTATCGAGTGTCCATGAACGATAGCCGGCAAAACATTCCCACGCTTCAATCATAATACCCATCTCAAAGTCCAGTTCGCCTATCGAAAAGCGCTCAAACAATTGAGCGCCCTCCTTGAACCTGAACGTGAGTGGCTTCACTGGATACAGGCGCAGTTCAACGCCCAGCGTAACCCCATGCCGCAAAAGTACGCCGTTCCAGAACTGCCACTGGATATAGAAGCTGGCGTTGAACGGATTGAACTGCAAAAGCGAAAAATGCGCGCCAAGCCGCGTTCCAATCTGAAACTCTCGCGCGTCTGTTATAAAATAGACATCAGCATAATGCCCAATGAACTTATAAGCGTTACCACTGAAAGAAACCCAAGAGCCACCACCAAGACTATTGAGATAAAAACCACTCAGGCTCGTTGAAAACCAGTAGTATTTCGCGTCATCGAGGTATACCTTCGTATTTATGAACGGATCATTGATAGGACGCTGGATATACCCCCTTGCATGGTAAGGATAATCCCCATATATAGATATAAACATTATCGTAATACCAGAGAATGCCAAACAACTGCGCCAGAAAACTTGCAAAGCCACTGTTCGACGATTGCTCCTCGCCGAATTCGGGAGGCGTTTCAGGCTTGGGATTCTGCTCCGACTCAATAACGTGGTCGCTGAATGAATCAAGATCAGCGTAAACATGCATCGTCATAAGGAAGATAAGCGCGATTAAGAGGGTAATTTTATACATATTCATATCATAGCAAATTCTTTAGCCATAACAAAACCTCTGGAGCCAAATCTGATGAAAAGCAGTATAGTCTAGCGATGGACATCAACAATTTAGTTATGCTCAGAAAGACCAGTCTGGTTGATTACCCTGGTAAGGTCGCGGCAGCGCTGTTCTTTTGCGGGTGCAATCTCCGCTGTCCCTGGTGCCAGAACCGTGAACTGGTGCTGGCAAGCAACGCGCCAGACCAGGCGTTTATCTCGCCAGACCAGGCCCTGCGTCATATCGAAAAACGCCGCGCCGTACTTGGTGGCGTGGTACTGAGTGGTGGTGAGCCAACCTTGTATCACGAGCTTCCAGCCCTAATCACCCGCGTCAAGGCCATGGGGCTTCCGGTAAAGCTTGATACCAATGGTATGGCGCCTCATGTTCTGGAAACCTTATTTTCGCAAAGGGAAACCACGCCTGATTACATTGCCCTTGACCTGAAACTCGCTCCCGCGCGTTACACCTTACTGGGCGTGAAAAACCCAACAGCGCGGCTAAAGGAAAGCGCCGCCCTTATCCACACGGCAAACGTGGATCACGAGTTCCGCAGTCTTGCCCTGCCCCATGGTTTTTTTACGGATAATGACATTGAGGCGCTTGCCCCGCTCGTTGACCACGCGCCATGGTTTTTCAGACTCTTCCAGCCGGGTAACTGCCTTGATCCCGCGTGGGATACATTTCCCGCTGCCCAAAAGGAGGATGGCGCAAGGCTAGCGAAGAAGGCCGCTCAACTGGGAAAGCGGGCTAATGGATAGCGAAGAGACAATTTGACACAAGCCAGCCATATATACCTGCACCATGCGTAAGTTCCCTATTCATTGTTCAGGTATACCGGTGCAAAGAGCCGGTATACCCAAAGGTAAGGAGGGGGAAGTCTTCCCCCCTCGCTTCAAAGCCTACGGCTTTTCCGCTACCCCTTCTGCGGGGCTTCCGCCCCACAGATGCACCCAGACAAACAATTACCATTCACGAGGATGGTATTTGCCTTTCGGCTCAGTAATGCGAAACGTATCGCCGGACGGCTCAACCACATAAAAACCTT
>JAITIX010000066.1 GCA_031279205.1 Treponema sp. | reverse complement strand
GCGGATGCCTATCAACTTATTCTTGGATTAAGGTCTGAGATAGCGGAGTTTACTAATGAAGCCATGTCTTTAGAGAGTCAGTTAGTGGCTCTTCGTTCTATGGCTAAGTTAGGAGAAATTGATGGTATTTCTTTTCACATTAAGCCGGAACAAAGAACAAAACATAAGTCATGGCATGTTCACTGTAGGTATGCTGAATATGAATTATCTCTTGGGATTGATGGTAATTATCTAGCTGGTGATATGCCTAATAAACAATTTGCTAAGGCTGTTCTTTGGGTTAGAGATAATAAGTCATTGATTACAAAGAAGATAAGGGAATTTGGTGAGGGGTATTGATTAAATACAACATCAAGAAGCCGCTTACTATCCCCGATCAGATAAGCCCTATTTCAAAGCCAGGGTATTCACTTCAGCGCCCCCAGCTAGGGTTGTCCATCATCTCTCAGTAATCGCTTACTACCGCCTCATATATCAGGACGATCTTGCCCCCACCATTGCTATCAGTGAGGCTGTGGGGATTGCGCGGGACTACGGCACTGATGATTCTTACCGGTTCATCAATGGTATGCTTGACAGCATCCGCAGAACCCTTGAGAAAACCGCATGACATGCCCGTCCAAGCGTGTTATACTGGTTCCATGAAGAAGATTTCGCTAACCGGTATCAAACCCACCGGTACACTCCACATTGGTAACTATTTCGGGGCTATCAAGCCCGCGCTGGAACTGGCGAAGGAATACGACGCCCGTTACTTTATTGCTGACTACCACGCCTTAAATCTGATAAAGGACACCAAGACACTTGCCGGCTACACACGAGAAGTCGCCGCAGGCTGGCTTGCCGCTGGTCTTAACCCTGATGAGGTCATTTTCTACCGGCAAAGCTCGGTGCCAGAGACCTTTGAGCTGACAACCATGCTCATGGCCTTCACGAGTAAGGGACTTATGAACCGCGCCCATGCGTACAAGGCCGCAGTTCAGGCTAATCTTGAGAAGGGTGAAGACCCGGACGCAGGCATTAACATGGGGCTGTATACCTATCCTGTGCTTATGGCAGCGGACATACTACTCTTTGACCCAGACGTAGTACCGGTTGGCAAGGATCAGGTTCAGCACGTTGAGATGGCGCAGGACATTGCCCAGACCATTAACTTCAACTACAAGCAAGACTGCCTCAAAGTGCCGCAGGCAGTCGTGCGGGATAGTGTAGCGGTGGTACCGGGACTTGATGGCAGAAAGATGAGCAAGAGTTACGGGAACGCTATTCCCCTTTTCGCGCCAGAGAACGACCTGCACAAGCTCATCAAGCGCATGGTTACGAATTCCCAAGCTGTTGAGGAACCCAAAGACCCTGACCGCTCGCAAATCTTTCAGCTCTACAAACTGTTCGCGTCTGAGGACGAGCTTTTAGCGCTGGCAGCGCGTTTCCGCAACGGCGGCATGGGCTGGGGCGATGCCAAAGAGGAACTCTTCCGCGTGATGAATCGCGAACTCATGCCCCTGCGCGAGCGTTTCAATGCTTTCATCGCGGATCCCGCACGCCTCGACGTGATTCTAGCCCAAGGCGCGGAAAAGGCACGGCTCATTGCTCGCAAGACCATAGCCCGGCTCCGCAAAGCCGCCGGCATAGACCTCTGATGAAACGAAGAATTTGGTAAGATTCTCCCATGAATGGCAGTTTTGTTACCAACCGGAACGGCAAGCTTTCTCTGAAATCATAAAAAGCATACTCCCGAAAGCTGAACATGCGTCGTTTCTGGTTGGTTATTTCCGGACTCGTGACGAAATCAAGGCGACGTTTTATGACTCGCTCAAAGACCTCTTCAATGAGACAGATTATTTTACGCAGCAACGGCAGGTCTTTCTCCCGGCGAACCTTGTCCAGCAACAGCATAAACGAAAACGCGTCGCCAAACTTCACCAGTGCGTCCCGATCATCCTCGGTGCGCAGGTCTTTGAAGATGGCCAACGGCACAAAGTCCCGCATAAATTCGGCGAACAACTCATGGTTGTCTAAAAGTATCTCAAAACCGCTGTCTTTTATCTCGCGTGGCTACTCCATTTCCATAATAAACAGCCATACACAAGCGCTTAACCCAGTCAAACAGTGCCATAGAAAGCGCGTTTTAATCATTGACGATAAGGTACTTGGCGATTATGATTCAGATCAGGCAGCGTATCGGAAATGCGTTAAACACGCTGAACCGGGATTTTATGATAAAAAAATCCGAGAACCTACCCATGAAACGCTTCATATATCGCCGCAGGTTCAGTATGCAAAAATGTTTGAGAGAATGTCTCAATAATTATAAAGGAGTATGTATGCAGTATTTTGGTTTTGACGCGTACGAGAAATCAATACAAAAGGCGGGAACATCAGTCGTTTTTATGGCGAATGAGGGAAAACAGGACATTATCGTTGTCGCTCCGAGAGAAGGCGTGGAACACGTAGCGAATCCGGGCTTCACGGAAACGGAACAGCGTGAAGGAGCTATCACCGCCCCACTGAATCATAACAACGCGGAAATCCTACGGAGCCTGTTTCCCTTTACCACCCCGGTTCGCGGACTGCGGAAAGATCGGAGCTTCGGCGTGGGAGACCGTCTCGGAATCGCAACACCCGGACTCATCAGGGTTTTTGAGAAGAACGACGTGTTCCCTATATTCGCGCAACAGTCAATCCGCGAACTGAACCTCACCGGCAGAACATACGAGAACGTATTGGACGCGGTCAGCTTCGCGGTTTTCAGAGAAGGTTTTACCAGAGGCTTCGGGGCGGATGGCGATCACTTGAAAACCGTTAAGGACGTGGAATATGCCCTTGCACTGGGCTTTACCATGATCACGCTGGATTGTTCGGATCACATCAAAAACAGCGTAACCGAAGAGAATGCCCCGCCTCTGCCTTCCAAATACAAGGACGCCTACTTGGGTAAAACCTTTGACATAGGCGAAGGTATCGCCCTTTCCTTCACCGAGAAGAAACTGCGCCAAAGCGTTGCCATCTACGGCAAGGCACTGGATTTCGCGGTCGATATGTACCGGCGTTTTCTTGCTGATGGTAAGTATAATGCAGACCTTGAAATCTCCATTGACGAAACCGCCTCTATCACCACTCCCCTGCAGCATTTCTTTGTTGCCAGCGAACTTATCAAAGCAGAGGTTTCTTTCGCCACTATAGCACCGCGCTTCTGCGGCGAATTTCAGAAGGGCATTGATTACATAGGAGACATTACCCAGTTTGAAGAAGAGATTCGGGTACACGCTGTCATTGCCAGGCACTTTGGCTATAAGTTGAGCATACATTCAGGCTCGGACAAGTTCAGCGTCTTCCCCGCTATCGGCGTGGAAACGCGGGGCGTGTTTCACGTCAAAACCGCTGGAACCAACTGGCTTGAAGCCATGCGGGTAGTTGCCCAAACAGACCCCACACTTTACCGTGAAGTCCATCGCTACGCCCTCTCTGCTTTTGACGAGGCGTCAAAATATTACCACGTAACAACAGACCGCTCCAAAATCCCGGATGTGGATTCTCTTAGCGCGGAAGAGCTTCCCATGCTTTTTGAGAACAACGACTCCCGTCAGCTCATCCACATCACCTACGGCCTTATCTTGAGTAAGAAAAATCCCGATGCTTCTTATACCTTCAGGGACAGGCTCTATACACTCTGGCGCAAACATTATGAGGAGTACAGTAAATCCCTTGAAAAACACATTGGGAAACATTTGGCGTTCTTAGGGGTATAGTGGGCAAGCATGGAGAACATGGCAAAGAAACCAGAAATCGAGTAAAAGCGCCTGAGCGTAGCCGTATGCGACATGGTATGGCCTTGGCGGAAAAGCTACGGGCCAAGAGCGCTTTCTTGCAAATCACCTTTATTACCGCCACCACAGATTTCGTCGCCAGAGGTTATGACGTGGACGCACTGCATTACCTGGTAAAGCCGGTGGGCTTGCGGGCTGAGGCCGCCAAGTTGCGGGCTGAGGCCGCGAGGTCGTGGGCTGAGGCCGCCAAGTCGTGGGCTGAGGCCGCCAAGTTGCGGGCTGAGGCCGCCAAGTTGCGGGCTGAGGCCGCCAAGTTGCGGGCTGAGGCCGCCAAGTTGTGGGCTGAGGCCGCCAAGTCGTGGGCTGAGGCCGCGAGGGAATGTGGCAGATGAGACGAACCTGTTAGCAATGAACGTGGCAATTGAAGTGGCTCACGCCAGAGACTCGGTGAAGGGTTTGTGGTGGTGGCTGGGGAGATTCGCAAGCTGACGGAGACCATCGCTATCCAAGCTCAGGGTTCTAGCGGCGCCCTGACACAAATCTAGAAACGGATTACAGAGATTGCCGCGGCGTCGAGTCGTATAGAAGGCGCCTATAGTCAAACCAATAAGTTGATTCTGAGGATCCATGAGGTAACAGAACAGGTGAGGGCTGCTTATAGGGGAGCAATCGCTCGTTCCCAGCAGGTATTGCGGAGTCTCAAGGAGCTGTAGGGCATAACCAGACAGGTGAAGTGTGAAGTGGAACATATCAAAGTGGTAATTTTTTAAGGCTGGCGCAGTTCTGCATCGCTCCTGCGGAGGTAGAGGAGGCCGGAACTCAGTTCGGCGGCAATATCCGCCGCGCTGCTTGCGGCAAGTTTTGCCTGTGCCAGCGTCGCCAGTTCTTTCGCATGGCCACGTCTGCGTATTGGATCAAGGCGTAACAAGGTTTTGTTAAACAAGGGCGTTTCGTTCAAGGCGCTTGCCAGCAATTCGGCATCAGGGCCAGTCAGCAAAACTGGCTCGTCCCGTGTTACGGCGTTCAGCGCCTGAGCAATGGCGACGCTATCGGCATCCATGTAATCGGTGAGCCGTCCAGCGGTGTGCGCGTCGCACACGCCGCGATACAGGGCGCTAAAGAAGCAGCGCTTCTTGGCG
The DNA here is from genome assembly GCA_031279205.1 of Treponema sp. Classification (GTDB taxonomy): domain Bacteria; phylum Spirochaetota; class Spirochaetia; order Treponematales; family Breznakiellaceae; genus JAIRMT01. The sequence continues at coordinate 11,314 of JAITIX010000066.1, read as the reverse complement.
TCTATGGCTGGAACAACAATGCCCGACCAGTGCTGGTGCGGGACAGCCATACAGTCAAGCGTAGGGATGCTGAGCGACGGGACACCCAGCGCAAGCGCTATACCCTGGGCAGTGGAGAAACCGATACGCAGGCCTGTGAAGGAACCGGGGCCTTTCATGCTGGCAAGCGCGTCCACATCAGTAGGAACTATGTTGGCAGTTTTAAGCAGGCTATCGATCAAGTCCATAAGTAGCTCGGAATGACGCTGCCCCGCGTCGATTTCAACATACCATGTCTCAGCCGGATCATGGCCTACAGAAAGCGCCACGGATAGGAGTGCGGTCGCGGTATCAAGCGCAAGTATAATCATGGCGTGGCCTCTTTCACGACAATCAGCCGGTGGGTATCTTCAAGAATCGAAATCTCAATGGTTAGAGCATTATCAGGTATAGACTGAGCTACTCGCTCACTCCATTCGATAACCGTTACCCCATTGCCATAGAGCGCATCATCAGCGCCCAGGGTGGCGAACTCATCGTCGCCGCGTAACCGGTAAGCGTCGATGTGATAAAATGGAAGGCGTCCCTCATACTCGGAAATGATGGTATAGGTGGGGCTCGTTACCTCTTCGGTAACGCCAAGTCCTCGCGCAATGCCTTTGGTGAGCCAGGTTTTGCCTGCGCCAAGACCGCCGCACAGTGCCACAACACTACCTTTGCGTAAAAGCGCGGCGATACGCTCTCCTGCGGCTATTGTTTCTTCCGGTGAGGACGAAACAATGCTAAAAAGGCAGATTTCCATTCTTATCGAGATCTTCTATGGCTACTTTCAGCGCCCTGATAAGCGGAACCAACGGATAATCAACCGGTTCAGCAAGGACAACGAGAATTTCCTTTAGACCGGTGGGCTTTATCTCAATGGAGAAATCGATCTGCCGTTCTACCGAATTGTTAGCCACCAGCTCCAGGCAGGCGCAACCTGAGAAAAACATACGATAGTAAATAGGTACGTCTTTCCGAATAATGTTTTTGATACCAAGCACTTTCATAAAATTATGTTTCCCATAGCTGTATAAAGTTTCAAAAGGCGAGGAGCAAGCTCATATTCTGCCAAATCTCCAAGCGACACCACATCTTTACCTTCGTAGGCTGCCAGAAACTCTCCTAATAAGGCGGTAAAGTTTTCGATAAACAAGGAGAAGGACTGATTATCGATAAGGACATTCTCCATGATATTTATATTCTGCATTTTTAAAATGCGAATAAGCCGGAGTAGTTTGTCTACGGTCAGAGAAAAAATACTCACAGTTTCGGCGACTTTTCGGTCTTGAGCTGTCTGGATATCCAGTGGGAGTTCCTCAAGCTGCTTTGTCAGGCTGGAAATGAGTTTGCCGAGTTTGCGTATTTCCGAACTGGTATCGGTAAACTCACGGATGCGCTCATCAATGACCTGCGCCATTTCAACAGGATTAGCTTCGCTGGATAAGGTTTTTGTCAAAAGAACAAAGATGTCGGGAATGTGTTCGGAAAGGAAACTTGCTGCGGCGCTTTCTTCCCATACATTCTTGATTTGCGCTTTGTCATCAAACGAGCTGGCTGTGTAACCTGAAAGAGCTTCCTGCGAATTAAGCAGTGCTTCTACTGCGATGCTGTCCCATGTGCTGACGGTGATGTTGAGACTGTCGATATGCTCAAGAGTCCGTTCAAAGGCTTCGGTCATAGTGGACAGGCATATCGACTCATCATTGATTCGCAGGCCGCTTATCTGGTTTTCAGAACCAGTGAGCCAGGCGTCAATGCCAGCGAGTACATCTCCGATGGTTTTTTCTTCTTCAATCACAATATCTACGGGTTCTTCGTTAATGAATATCTGCATATACTACCTATTGTTGTTGCTTTGCTGACTGAACTGGTCGAGGGAAGAACTCATTTGTTCCATACGGTTGTAAGCATCTTCCATTTGGCTATACTGAAGTTTCAAAGACGCTTCTTTCGCGGCAAGTTGGCGGTCTAGGGTCTCAATGCGCCGCTGTTCCTGACTGATTCGGGCGTCGATGGTGTTTGTTTTCAGGGTTATGACGCCGCCGATTTCAGTATAGGGTCTGGAAAGGGTCTCAAACATATAGGCGATGCCGGAATCAACGATGAGGTCGCCGTCGGTATCTTGCCCAAAGAGTTGTTGGATTACGCTTGGGTCTCGGTCAAGGGCTGCGTCCAGAGCTTTCTCGTCGATTTCGAGGTAACCGCGCAGCCGCGACGGGTCATAGCCGCCGCTTCCTGTGGTTCCCCGCACATCGGTGCCGATGCCTATCTGGGACAGGAGCGCGAGGTCATCATCTGCGGATGTGGAATAGGAAACCATGGCGGCACGTTGCAGGCTGGTCTTATACTGGGTCAGTGTTGAGTCTCCAGAAAAAATCCCCAGACGTTTGTGAAGTTCCGCGCGTTCATCCTCTGAAAGATAGGTAAGCTCATTGATAACCGATTCATTTCTTTGAGTAACGACATTTATCTCAGCCATAAGCTGGTTATAGTTTCCCACCAGCGCGATGATTGAGTCTTTGATCATTTCCCGATCTGCTTCAACCCCAAACCTGACTGGGGTCTCGGACGGTTTTTTTACTGTGAGCGTAATACCGGTAAGCAGGTCGTCAAAGGTATTGGTAGGGCGCCTGATCTCGATTCCTTCCATGTATATGATCGCGTCCTGCGCCAGGGATACTGGTGTGCGCGGCACACCAGTGCTCACCCGCACGGGCGTTGGCGCTATCTCTGCAAGCGCTGGCGCTGGTTCCGTTTGCGGCAACTCTGCTGGCTCTGGCTCGGTTTTCGGGGCAGTGAAACTTATATTGCGGATAGACAAGTCCCGATGGGTATTGAGGTTGACAACATCTATGGAAGCGATAGTCTTGCCGTCGGCAATATCAGAAATCTTGTACTGATACGCCTTGAAATCCGTTGAATCTTCAACAGGCGGAAGCATACCTGTTGTGCCGTCGGTAAAGGTAAGGGACAGCATATTCATGTTATCCACCCGCAGAGGCTCAGGTTCCGGCTGGGTTTCTTGCGTAACTACGGGAGGTTCTTCCACTACTGTTTCCGGCTCTTTTGCTTCTTCAGCAAGAAGCGGCGCATCTTCAGGCGCTGTTTCCGCGACAGGCGCGTCTTGGGGCGACGCATCTTCAGCAATGGTAAGTACGGCTTGAGAATTGAGAGAGGCTGGTTTTTTCTCCTCTTCAGCAGGCGCTGTTGATGCCAGTTCCGGCGATGTTTCTTCGACCGTTGCCTCTTCTTGAAGCGGCGGTGATTCGATTTCTGGCTCAGGCGCGTTGTTTATGACCACCGATGAAGTGGGTGTGGTAAGTGCGGCAACTGCGCCGGTAATAGCGGCGGCGGCTGATGAAAGCGCGGTCGCGGATTCCGCAAGTGCAATTGCAGCCATTGAAAGCGCTTGTGCCTCGACGGAAACCAGTGGCGCTTCTTTTGCAGGCTCCTGTGCAATTGCCGAAGCTTCAGCAGGTTCAGCCACTGGCGACTCTTGCTCCAAAGGCACTGGTTCCGGCTCTTCAGCGTGAATCGTAGTGGCTATCTCAAAACGCAGGATACCGTCATGGGAATAATCGAAACCCACGTCAAATGGAATGAGTGCTGTTCCACCAGCATCTATCGTGAGCGATTCTTCTCGCACCATCAGCTCCACAGGAACAGGCTCAACAACGGGGGCAGAAGGCGGCGGAGGCGGAGCCACGGGAGCGGGTTCTGGCTCAACAACGCCGGCGCCGCCGTCTTCCAGAATGCCGGTACGCACCGCAAAATCCTCAGCCGCGCCTGAAAACAGGAGCCGGTTTTCCGCGCCAGTTATACGCGATTCAATTAACAGTGATTTTTTGCCGGGTTGTACTGCGACTAGGCTTGCCCGTAGCTTGTTCGTTCCCCGTCTGTTCAGGGTATCAACAAATTCCTGTAAAGACCCACCCCGGAAGTTGAAGGAAACTTCATCTTTTCCAATCGAGAACGTATAGGTTCCTTCATCAACCCGGAATGAGTTATCAAGGGGCTGAGACAGGAAACGGTCGGTCTGTGCGATTTGCTTAACGGTGAAATAGTGTTCCTGATTATCGGCTTGACGAGTAGAAGTTCCACTCAGCACGGATGGGTCTGATGAACTGACGATCCGGTCATTGAACGGATTCTGGAACGAATAGAGAAGTCGGGCGCTATCTCTCAATGCTGTAATGCGCTGGCCAATATTCTGCCAGTATGTCTTCTGGGTTTGTAAGTCTTCAACATTTTTCTCAGCACGATCTTTAGGAAGACGTTCAACCTTCATGAGACTTTCAATAAGTTGATCAGTATTAAACCGGCTGCTTATACCGGGTATGTAAACATCGGACATAGCCCCTGACGCTCCTTTGAACAGCTTTTACGCTGCTCTACCTTATGTTAAACGTGTTCATCAAACAAAAGGCCAATCATTTCTCTTATTCGATCATGAACGCGCCTCAGCTCTTCAGGTGGTAACACTTTAACCACTTTATCGGTTAAACGATCAATCACTTTAACAACAACCTCGTGCGACTGAGGAACCACCTCAAACTTGAGTCTCTTGTTAAACGTGTAGCTGACCTTCTCAAGCTGTGACACGACTGTACCAATTTTGATCACAGGATTTTTCTCAGGCGCTTCATCTGGGGCTTCTGCTTTTTGGGCTTGCCCCACCAGACTTAGGTGTAATGGAACACTTCTTACAGAGGTTTCTGTAGCTGGTATTTGCATACTCATTGATATACCCTCCTCTAAAAGGCATAAAAAAAGACGGGGAAGTGCGCGAAACTCCCCGTCTTGCGTTTCAAAAGACGACGTCCAGATGTCTCTTGATTCGCTTAAAACGTAACGTGAAGGAACCGCGTTTCCGCGTTTCCAGAATCTGTTTAGCCGAGGAGCTGCAAGACCGACTGGGTCTGTACATTAGCCTGGGCCAGCATCGCTGTTCCGGCCTGCTGGAGAATCTGGTCCCTGGAATAGGAGACCATCTCTTTAGCCATGTCCGCGTCCCTGATGCGGGATTCAGCGGCCTGAAGGTTTTCAGCGGCAATATCAATACCGCTAACCGCCTTTTCAAAGCGATTCTGGGAAGCACCAAGCTCGGCGCGCTGGGTTGAAACCAAGTTAAGCGCCTGATCAAGCGTAGAAATAGCCAGATTAGCGTTCTCAGCGGTGGTCAAATCAAGACTCCCCTGCTCACCCTGCAAACCAAGTCCTTCAGCGTCCATCCTGGCGATGAAGACCTGCTCGTTCTGGTCAATGTTAGCACCAAGCTGGATCTGCATGCCGATACCGGTATCGGATCCCCGCGCAAAAGAGCCATCCAGTAGCTTCATGGTGTTGAACTCGGCATGACTAGCAACGCGGTTGACTTCGTCAACAAGCTGGGAAACCTCAACCTGAATCTGCGCGCGATCTCCCGCGGTATAAATACCGTTGGCGGACTGCACCGAAAGCTCCCGAAGGCGCTGGAGAATGTCCTGCGTCTCCTGAAGATAACCTTCAGTCGTCTGAATGAAAGCGATGCCATTCTGTACATTCTGGCTCGCCTGATTCAGACCGCGAATCTGACTCCGCATTTTCTCGGAAACCGCAAGCCCTGAAGCGTCATCAGCGGCCTTAGTGATCCGCTCACCAGAGCTCAGTTTTTCCATGCTCGCTGATATTGAATTCTGGGTCTGTCCCAGACTCCGATTAGCATACAGGGCGCTCATATTATGATTTATGATCATATAACCCTCCTTGAGTTAGTTACCTCTGCTATCCATAGCTGAGGCTACACCGCATAATCAGGGCTTCTGAAAGACTTTCGCGCCTTGCTTCCAAAAGCACCAAAGCACGGAACAAAACGCTCATCATTCTCTATATCGAGAGATAAACAATCCGTACCGCCATACGGCTTATTCTTATAATAACACTAAGTGAGGATTTTTGTCAAAGGGTAAATGCCCCAAAAATCGCCTTTAAAGCATTCTTGGGGCAAACAAAGCGCCCGCACTACGGGCGCTTTGTTTCACTACTGGAGAAGCTGCACCACAGAAGATGTCCGCTGATTGGCCTGGGCCAACATCGCGGTTCCGGCCTGCGACAGAATCTGGTCTTTGGTGAAATCGACCATCTGCTTGGCCATGTCGGTATCGCGGATGCGAGACTCAGAAGCCTGGAAGTTCTCAGCGGCAATATCAATGCCGCCAATGGCTTTCTCAAGCCGATTCTGGTAAGCGCCGAGATCCGCCCGCTGGGTACTGAGCGACTTGAGCGCCTCGTCCATCGTTGCGATAGCACGGTTGGCCTGCTCACTGTCCATAAGCTGGAGCACACTTCCGTCTTCCGCATTCTTGAGACCAAGGCCTGCAGCCGTCATATCTCCGACAAAGATCTGCTCGCGCTGATCAATGTTAGCGCCGACGTGAATCCACAGTTCCGCAGTAGACGTGTTCTCACCAGTCTGCTGAGCAAAGCGACCGGTCAACATATTCACGCCGTTGAACTGGGCATGGCTGGCAACGCGGTCAACCTCGTCAATAAGCTGGTTAACCTCAACCTGAATCTGCGCGCGATCTTCCGTGGTATAAATACCGTTGGCAGACTGCACCGAAAGTTCACGGATCCGCTGAAGAATATCCTGCGTTTCCTGAAGATAACCTTCAGTCGTCTGGATAAAAGAAATGCCATCAGCGGCATTCGCCGAAGCACGATTCAGGCCGCGAATCTGACTCCGCATTTTCTCGGAAACCGCAAGCCCTGATGCATCGTCAGCGGCACGATTAATCCGCTCGCCAGAAGTCAGCTTTTCCATACCCTTGGTAATGTTACCTTGGGTAATGCTCAGAGACCGATTGGCATACTGAGCGCTCAAATTGTGGTTGATGATCATGTCATCCTCCTTGATAATTCTAAAGGCTTCCTTGCCTTGTAGTTTTTAAGCACTTTTCACAATAGATATTTGATCTCGTGAAAAGCCTTAATTGCTAATATCTTCGGCTTCGACCCCTGAAAACTTTAATCCCTGACATCAATATTCATGAAAGCAACCGGGACACGCTTCATGCAAGCGCGTGGATTGAAACAGACAACAAAAGACTCTTCCAGCACCAGACAAGCGGGCCTTGCCTTATCCGCTCACTCAGCAGAGCCTTTGCCTCAAGGAAGCGTTCCTCGCCGAGCATGTCGACAATGAACGCACCCCAGCTTGACTTCCGCCAATCAAACCAGGCGTTGAGGTCGCGTGCGGTGATGAGACGCTCTTCCTTTTGCTCCAGCACGCTCAGGCAGGTGTTGAAACCCGCTTCCTCAAAACACGTTTCAAGCATCGCCTGATCCCAGCTCAGGCGCGGGTCTTCCTGGCCAGCAAAAAAAGCGCCTTCAGCCTCCTCCAGCTTTGCAACAAGCGCCGCCAGCGCGTTACATTCATCCCGCAGTATGCGGGATATACGCTCACCCAACGCCGGTGGGGATTGCAGTATAACAATAGTTCCCTGTGGAGCAATGAGTTGCCTGGCAGACTCGGCAAACAAACGAAACACTGTAGCCCCAGCGCCTCTGCGCCAGGGTTCGCGGGCAAAGATATGATCAAAGACGCCAGTGGCAAAGAGACACTCCGCTTCCTCCGGCGTGGGCAGGCTCCCTGCCGGAAACACCACAATCTGCGGCCGCTCGATCTCGTCAAGCGACGCGGCATAGCGCAACAGTGCGTCTCGTGCCGACTCAGTATCCACCAGCGCCACGCTCAGGCCTTCAGGAGCGCGGCGGAGACTCTCCCACAGCAAAAGACCGTCATTGGCCGCGGGAATAAGCACCCGATCATGGCGGGCAATGCCCTGCCCCATAATCGCAGCGCGATCGGCAAGCAATAAGGCGCTTCTTCCTGACTCAAGCCGCTTAAACCAGCCTTCCCGTCCCTTTGACGACGCCGACCAAGTAAGGCTGTCAAGCTCGTCAGACCGATCAGCCATAGCAACCACCGCCTGAATCTCACGCTTGCGAAGCGTCTCGTCCCTGATGCGCCCCTCATAACCCACACTCGACGGCATATAAAACGTCTTCCCCTGTAACGCGGTGGGAAGATACTGCTGGGCAGTCCAATGTTCCCGATAGGCATGAGGATACACATAGCCCTCTCCATGCCCAAAGCTCTCACGATCCCGGCTCGCATCGCGCAGGTGCTTAGGAACCTCAGCATCCTCTTTGTCTACTTCAGCTAGAGCGTCAAAAAACGAAAGCGTTGTGTTTGACTTGGGCGCAGTGGCAAGATAGAGACAGGCGTGAGCCAGCGGGAAGTTGCCTTCAGGAAACCCAATGCGGTCAAACGACTCCGCGCAGGAAATGACAACCCCAAGCGCCTGTGGGTCGGCAAGACCCACGTCTTCACTGGCGAGAATGATCATGCGCCTGAAAATAAACGACGGGTCTTCGCCAGCGCGAAGCATCTTCGCAAGCCAGTACAGAGCCGCATCTGGATCACTCCCCCGCACGCTTTTGATAAAGGCGCTGATCGTGTCGAAGTGATAGTCCCCGTCCCGATCATACAACACGGCACGACGCTGTATGCTCTCCTCGGCTGCCTCAAGCGATACGCGGATATCCGCGCCTGCAGGCGGTGGCCAACGTTGAGCGCCGCTCGGCGTTGTCTCAACCGCCAACTCCAGCGCGTTGAGCAGACTCCGCGCATCCCCGCCCGCCACCTCTACCAGATGTTCCAAGGCACCCTCCTCAAAACTCACACGCCACTTCCCATACCCACGCTCACTATCCGCAAGCGCCCGAAGCGCAGTCTGCCAAAGCGCGTCAGAGCTGAGTGACTTAAGCTGAAAGATGCGACTGCGGCTGACCAGAGCACGGTTTACCTCAAAAAAAGGGTTTTCAGTAGTGGCGCCAATCAGGATCACGACGCCATTTTCCACCCAAGGAAGGAGCGCGTCCTGCTGCGCCTTGTTCCAGCGGTGTACCTCATCAACAAACAGTATGCTGCGCTTGTCGTGAAAGCGCCGCCGTTCATCAGCGCGTTCAATCACCTCACGGATGTCTTTGATACCAGTAAGTACCGCGTTGAGGCTTTCAAAGGCGCTTTTTGTGGTGTTGGCAATGACCCGCGCAAGGCTGGTCTTGCCAGTTCCGGGCGGGCCGTAGAATATGAGCGACGAAAGCCGATCAGCCTGAATCGCCCGTCTGAGAAGGCGTCCGGTTCCGACAATGTGATCCTGCCCAATGATGTCGTCAAGGGTTCTGGGCCTCATACGGTCGGCAAGAGGCCGCTCAGTTCCCTCAACGTTAAAAAGCTCGCTCAATCCTCGGCATTCCAGACAGGCTTCCCGTTGCGCTCCCTGTACGACCAAAGGCCGTCTTTAGTGGTCGTGGCAAAGAGGATGCCATCAGGCGCTTGTATAATAGAAGAAAGCGGGTGTCTCCCAATGGTTACGACATACTGCTCATAACCATTACGCTCGTCATCATAATCCTTCACACTTGAAATCTCGTTTTTACCCGACTCTTTCAGCGACATAGCGTCAGGATTTAATGTTCCATCCTCATTGAGCAGAATTTCCCGATAACCATGAGTCGTGGAAGTGCTGCCCTCCCCCTGAATCCCCAGCAGGAGCAGGCGCGGCGAAGCAGCCTTTGGCTCTGGCTTCCAAGTGGCGAGCGCGCCAGTAAAGTAGCTGTCCAACGCCTTTACCGCGACAAAGGTGGGGGCGCCATATAGGATATAACCGTCTCTGCTGACCGCCACAATTTTATCGCCCACCTTGATGATTCCCACGATATTATTATGGTCAGGGTCTGCCACCTTTTGTTGCGCCAGCGGGTCGGATAAAGGCTCCGTAAAGGGAAGGATACCACTGCCAAAGGTGGCAAGGTAGTACATGGTTCCATCATAAACTGCGCCCTTGAGAAGGCTGGTCTTTGACGCCAAGGAAGTCAACTCACTCGCCCCGTCATCCTCAACATACAGAATCGAACAGGTAGGTGGATTGGTCGAGTGATCGGCTATGGCTCCGGCAAACAGATAATCCTCAGCCCCATAGATGGACTGCACGTTGTAGCCCTTTGTACCAATAGAAGTCCATGTCTTGGAATCTATAGAGAACTTCTGCAAGTCCAGTGAACCCGGCGTTCCGGTCAATGCGTATAGCGCGCCCTTCGTTGCCGCAAGCTCAATAATGTTCCCTGGGGATGGGGACAGAGGAACCCACTCCGAGTCCTTATACTCGTAGATCGCACTTCCAAACCTGCTGGCAACATAGAGCGAATCGCCTTGCTGCACGATATTCGTGGGCGATCCCTTAATCTGAGGCTCTATTGCCTCCACCTCAAGGGAAATCTCGTAAAAGATAGCGGACTGTTTACAGGAAAACAACAGTAATCCAAGCGCTGATAGCAACGCGAATCGTTTTTTTATCATATCATACCTCTTGCTCTTAAAAGTGATACCGCATAGACAGGGTCAGTTGCATAAAATGCCCATCAACACGCTTATCCCAGCCCGTCGCTGGCCATTGGGGAACCCACCACCATTCCGCGTTGATGCCAAACGAGAAGCTGAGAGTCGCTCGAAAGAACACCGCTGCCGAAGGCTTTACAATAAGCCCTAAGTAGTCTTCCTCGTTGAGATACTTCTGACCCGCGCCGCCAATCATAATGCCCAGCGGGAACTCAAAACGCCACGCGATAAACTGATAGCCGAACCGAACCCCAAAGGGCGCGATAGAGAACACATTCTCTCCCAAGGTAAAGGCAAACATCCAGCCCGCTTCCCCGCCAATGTACCAGTGCGGGGAAAAGAAGTAGGTATAGCTAATCGCGCCGCCGCCGCCAATTTTCGGCTTGAAGTTGTTCTCAAGCCTCCCATTAGCGCCCACAAAAAACGTCGGAAAGATCACCCCAACGCTAATGTTGACCGTCTGATCCCCTTTGGAATACAGCGTGGGGATGAACTCCACCCAATCTGACCCACTGGGCGGTTCTTCACTCGGCGCTTCCGCATCCCCATTCTGGGCCATAAGCGGCGCCATACAGAACACCGCAAGAAAAACAAAGGCAAACGCCTTACGCATAGATAATACTCCTTTCGCTTTTTTCTTAATCAAACCACTGTAAACAAGTTAAGAAACAAGGACAGGCTTGTCTCCTTCCCGCCTCGGAACCGCTGCACTCCCCTATTAGGAACCCGTTGGCTCCTAACAAGGAAACCAATCGGTTCCTAATACAGGAACGGATCGGCTCCTAACAAGGAAACCAATCGGTTCCTAATACAGGAACGGATCGGCTCCTAACAAGGAAACCAATCGGT
>JAITIX010000150.1 GCA_031279205.1 Treponema sp. | reverse complement strand
GTTAGATTATGATAGATGTCATAGAAAAATATGACACACAGAGAGCGAGTTGTGACATACAGAGAGCGAGTTGCATGGTAAGCTGAATCGTCATGCAAAAGATAAAACCAGCCGGTTTGGGGAAGCGCCCTTCGCGCATTGCCGGCATTACCACGAACCTTGTCAAATTCCGGTGGCAATACGCCATGCTCCTGCCCGGGGTTGTTTGCCTTCTCCTCTTTTCCTATATGCCCATGGCAGGTGTACAGATTGCCTTCCGTAATTACCGTATTGGAAACACGATCTGGAACGCCCGCTGGGTGGGTTTGGACAACTTCCGGTTTTTTCTTGATCCAGAGTTCTGGCGGGTTCTTAAGAATACGCTGGTTATATCGGTCAGCCGCTTCGTGTTCGGCTTCCCGGCGCCTATCATCCTCGCCCTGCTCATCAACGAAATCCGCAGCGTTACGTTTAAGCGGCTTGTACAATCAGTTACTTATCTGCCCCATTTTATTTCATGGGTTGTGGTCGCCTATCTGATAGACGCCTTTCTCGCCCCTAACACAGGACTCTTGAACCAGTTTTTCATGCGTTTTGGTGGCAAATCCATTTTTTTCATGGGACGGGTTGACCTTTTTGTACCTATCATTGTCATCTCAAACGTATGGAAGACCATAGGCTGGGGAACCATTGTCTACCTGGCGGCGATAACCGGCATAGACCCTGAAATGTACGAGGCTGCCACTATTGATGGGGCAAATCGCTTTGCCCAAGTCTGGCATATCACCATGCCCTGCATAATTCCTACAGTGGTGCTGATGCTGATTCTCGCCATGCCCAGCCTTCTCAACGCAGGAATGGATCAGATATACCCTCTGCAAAATAACGTGAACTTACCAGTTTCCAATGTGCTTGATATTTATATCCTGAACAATGGGCTTAGGCAGGGACGTTACAGTATGTCAACAGCGGTTGGTCTGGTGAACTCTCTCGTGGCTTTGTTTCTGGTTGTGGTGTCGAACAAAGCCGCAAACAAACTTTCCGGCGACGGCTTGTGGTAGGAAGTTGTGATGCGTAAATCTTTGCCAGAACAAGTGTTTATTGTGTGCAATAGCCTTTTTATGGTTTTACTGTGCGCCATAACCCTCTATCCCTTTATCTACGTGCTGGCATATTCCTTAAACGAAGGAACGGACGCAGTTCAGGGCGGCATTTATCTTTTCCCCCGTAAGTTCACACTCTTCAACTATCAATACGTCCTAAATAACGGCACCATGCAGAGCGCATATATGATTAGCGTAGGAAGAACCGTATTGGGAACTATTCTGGGGCTGATCGTTACCAGCGTAACCGCCTATGCCGTTTCTTTCCGCAATCTGCCCGGGCGGAAGGGAATCATGTTTTACCTGCTCATACCCATGCTCTTCAGCGGCGGGCTTGTGCCTTACTATATCCAGCTCGCAAACATGCGCCTGGTTAATACCTTTTGGGTCTATGTTATCCCCAGCCTTTTCAGCATCTGGAATATGTTTGTATTGATGAAGTTTTTCATGGGCATTCCAGAAAGCCTGCGGGAATCAGCCATCCTTGACGGCGCTAATGAGCTTGTCGTGCTATGGAAGATAATCGTGCCTGTCGCCATGCCATCCATCGCGGCCATCGCCCTGTTTACCGCGGTGGGACATTGGAACGACTGGTTCACCGGCGCGTTCTTTGTGAACAACATCAAACTTATTCCAGTACAAACCTATTTGCAGCGGATGCTTATGGCCGATTCTTTGGGAACTATCACTGGCACTCAACAGGGAAACAGCGAGGCAGTTTTCCGCGCCAGTCAGGTCGCCGACATGACCTTAAAATCCCTTAAAACAGCGGCAGTCATGGTTGGCACCTTGCCGGTGCTTTGCGTGTATCCCTTTTTACAGCGCTACTTTGTGAAAGGCATGTTGGTTGGTTCAATTAAAGGCTGATGCAAAGGCTATTTTACCACGGCGACTTTGGCGCAGTGGTTTGTAAATAGACAATTTTTTTGGAGGAAAGAGATGAAAAGAACGTGGACAAGCGTACTATTAGCGCTTTCACTGGTAATGGCGTTTGCGCCAGCCGCGGTTTTCGCAAGCGGCGGCAGTCAAAGCAGAGGCGCCACTACAAGCACAAGCAGCGGCGTAACCCCACAGGGTTACGCCGTGCCGGTGAGTCAGGGCGGAGAACTGAAGGATCAGTTTACCATTTTTTTGGGACAGGTCGTAATGTCTCCCGATGATACAACCATGCAGAAGGCTCTTCGGGAAAAAACAGGCATTAATTTCAAGGTCAAGGGCATTCAATCCGATGATGTGCAGACCGCCGTTAACCTGATGCTTGCCAGTGGCGAGCAACTCGCGGACGTACTGGTTTTGAACAGGGACACAGTAATCAGGTCTGCGCTCATACAGTCGGGGAAGGTAATGGAAGTTTCTTCCTTTTTTTCCAGCACTACCCTAAAAACCATTCCCAATATCCCGCAAAAAATAAAAAATTACGTGATTGAATCAGATGGGAAAAGTTATGTGATTCCATCCCGCTATTCCATAAATCCAGACGATCCTTTCCCCGGATGGACATTGAGCGCTTTTTGGATTCGGAAAGATCTGATGCAACAGGCAGGCGTTACCGAACAGGATATATCCACATTAGCGGGCTTTGAGGCAGCGCTGCGTAAATTTAAAGCCCTGAGAAACTCAGCGGGCAATCCCATGATTCCCCTGAGTTTCATCATGGGAGACAATGATCAGGGGTCTCATCAGGAAAGCATCATCGCCGCCATGTTTGGCGTGGATATGGCGGGCGGTGTCAGCGGTATGCCGGGAGTTATGGAAATAGATGGAAAGCATGTTTTTGCCTTTGACAATCCCAATTACCTTGAGGCATACAAATGGATGAACCAGATGTATACTGAGGGACTTATTGATGTTGAGGTTGCTACCCAAAACCCTGAACGTTTTCAGGAAAAACTTGAAAGCGGTCAATTTGCAGCCTATGTTGGTCATGCCGGTCAAGGAACATGGGATTACTGGAAAGACATGAACGGGCCAGAGGATAATCCCGCAAAGTGGTATATGAATCCTTTCCAGTCCCCCAAAGTTCCGAATAAACCCAAACAGGCTATCAACTATATAAATCCTTATCCCAGTTATGATATATTTATAAATAAGGATACGAAACATTTAAACGCAGTGGTAAACTGGCTTGAGTGGGCATTGGAGCCGATTTATTACCGGCAGCACGAAGCGGAAAACGGACCTGAAGGAACCACATGGTGGTTCACCGACGCCGCGAGGAAGCTCTGGCAGTTTGATCCCGAATATGAAAAAGATCGTTCTTCCGGTGATGCGGTTCGTTCCGCCAGAGTTTCACCGCAGATATGGCAGGTTGCCACCTATGCTAAAGACTGGTATCCATGGTTCACTCAGGCCGTGAGTAATCTTGCCGCAGGGAATTTTCTTACTCCTGAATACTGCAACTACATAGGGCAGAACATTGTGAACCACCGAACAATCAACAACATGGACCTAGTGCAGGCGCCGCTTGACGGTGTGATTGCCAATAACCTTCCGACCCTGAATCAGGTGCGGGATGAATACACCGCCAAGATGATCATGGCAAAGACTCCGGCAGAATGTGAGGCAATGTACAAGGAATTCCTCCAGATGCTGGAAACACGGGCAAACTGGTCTGACATGAAGGCGGAGTGGGAAAAACTGTACGCCGCAAGCAAGTAGCGCTGAACGTAGCCTGAATGAAGTATCCCCGCCGCAGAACGCGTGTGCCGCAGAACGGCGGGGTATTGCGGCTTTCTCCGTAATGCGGGAAGCGTATTGTCGGCACGTTCCGAACCTCGGATTAGACTGAAAAACCTCGGTTTCCAAAACGTCGAACTCTCCTTAGTTAGAACAAGCACCCTATCCAGCGCTGATCCAGTGCTGATGACCGGTGCGTTTTGTTTACGTCAAACCCACGTTGCATATAGTCCTCTTTATGCAGCATATAGTCCTCCTTATGCGGCATATAGTCCTCCTTTTATGATATATAGTCCTCTTTCTATCGAAGGCTGTGGAGGCAATATGACGATTAGCGCTCCGTTGCGGGGACGTGTAGATTGAAACGAACATACAAACACAGTATAATTTTCAGTCATAAGACTAAAATGGCTAGGGATAACACTGATGTGAGCCTTCACTCTGCAAGGAGTGAAGGCTCATCATAGGCTAACTTGACCCGTATTAAGAAACCTAAGTTATGCTAGACTAAATAGAGGAGGATAATATGCCAGTGGCAGCATTACAGGAAGAACGGAAAGCGCCCACATTCGAGGAAGTCTGGGCTTTGATTAGAGAGGTCGGTGAAAAGCAGAAGGAGACTGCTGTGCAGATGAAAGAAACCGACAGGCAGGTGAAGGAGACTGCCGCGCAGATGAAGGAGACCGACAAGCGGATGGATGAACTGTGGAAAAGAACCAATAAAACGCTTGGCGATCTGGGACTCCGTATGGGCGAGATCGTGGAGCGCCTGATTGCGCCCAATCTCATCGAAAAGTTCAACGCCCTGAACTTTGATTTCCGGATAGCCAGCCCCAATCGTAAATACTATGACAGCAATCATCAGGAGCTTGCGGAAGTTGACGTGCTGCTTGAGAACAGTGGTGTAGTCATGGCGGTTGAGGCGAAAAGCAAGCTGCTGGCTAGCCATGTGCAAGACCACATTGAGCGCATGAACATACTCCGCGCCTATGCTGACGAGCATGGAGACCGGCGGGTCTGGCTTGGTGCGGTAGGCGGTGCGGTGCTTGCCACTGACGCGCGCAAAGCAGCGCTCAAGGCAGGGTTTTACCTCATCGAACAATCCGGCGATACGATGACAATTTCGGTTCCCAAAGGCTTCAAACCCAAAGAATGGACCTTCGGCATGACGCCGCAAACGCCTGCGTCTGAAAAAGTGGAGTAGCGGAACTGGGTGGAAGGGTTTGGGGATGGGTGAATCCATACGGTTTGCCTTAAACCCACGGCGGGGCGTTGCGGGGTAGAGTCCCGCAGAGGGGGAAGAGGAAAAGCCGGAGGCGGTCTGGAGCAAAGGGGAGACTTCCCCCTTTTGCCTTTGGGTATAAGGGCTATCGGTACGGCGAATTGACTAAAAATTGAAGAGGGTTTATAGTTGCAATACTAGGGAGGCTGGGACAATTAATGAGAAACGAAGAAATCCCTAAAATCAAAGATATGATTTTAGAAACGCTGGGGACGATTGCGAAAAGATAATATGTACCGATTAGAAACGCGGGTCTATGCCAGTCATACCGATGCACAAGGGCGGCTCAAACTGGTTTCTGCCATTGGTATGGTGCAGGATTGTTCCCAAATATGGTGGAAATCCGAGCCAAAGGCGGAAAAATTCTTTAAGGAAAGCAACATAGCCCAGATGCTGGTCTTCCGGCAGGTTGGTATACGGCGCGGAAAAACTCTGTACGGAAACATGGATTTGGGAGATGAAGTCTTTCATGGGTTACCGGAACACCGTGATCTACGATGAAGCGGGTGAATCCTGCATTGAAAGCTGGAGCATAGGCGCTTTCGTGAATCTGGAAACCGGCCGCCCGGAAAAGCTGCCCCCCGAAATCCCTGCCTCCATGAAGATCGATCCCAAGTTGGAAATGGAATACCTCATGTCTGCCAAGTATGGTGACCTTCTGTACCCTGAAATCATTAGCAGCGGCGGGAACCGGTATATCGTCCTGAACAACGGGGAAGAAAACCTCAAGACACGGGCGCTTATGGAATTTTGTGGAGAGGAAAACCATAGATATGTTTATACTCACTAAGCTGCTTAATTATTTATTATACTTTTCCGCAATGGCCTTTGTTGGCTGGATTATAGAAACAGTTTACCGGTCATGGGAAGAAAAAGGTTTCCATGCCGGTGTTCCCTGAAAACATCAAAGAATATCTGGAAACAAAATTTCCATTTACCAAAATGAAGGAGAAATAAAAGTATGAAGTATCCACCAATCATCAAGAACTTTCCACGCTTTCTGCATGGCGGCGATTACAACCCCGAACAGTGGCTTGACTGGAAAGACACGATTTGGAAAGAGGATATGCGGCTTGCAAAACTGGCGCATATCAATTCCCTGTCCGTGGGCATTTTCTCATGGTCCACGCTGGAACCGGAAGAAGGCGTTTATCGCCTCGACTGGCTGGACGAGGTGATGGATATGCTGGCCGAAAACAAGATGGTCGCTGTTCTCGCCACTCCCTCTGGCGCGCGTCCGCCGTGGATGAGCAAAAAGTACCCGGAAGTGCTGCGGGTCAACGCGGCGCGTCAGCATAACATACACGGAGGGCGGCACAACCACTGTATGTCGTCGCCGGTGTACCGGGAAAAAACCCGCGCCATCAACATGGCGCTGGCAAAACGCTACAAGGATCATCCCGCGCTGGGACTGTGGCATATTTCCAACGAGTTCAGCGGGGAATGTCATTGCCCACTGTGTCAGGAGCGGTTCCGTGCCTACCTCAAAGACAGGTATAAGACTCTGGACGCGCTGAATCGGGCTTGGTGGAACCGTTTCTGGAGCAACACCTTTACTGACTGGGAGCAGATTGAAAGCCCAAGCCCACTGGGACATTCCACCCACAACGCGCTTAAGTTGGATTGGCGGCGCTTTACCACTGAACAGCACCGCGATTTTTATCTGAATGAAATAGCGCCGCTCAAAGAGTTCACGCCGGATATTCCCTGCACTACTAACCTGATGGCCGCTTATACCGGGATTGACTATGCCAGGCTCGCGGAAGTCATGGATGTGATTTCATGGGATTCCTATCCGCAGTGGACTGGCAGAGACGAAGATATTGAGGTAGGAGCAAAAGCCTCTTATCACCACGATCTTATGCGGGGGCTTAAACGGAAGCCTTTTGTGCTGATGGAGTCCTGCCCTTCGGCGCAGAATTGGCGACCTGTAGCGAAGCTGCATCGTCCTGGGCTTCACATGCTCCAGTGTATGCAGGCTGTGGCTCACGGCGCGGATACAGTGCAGTATTTCCAATTCCGCAAAGGCCGGGGCGGTTCGGAACAGTTTCATGGCGCGGTGGTCGATCACGAAGGCAGCGAAAACACCCGCGTATTCCGCGACATCGCCGCTGTGGGAGAACGGCTGGAAAAACTTGACGGCATTATCGGTACTGATACACCGGCAAAAATAGCGCTGGTACATGATTACCAGATAGGCTGGGCGCTGGAAGACGCAAAAGGTTTCTTGCAGGATAAAACAAATTACCAAGAAACAGTATTCAAGCATTACCGGGAATTCTGGAAACGGGGTATTCCGGTGGACATCATTGATTCACGCCAGAGTTTTGATAAGTACGCTGTCCTGATCGCCCCCATGCTCTACATGCTCCGCGAAGGAGTGGTGGAACAGATTAAAGCCTTTGTCAAACAAGGTGGAACCTTTGTCGCCACCTATATTACCGGCTATGTGAACGAAAGCACCCTTGCCTTTATGGACGGCTTCCCCGGCCCACTGAAAGACCTGCTGGGTGTCTGGTGTGAGGAAATAGACGCCCTTTTCCCAGGCGAGCGCAACAGCATTGAGTGGCAGGGAAAGACTTACGCTGCTTTTGATTTGTGCGAACTCATTCACCTGAAAGGCGCGGAGGCTCTGGGACACTACGGCGGCGATTTTTACGCCGGAACACCCGCGTTAACAGTAAACCGCTACGGCGCGGGAAAGGCGTATTTCATCGCAGCCCGCACTGGAGCGGATTTTCTGGCTGACTTTTACCGGAAGATCATCGAAGAAGCGGGTATCCAGTCTGCCTTTGCCGGTGCATTGCCCAAAGGGGTTAGCGCCCAAGTCAGGAGCGACGGTGAAAAGGATTACCTTTTCCTGCTGAATTTCACTAATCATGAACAGATGCTAGAAAGCGGAGAAACCGGCAGGCTCGCTCTGCCCCCATATAACGCGCTGATTCTTTCAAAAGGCGACAGGGCTTGAGTCTTACGCACTGTGTCCCCCGAAGCCTTATCACGGGGGAGCAGTGCGCCGGCATACCAAAATCAGGGTGCCTTCACCGTAAGGACTTCTCCGATGAACAAACGGTGATAGTCAGTGCCATGATAGGATTCCTCTATGCTGGGGTCAAGAAAATGGGACGGATCAAGGTCGTGGGTATACAGCTTTTTACAGATAAGTATTTCGGATGCTTCGCTGAAACCCACGGCGCCATTATCAAAGACAATAGGGGTAAGGCCAGCTTTAGTTGCCTTGTCTATATCCCTACCTGATTCGCTTCCACAGATGTTGAGTACCTTACGGCACGCAGCGGGGAAGAACGAAAGCGTGAAGAGCGAATTGGCATTGGCAAACTCGTAGGTACGGCGGGAAGGCCGAATCACTATGAAAGCCACGTCTCGACTCCACAACACCCCAAGGCCGCCCCAAGAGGCGGTCATGGTGTTCCAGCCACTCTTGTCTTTGCTCGTATCGCCTACGGTGATGAGCATCCACTCCCGCCCAATACGTTCCGACGGTGAACCCCGAAAATCCTTGATACTTAAGTCCCGCCACTCAGAACTGGCGGGAATGACTTGTTTCTGTTTCATGATTCGATGGTAGTGCTTCTCGCCCGCTTTGTCTTTAGCAAGCATACTTTGTATATATACGAGGCAGAGACGTGGTATGGGTGTCAGAGACGTGAGCGTGTGGGTGAGAGACATGGTGCGGGTGTCAGAACTTTTCCTGCTCAGAGCTTCCTGAGCAGGAAAAGTTCTGAGTGGAAGTCTCCGGTGCGGCTACCAAACGCGATGTCTAGCAGGAGACCGCCACGCATCAGTTCATCGCCGCCACGCTGTCCGCAGTTAGCCTGCTTGTCCATCGCGTCAAAGCCGCCGTCTTCCCAGAGCGATACCTCGTAGATGGCGCTGGGGTCGAGGTCTTTTAACAAAAGACGCAGGGGCTGTTTCGCAGGCTGGGTAAGCAGTTTGTAAAAGCCGACAATGGCTTGACTGCGGTCTTCAGTAACGACTTGCCACGCGGCGTATATATGCGACGCGGGACTGTGAAGGCGTGAAAAACGACCGCGCTGGAACAGGGAACGGTGCTGTTTATAGAAGGAAATGTACTGGACAAGTTCAGCCTTTTCCTCCACTGTGAGCTTCGCCGGGTCCAGCTCAAAGCCCAGCACGCCGAAAAATGCAGTCATAGCGCGGAAAGAGAGCGGTGTGCTTCGGGCGGTCTGGTGATTCGGTACTGCCGAAACATGCGCGCCAAAGGAACTGAGCGGGTATGCAAACGAAGCGCCGGTCTGTATCGACAGGCGCTGTACCGCGTCGGTGTCGTCCGAGAGCCAGCCCTGGGGCGCGAAACCCAGTATGCCCGCATCAAAACGACCACCGCCGCCGCAACAGGACTCGAAGAGGATGTCCGGGAAGGCTTTGACGAAACGCTGGTACAGGGTATATACGCCCAGGCAGTAGCGGTGAAAGAACTCGCCCTGACGCTCCGGCGGAAGCGCGCGACTGAACGGCTCGGTGAGGGAGCGGTTCATATCCCACTTGATGTAGGAGATGGGAGCGCTGGCGATTACCTTTGAAAGGGTATCGAAGAGGTAGTCAATGATTTCAGAACGGCTCATATCAAGGACATACTGCTGGCGCTGCTCGGTTCTGACGCGGCCATCAATGCCAACAGCCCAGTCCGGGTGCGCCTCAAAGAGCTTGCTCTTCTCGCTGATCATCTCCGGCTCTATCCATAAACCAAACTTGATGCCAAGCGACGTGATTTTTTGGGCAAGACCGCTGATGCCCTCTGGCAGTTTCCGCGTATCAGGGAACCAGTCGCCAAGCGACGTGCGGTCATCATCGCGCTTGCCAAACCAGCCGTCGTCAAGAACAAACAACTCAATCCCAAGGTCTTTGGCAATAGCCGCCATTTCCAGCAGCTTCTTCTCGGTAAAGTTAAAGTAAGTACCTTCCCAGTTGTTGAGCAGAACTGGTCGTTCCTTATCGCGCCACACGCCGCTGGCAAGCCGGTTCCGGTAGAGGCCATGGAACTGCTGGGACAAATGATTCAGCCCTTGGCCTGAATATGCCAACACTGCTTCCGGCGTGTCAAACACCGCGCCCGTAGTCAGTTCCCACGAAAAGGTATTGGGGTTAATGCCGAGCCGCACCCGCGACAGGTCGAAAGAATCAACCTCAACACCCGCATAAAAGTTACCTGAATAGATAAGGCTGAATCCCAGGGCTTCACCGGAAAAGTCATCGGCGTTGGGGCGTTTCAAAATAAGAAACGGATTCTGTTGATGGCCGGAGATGCCGCGAGTGCTTTCCACGCCCTGAGTTCCTGACCTCAGACGCTGGTCGGTACAGTGGAACTCACGCGCCCACATGCCAGTGAAGGTGAAGAGGTTCCAGTCCGCGTCGCCGAGGTCCAGGCAGAGGCTCATGGCGCTTGTGAGCGTCAGCTTGTGAGCGCCGGCATTGACGATACGCGCATGGCGGGCGACGCAGTTATACGCCGTGAATATGGTGTAGTACAGGGTGATCTTCAAACCAGACGGCGCGTCTTCAAGGTCGAGCTCCAGCGTTTCCGCCTCGTCATCCTGCTCGGTATAAGTTGCCGGCAAACCAGCAATGCCGCCCTTGCCCTTGGTTATGCGGTGCGTCTTATACACCGGCTCGATCACGCCCGACCCGTCGCTGAACACGACTGCCAGCGCCGGCGTCTTGTAATCACCATTCCCGTAAGCGGGATACTCAAAGCGGGCGATATTGGGCGCGTTGGCAAACCCCTTAAACGGAAGGCTCAACAACGGATACGCCCGCGCTGGACTGAGCGCCGCGCCACAGTACACCTGCCCGATGTACCCGTTCCCCAGTATCTGGACGATATAACTAAATCCTCCGTTATGCAGATGGAACTGTTGCGTTTCTTTGTCAAAAGTGATAGACATTATCAGAACTCCTTCTATATTCGTTTGTTTATTGTAACAAATAGTAAAAACAAATGCTACCGGCGCGGTGAAATGTTAAAAAATATAGCATCTATATTTTGGCGAGGAGCGCTCCATACTCAATAGCGCTTAGAAGGCTTGATTCGTTTGCACTGCCCTGCCATGCGCGGTCGAAGGCAGTGCCATGGTCAACAGAGCTTCGGATGATAGGCAAGCCCAGCGTGATGTTTACGCCATCCACCGCCTGCCATCCACCTGCATTTTTGTCGTACTGAAAGCCCAGCAGTTTAAGCGGGATGTGGCCCTGGTCGTGGTACATAGCAACCACAATGTCGAACATTCCGCCGCGCGCCTTTGGGAAAAGCGTGTCGGGTGGAACAGGCCCTTCCACGTTTATTCCCTTTATTTTTGCAGCGCTAATGGCCGGGATAATTTCTTCGATTTCCTCGCAGCCAAACATACCATGTTCCCCTGCGTGCGGATTAAGTCCAGCGACGCCAATTTCTGGATTTTTTATACCGAGACTTTTGCATATATGTTCCGCAAGTTCAATCACTTTTAAGACACGCTCTTTTTTCACGCGCTCGCAGGCTTCACGAAGGCTGACATGAGTTGAAACATGCACCACACGGAGATTTCCGTGAGCCAGCATCATCGAACAGTCTTTTGTTTCGCAGAACTCAGCGTAAATTTCAGTGTGGCCTGCATAGTGGTGTCCCGCCGCGTTCAGCGCTTCTTTGTTAAGCGGGTTGGTAATTGTTGCATCAATTTCTTTTGTAAGAGCAAGCTCAATCACTTTTTTTACGGATGTGAACGCGGCGTCTCCGCTCATTGCATCAACTTCGCCAATCTTAAGTTTTGAAAGCTCTACATTATGCAGATCAAATACGTCGATTGTGCCTGTCTCAAACCTGCAATCTTTCACAGAACTTACACCACGCACTTTTATGCTGTCATTTTTAGCAGCCTCGCGCGCAGCGCGTTCTATTGTTGCCGCGTCTCCTACGACGAGGGGGCGGCACTTTTCGTAAAGCTCTCTATGTAAAAAAGCCTTTACGGTAATTTCAGGTCCGCAGCCAGAGGGATCACCCATAGTTATGCCAAGTATCGGTTTCATTTTAACTCCTTATTAAGAGTATCTACTTCGCGCAGTTTGTGAAGGGCGTAGAAAATTGCGTCTTCTTTCCCGAAGGCGCCGGCTTTTGTTACCACTTTTAAGCCTTCGTGAACGCCGCCGCGAAGTCGCATAAGTGGAATGCCCAAGGCAATTTCCGTTACGATGCTTGAACCTTTCGCGCCGGCTTTTTCAAAAAAGGCCATAGCCGTATCTCCACCAGCAAGAAAAAGGCCAGAAATCCTTGCTTTTTTTAAGATGAGCCTCGAAAGACAGCCCATCGTTTTTTCGGCAAAAGCGCTCATCTGCTCTCTGGAAAAACCCATCCGTTTTGCCGCTGACTCGGCCTTTTCGTATTCTCCAACGCTATAAGCTGAAGATGAAAGCACAATAGTATCTCGCCCCTCATGCAAAAAGGACACGGCCTTTACTGCAATATCCTCAATACACATATTTTGCTCTAAAATGTCGTAAAGTGCTGTTTTTACAAGCGAAACACCTTGTTTTTCGGCATAGTGTACTTGACCCCTCGTAACAGAACTTAAACTTGCCACCATAGCTAATGCTGGCGGAATTGCCCGCTTTACGCTGAGAAGATTATCAACCATTGCGGCTGTTCCTACCCAGAGCGTGCGTTTTTTTGTTGCAAGCGCCGCACTTATAATCTTCTGTAAATCCACATTTTTTTCAGCATCGCAGGTAAAAATCCGGGAACCTTCAAAATTGATTTTACCGTTTCGGATAGAGTCTATTCCGATGTGAAAAACGTTTTCATCCAAAAAAGATACGGCAAGAAGTTTTTGGATATTGTCTTCTTTTACCGGTGTTTTCGGGTCTTGGATAAGTTCGGTCTGCATGAGAGGCTTTCGGTTAAGATACTGAATACGATTTACTGTGATGCGACCTAAATCGGGTAAAGCAGGGGCGAAGATGACAAGCTCTGCTCTAAACTTGTTGTCCAGAGCCTTCGTTTCCGGCCCCACATTGCCGCGCAGGGTTGAATCAATCTTTTTTATAACATGGGCAAATTTTCCAAAATCAATGTTTTTTACTTCAGCCTCAACCTTCCTACGGGCAGCCTCTGCCGGAATCCCGCGGGATTCCGTATCAAGAACGCAGGAATCCTCGCCTGTAATGAGAGCGAATGAAAAAACCACACTTACCGGAATACCGCGCCGGCGCAGTTGCACCCCCGCGTCGTTTGCTCCGGTAAAATCATCGGCTATAATTAAATAATTTTCCATAACTATGCCGCCCGGACTTCATTGACTTTGTTGAATACGCGGAAAGCCAACTGCCGTTATTCCCCATATTCCGCTCCTCAATTGTAAAGTAGGAAATCCGTACAGGGACTTTGCGTTCCCGTAAGACTTTCAGAACCGATTATATGCCTTTCTTCGTCTCTCGACCAGTCCTTACACGAGAGTTCGACGTTACTGGGTGTCAGCGTCCGCAGCGTCAAGCGCGCTGTTGACAGAGACTCTTACGCTCAGTCAGCAGCCAGTGGCTTAACACTTGTGGTGATTTCTTCAACACAGACGGCAAACTCCGCGCGTTCCTCCTCTGAAAGCACGTCTTTTGCGTATAGCGCCCGCTCGAACAGGTCGCCGCAGCGAAT
>JAITIX010000144.1 GCA_031279205.1 Treponema sp. | reverse complement strand
AAAATACAGGATGCCGGACTCACCGTTGAATACACGGAACTTGGCAATCCGGCATTTGCCGAAGGCCGCCTGATGATAGAGCGCCGAAAGATTTACAGCGAACAACTGGACAGCGCTCTTTTGGATGCGGCTATAAGAAAGAGCTATTACGAAGATTTCAAACAATCGGTTCACCGTTTGTATATTGGCTCAATTGTCAATGTTTGGGTTGAGGAGTAAAGCGCCCCCTTTATTCAAATAAATGTAACACAGGGATGATTGACACCGCTTCAGGCTATGGGCGCATGGCGGGAGGTAGTGTAGCTGGAAGGTTTGGGGCTTTAGCCCTTGTGTCTGATTGCCTAGCCCACAAGTTCACGGCCATAGCCTGTAGGTCTACGGCTACAGCCCACAAAACCACGGTTACAACCCGCAGGTTCACGGCTAAGACCCGCAAAGCCGCAGTTACAGCCTCGCAAGGACGGCAGGATTATCAGGGCAGGAATGTAAGTATGGGCGACGGCGTTTTTAGCCCGCTACGGCTACACCTCGCGAGCCATTGCTATCCCAAACCGGCGAAAATTCCCGGCCATTATAGTTTCAGGTGCCAGAGACCCCTCCTCATAATATCGTTTTTATGCTAGAGTGGCCTCATGCGTTACTATAGTACAAGAAACAAAGCGGAAACCCTGAGTTTCAGGCAGGCGGCTCTGAGCGGCCTTGCCCGCGACGGCGGCCTCTTTATCCCTGAGACAATACCCCAGTACCGAAAGGCGATAGTGACATCGCTTGCCAATATGAGTTTCCATGAGGTTGCCTTTGAAACCATTAAGCCCTTTGTTACTCCTGAGATACCAGACGCAGTTCTGGAAGACCTTGTTCATACCGCGTATCCGTTTTCCGCGCCGCTTATTCAGGTGGGAGACCGGCTGGTGCTGGAGCTTTTCCACGGACCCACCGCAGCGTTCAAAGATTTTGGCGCGCGTTTCATGGCGCGTGCCTTTTCCTACCTGCGGCGGGGAGAGGATAAGCCGCTCCACATTCTGGTTGCCACGTCAGGAGACACGGGCGGGGCTGTGGCAGACGGCTTTTATGGCGTGGAAGGCATTTCCGTTACCGTGTTATACCCCAAAGGGCGGGTTTCACCCTTGCAGGAACGTCAGATCGCTGGACTTGGCGACAATATCTCCGCAGTCGCGGTTGAAGGGAGCTTTGACGATTGCCAGCGCCTTGTGAAAGCAGCTTTTGGGAATAAGGAATTCAAGAAGCAGTTTACGCTTTCATCAGCTAACTCAATCAACGTGGCGCGGCTGATTCCCCAGGCCGTGTACTACGCTGCCGCCGCTGGTAAAGTCGCCGCGGGCTTGTGCGACAATGACGGGGAAGCCACGCCGCGGACGGCTAAGGTAACTGGTGGACAGGCGTTTTCGTCTAGCGCTAAGGGTGTTATCTTTTCAGTACCGTCGGGTAACTTTGGGAATCTGACCGCCGGTCTTTATGCCATGAACATGGGCGCCCCGATTCGTGGCTTTATCGCGGCGACCAACATCAACAAAACCGTGCCGGATTATATTGAAAGCGGGTATTACGAGGCGCGTCCTTCTTTTGTTACGATTTCTAACGCTATGGATGTGGGCGCTCCCAGTAACTTTGAGCGTATGATTAGCCACTGGTCGCTGACAGAGTTGCGTGATGTTGTGCGCGGCGTATGGGTAAGCGATGATGAGACCCGCGAGACCCTGGTGCAGGTGCGCGAGAAAGCTGCCTACTTCCTTGATCCACATGGCGCGGTGGGTTGGCGTGCTGTGGATAAGCTCTTTCCTCACCGCCAGCCGAGGCCGCTGGCGGTGCTTGCCACGGCGCACCCCGCGAAATTCGCCAAAATTGTGGAGCCGCTTGCCGGTCAGGTTCCGGTTCCGCCGTCGCTTAAAAAAGCGATGGAACGAGATATTAAAGCAAAAACGATTGGCGCGGAACTAGCCGCGCTTCTGGAGGTTCTATGAACACTTGTCCATGCGGCTCAGGCCGCCCTTACGCTGAATGCTGTGAACCCTATATCACGGGGGTGCGGCTGCCGCCCACTGCTGAAGCGCTCATGCGGAGTCGTTATTCCGCTTACACGGTACATGCTGTTGACTACATCCTTGAGACGTGTACCAAAGATAACAAAAACCCGATTGATCCCAAGCAGACAAGGGAATGGAGTGAAAAGTCCCAATGGCTTGGGCTGAAGATACTTTCGGTGGAAAAGGGCGCGGTGTCTGACACCGAAGGGAGCGTGGAGTTTGAGGCTATTTATGAGCGCGACGGCCTCAAGGACGTGCATTATGAAAAGGCGCGGTTCAAGAAACAGGACGACAAGTGGTTGTATGATGAGGGTGACATTGTTCCCAAAACCATAGTCCGTTCCAGCCCCAAAGTAGGGCGAAACGAGCCGTGTCCTTGTGGTAGTGGCAAAAAGTACAAGTTCTGCCATGGCAGGGCTTCGTAGACAAGGCGCAAATCACGGTGTTGCCGTACGCGCCTATGGCGATCATATAAAAGGAGTATGCAATGTATATTGATCCTTCGCTGAACAAGCTTAATCAGCTTATACCTGGGCGATTCACCGATGAACAGAAGGCGCGCTTCAAGACCCTGTTCTTCAAAAAGCTTTCACTTGAAGCGCATCGTTTTTACGGTGGGAAGATTCAGTTGGTTCCCAAGTGCGGCATCTTTAGCCCTGAATGGCTCAATGTCTGGTACACGCCGGGCGTGTCGAGTGTTTCCACCGCGATCCGTGATGATAACAACGCTTCGTTTGCCCTGTCTAGTCGAGGGAATCTTGTGGCTGTAGTCTCTGACTCTACGCGAGTCTTAGGCGATGGAGACTGCACGCCCGCCGGAGGTCTTGGCGTCATGGAAGGCAAGGCAATGCTTATGAAATACCTCGGTGGCGTGGACGCGACCGCGCTCTGCGTAGACTCACGGAACGCTGAAGGCAAGCACGATCCCCAGAAGCTCATCGACTTTGTAAAGATGATTCAGCCATCTTTTGGGGCAATTAACCTTGAGGATATCAGTCAACCGAACTGTTTTAGGGTG
Source organism: Treponema sp. (assembly GCA_031279205.1). GTDB lineage: Bacteria > Spirochaetota > Spirochaetia > Treponematales > Breznakiellaceae > JAIRMT01. The sequence goes on along the minus strand of JAITIX010000144.1, from coordinate 1,870 downwards.
CTTGATGAGCTAAAGGAAGTCTGCGACATTCCGGTATGGCATGATGATGCCCAAGGCACGGCCTGTATCATACTGGCTGGGCTTATCAACTCGCTGAAGCTGGCTGGAAAAGATATGGGCGACGCGAAGATCGTGCTTTTTGGTGTGGGCGCGGCGAATACCACAGTGGCTAGCCTCATCATGGCTGATGGGGGAAAAGGCGAAAACCTGATCCTCTTTGACGGGAAGGGCGCTCTCCATACTGGACGGGCTGATATCCAGAGCGATCCAAACGCATACCGGAAGTGGGACCTCTGTCAGAAGACCAATCCGCGCAAAGTTTCTTCTATTATAGAAGCTGTTTCTGGCGCAGACGCGCTCATAGCCCTGTCCAGACCTGGGCCTGATGTTGTACAGCCGGATTGGGTACGGCGCATGGCGGATCGGGCTATTGTGTTTGCGTGCGCCAACCCCGTGCCGGAGATTTGGCCATCAGTGGCAAAGGAAGCCGGTGCTTTCATCGTTGCCACAGGGCGCGGGGACTTCCCGAATCAGCTTAACAATTCGCTCTGCTTTCCGGGTATATTGAAGGGCGCTCTCATGGTTCGCGCCCGTAAGATAAGCGACAGCATGGCTATCCGTTGCGCCCATAGCATCGCGGAGTATTCACAGAAAAAACACTTTGGACCAGAACACATCATTGCCACTATGGACGAGATCGAGCTTTTTGCTCACGAAGCCGCAGATGTGGCGATTCAGGCGATTAAAGAGCGCCTGAATCGCGTACGCATTTCATGGACTGCCGTGCATAAACAGGCTTTGGCCGACATCACCGCCGCACGTACACTAGTCGATGACCTACGGGAACTCGGCTATATTCAGGAGATTCCACAGGAAACGCTGGCCAGCGCTCTGGAAGAAGCGTTGAATAGCGTGTGATTGTTCAGCTTGATGACTCTCCACGCCTAAAGGCTAGACTTGACCCATTTAGGAATTTTTCATGCGGAAAGAGTCTAAAAATGGAGCGTTCACCAGTACAAGCGTAAACAGCCTTGTTATGCAAAGCGCCTCCTAAAATTGGTCGAAATATTATGCAAAGCGGCTTTGCCGCTTGTTTCTTCGAATATATAAAAGATTTATTGACAAATATAGAAACATGATATAGTGTAAAAAATATGAAATCTTAAGGAGAATTAAAATGAATAAATGTAAAATCACTGTTTTGAAAAGGAATTTTGACGAGGAACTTACGAAGGAATATGGTGCAATAGGTATAGGCAAATGTCCAATTCTTAAAGATGGACAAATTTTTTATGCTGATTGGGCAAGACCAGAAGGATTTTGTGATGAGGCATGGAAGGCAATATATCAATATGTTTTTGCATTAGCACATGGAACGGAATTATTTTATTATAAAGACTGGATAAGAGTACCCGGTGTGGCAATATGTAGTTGTAATGATGGATTAAGACCAGTACAATTTAAAATTGAAAGGACGGATGAAGAATCAAAAATAGATTACATACCAGTTGAATAATGGTATAAATATAAAAATGGGAGTACGGGCACACTTCGCATAACAGGCCTGTTTACGCTTCGTCGTCTATGGCGGCCCGAATGAGCAAACACGTAGTGTTTGCAGTACCGACAAACTCGCCGGAGGCCGAGGGTCCGGCCGCAAGGCCCCGAAGCGTATACAGACCTGTTGAGGCTGTCGGAAAAATATACAAAACACTAATAGTGTGGTATACTCTTCCCTATTATGGCCCGTTATAAATAGAGTCTGTCCATAATGTAGACACATTATGGACAGACTACCTTAAAACAGGCATTTTGCGCACCGTTTTGGTACAAAACGGGAGCAAATGCAAGGTCTGTCCACAAAGTAACC
>JAITIX010000060.1 GCA_031279205.1 Treponema sp. | reverse complement strand
GGTGTTGGTTTCAATGAGGAACTGGGGTCCGGTTTCAACGAGGAACGTGGTGTTGGTTTCAATGAGGAACTGGGGTCCGGTTTCAACGAGGAACGTGGTGTTGGTTTCAATGAGGAACGTGGTGTTGGTTTCAATGAGCAGGCTGGGTGAGCGCGTGGGTGTCCAGTAATATCTTTGGGAAGTCTGTTGATAGGGTAATGAGTGTAATTAGAGTATATATACATAAAAACTATCTGGGGTGAAAATAAAAACCAAGAAAATATAAAGAAGCGTAAGGCTTCGTTTCAATTGGTGATATCCTTTTCATCCGCTTAATCTAGTGCGCGGCCTTTTCGCTTGACAGGGCTGATGGCGCGGTATAGATTCAGGCTATGGCTAATTATGATTTGGAAAAACAACACCGGAAGGGGAAACTTCACGCTATCGAGCGGATTAACCTGCTCCTCGACGAAGGCTCGTTTTTGGAGGTCTATTCAGGGGTTAAGCCGGCTGGTGCGAAAGAAATTCCTTACGACGGGGTTATAACAGGGTTTGGAACTGTACACGGGAAACCAGTTGCGGTATATGCGCAGGATTTTACGGTGCAAGGAGGAACCCTTGGAAATATGCACGGCAGGAAAATTGCCGAGTTGTATAATCAGGCGATTGATATTCATTGTCCGATCATTGGGATTAACGATTCGGGCGGGGCGCGTATTCAGGAAGGGGTGAGCGCGCTTGCTGGTTATGGCGATGTGTTTACGCAGAATGTGCGTGCTTCGGGCTATATTCCGCAGATTTCCATCATTGCGGGGCCGTGTGCTGGCGGCGCGGTATATTCGCCAGGAATAACTGATTTTATTTTTGTTATTGACCGCATTGGGCTGATGTTTATTACCGGCTCAAGAGTGGTAAAGGCGGCGATGGCGATTGATATAAGCGATGAGGAACTGGGCGGCAGTCTCATACACGCGCAGAAAAGCGGGGTGGCGCATTTCCGGCTTGACAGCGAGAAACGATGCTACGAGATGGTACAGCGTCTGCTTGATTATATTCCGCGCTGGAACGGGGAAGAGCCGTCTCAAAAGGCGTTTGAGTTTAGCGAGGTGAAACTGACGACGCTCAACAAGCTGATGCCTGAACGTTCCAATCAAGGGTATGATATTCGCTCTGTTATTAATGTTCTGGTTGACGATGATTCTTTTTTCGAGGTGCAGGCTGAATTTGCCCCAAATATGCTTGTTGGATTTGCGTATATTAAGGGCTGGCTTACGGGCATAATCGCCAATAACCCGATATTTCTTGGGGGTATCGCTGATTCTGACGCCAGTGATAAGGCGGCGCGTTTTATCCGCTACTGCGATGCTTTTAATATTCCGCTGCTGACTATTGTGGATATTCCCGGATTTGTTCCTGGTCCTGATGAGGAGAAAAAGGGAATTATCCGTCATGGTGCGAAGCTGATTTACGCATACGCGGAATCGACTGTGCCGAAGATTACGCTGATTGCGCGGAAGGCTTATGGCGGTGCGTACATTGCTATGTGTTCAAAGCACCTGGGCGCTGATTTTGTGTTTGCTTGGCCCAAGGCGGAGATTGCGGTGATGGGGGCTGAAGGGGCGATACAGATTCTTTATTCAAAGGAACTGCTTGCCCATGACGGCGAGTATCGTAAGGCTTTGCTACGGCAGTATCAGGAAGAATACATGACGCCGCGAATCGCAGCTGAAAAGGGATATATCACGGAAGTCATTGCGCCTGAAGAGAGCAGGTTGAAGATTGCGCGCGGTTTTGAGGTGTTGCGGGGCAAGAAGATCAGCGGCGGCATACCGAAAAAACACGGGAATATTCCGTTGTAGACGCCCTGTACACCTGTGCCTATCGCTTAAGCGTTGTTAGAAAATGTAGCGATTTCTCTTGACTTAATCTTTACGTTAAACTTTATATTATCTTTATACTCTTCATCATTAAGATATTGGGTAAAGATAATACAATGAAAAGGAGAAACAGTATGAATTCACTGTCGGATACCTATCAGCTTTCTAACGGGGTACACATTCCGTGTATTGGTTTTGGGACGTGGCAGACGCCAGACGGAGACGTTGCCGTAGCTTCGGTAAGGGCCGCCATTGCCGCAGGATATCGGCATATTGACACAGCGCAGGGCTATGGCAACGAGGCAAGTGTTGGCAGGGCAGTCAAGGAAAGCGGGGTAAGGCGGGATGAGCTATTTATCACATCCAAGTTGACCAACACGGAGCATGGCTATGAAAGAACCCTTGCTGCGTTTGAGGAGACGATGTCAAAGCTGGACATGGATTACCTTGACCTGTTTTTAATACATTGGCCTAATCCTTTGCCTTTCCGTAGTTACTGGCAGGAAGCTAATGCCGGTACTTGGAAAGCCTTTGAGGAGCTTTATCAAGCAAAGCGTATCCGGGCTATTGGTGTCAGTAATTTTCGTCAGCGCCATATTGAAGCGCTGTTAAAGACTGCTACGGTTGCGCCTATGGTTAACCAGATCAGGCTTTGTCCGGGCGATACGCAGGATGAGGTTGTGGCATATTGCAGGAATCAGGGCATGGTTTTAGAGGCCTATAGTCCGCTGGGGATTGGCAAAATCTTTGAAGTGCCGGAGTTGCAGACACTTTCAAGGAAATACGGCGTATCTATTGCCCGGATTTGTATCCGCTGGAGTCTGCAAATGGGATTTTTGCCCTTGCCGAAATCCGTAACCCCAGCGCGGATCAAAGAAAACACCGAAGTGTTTGATTTTGAGCTTTCCGAAGATGATGTAACACTCATTGCGGGACTCAAAGGGTGCGTGGGCTATTCTCAAGACCCCGATAAGACGAGTTTCTAAACAAGAATTGGTACACAGGTTTCGTTGCCGAAGCTTCGCGTGGAGCAGGCGTGAAGCGATGCGGAGTTTCATTGACGAAACCTGTGTGGGATATACCAGCGTCAATGTGGAAAGCGAACCATGAATCCGAGACGGATATGGCGACATTTCTTTCTCAACACCTTGATGCGGAAAGGCCATCAGCGGTGGTATGAAGGTGTAGTTCCGGTAGTGAAGGCACTGAACAGGCGGAGCGTATAGAGGCGGACTGAACGCTGGAAGTGGAAGAGTGGATAGTAACGCCGGAGGAAGAGATGGCTGAAGAGTGGAAAGGGTACGGAGCCAGAGCGCCTTGTTGCGACGTCAGTTAATGCGCTTGTTGTGCGTTTCCCTCCTCGCACCGCCTTGGAAATATAAAACAATCACATGAATGAAAAGCCAAAAGAATTTTGAGGCATCATTTTACTTTGTTTGGAGAGCCGCTCTCGCTTTAACACTGGAGACTTGCCTGTACGGGCGGTTTATATAATAAGAAAAGAAGGAACCAAAGCCGGTGTTATTCTTGCCGGAACGAGCCGGCTTTGGGTTGTGCTAAACGCATTGTCAGTTTACGCCATTTCAGGCAAAACTTCAGTTTACACTGCTATCCCATCATTGTTTATAAGTCCTTCATGTGCGCACCCGCATAGGCAAGGTCTTTCGCGGGTAAAACAATGCTCTACACAACAGCGGCGCAGAACGACAGAGCCGTTGCTCGGACGGCTATAATACCAGTTATTGTGGTACCAAAATCTATTTATGACACTCTTTTTATTCTTTAATTGTTACACCACCATCAATAACCAATGAAGCCCCATTTACAAATGATGCCGCGTCTGACAATAAATATATTATTACTTCTGAAATTTATTAGCGGCCACAATAGTCGTGATACCATGCCGCTTGAACTCTCTATCGGCAGACGACTTTGCAGGGTCTCCCAAAGTCGCTGGATACGCCCTTTTGCCTATGGACTATGCGTGGGATGCATATCGACCTCAAGCTCTCCCATGATACGTCTCGCCAGTTCCCAGCCAATCGTAAGGACTGGCGTCGGCTTGGAGCAACTCGCCAAAGGCTTCCCGTCTGGGTCGGGGCGGGTGAGGAACCATTCTTTAGGCATGGAGTTGCTGACGATTAGGGCGCACAGTAAACTTTGTCAATGCGGTTTGGGGGCAGTATGGTCGCGCCATGAGCGGTACGGTGGCGCCGCTGGTTTTAAGCGCCGTTAAACCTGCCAAGCGTTCCGGCATTCCCGGCAGGATGAGGCCACCGTCGAGCTTCACCGTGGTTCTGGTCATGCAGGCGACTTCGTCTGTGGCTATGTAGCGCACTAGATAGCCAACCACGCGGAGTGTACCTTTCCAGAAACGAATCACTCCGCGCCAAATGCCAGCGACTCCGCGCCGAAAGTGAGCGACTCAGCGCCGGCGGCGAATCACTCCGCGCCGAAAGCGAGCGACTCAGCGCCGGCGGCGAATCACTCCGCGCCGAATGCCAGCGACTCCGCGCCGGCGGCGAGTTGCTCCGCGCCGAATGCCAGCGACTCCGCGCCGAAAGCGAGCGACTCCGCGCCGGCGGCGAATCACTCCGCGCCGAAAGTGAGCGACTCAGCGCCGAAAGTGAATCACTCCGCGCCGAATGACAGCGACTCCGCGCCGAAAGTGAGTTGCTCCGCGCCGAAAGTGAATCACTCAGCGCCGAAAGCGAGCGACTCCGCGCCGGCGGCGAATCACTCCACGCCGAAAGCGAGCGACTCAGCGCCAGAAACGAATCACTCCGCGCCGAAAGTGAGCGACTCCGCGCCGCCGGCGAGTTGCTCCGCGCCGAAAGTGAGCGACTCCGCGCCGAAAGTGAGTTGCTCCGCGCCGAAAGTGAATCACTCAGCGCCGAAAGTGAGCGACTCCGCGCCGGCGGCGAATCACTCCGCGCCGAATGCCAGCGACTCAGCGCCGATCTTTTTTGGAGCTGCGGCACTTGGGACTTGTGATACCCGCACTTACCAGTATGTTGCGGATAGTGGTATAGTCATGACTGGTTTGAGGAAAATTGCGCTATCACAAATCGTTGATACAGGCAACGTGAGTATCGATTATTCGGATATTGCGGAGCTTGTAAAAAACATAAAGAAAAATGGCCAGCTTGAGCCTGTTTTAGTCAAGGCGCTGGAGCCGGACGCGGACGGCATAGAAAAATATGAGCTTGTCGATGGTCACTGCCGCTGCCACGTGCTTCAATCGCTGGTTGATGCGGGCGAAAATTTTAAAACATTGACTCCATTGTGATAACTGGCGATAAGCTCACAATACAGCTTGTTAAAAATCTCCAGCTGAGCGATTTAACCGCGCCGGAAAGGGAAAGCCGCAGTTATAAAATGTGTAAAAGCGGACTTACGCAAAAGGAAATTGCCGCACGGCTGTCAAAGTCGGAGGCTTATATTTCGCGTAACATTTCCGCCTTTAAGGTACGCGAGGCGGCGCAAGCTGCGGGCGTGGACGCTTCCGGTTTGGAAATAGGCATCCTGAATGAATTACAGCCCGCAGCCGCCGCCGATTATCCGGCGTTTGTTTCCAAAATCTTGCAAAACGGCGGCATCCTCTACGCCAGACGCGCGGCTTTTGTTATGCGTTCAATGACATTGCCGAAACGATAGGAAAGGAGGTCGCTGAGTTTGTTTATTATGGCATATTTATGAGCTTTTTACTTTCGGAGGAGGACTAAAAATGAAATAGCTATGGTATGACATAATTATAGCGAAAAAAAGGACGGTGAAAATAAAAAGCCGAGCCTCTTTTTTATCTTAACGGGTTTGGGGCATTATTCATGGTGCATGATAAATTCTCTCTTCCAATTCGGTACATATCCACCACAACTTTTGCGATAAAAAAGAGCAGCTTTTTCCCCAGACCTTTTCCCCGCACTTCCAGCAGTACAAACAAATTTTCTATATAAATCCCAGCCCTCCTACAAAGGTTGAAAAATTATGAAAAAATAGGCCAAATCATACCAGCAGGAAAAATTTACCCGAAACTAATGATACCAGTTTCATAAATTCATAAGACTCGTTCCTCAAAATACGTTAAACAAGACCGGGAATCATGAGCTTATTCACTAAGCCCCCTATACTATCAATGAATGAAGGACTATACTATTCGCATGATTGATATTCGCAGTGATACAGTAACAAAACCCACCGAGGCGATGCGCAAGGCTATGGCAAGGACCGAGGTTGGGGATGATGTCTATGGAGACGATCCTTCAGTTAATGAACTGGAACGCTTGGGAGCGGAAACGCTGGGTAAGCAAGCGGCGCTGTTCGTGCCGTCAGGGACTTTCGGGAACCAGCTTGCGCTGTTTACCTGGTGTGAACGGGGAAGCGAGGTGATTCTGGGCGAGGAATGCCACATCATTCAACATGAGGCTGGCGCGACGGCAGTTATCGCCGGAGTTCAGGTGCGGACGTTGAGCGCGCCGGATGGCAGGCTGCCGGCTGAGGCAATAAGGCGTAGGCTGCGAAGACGCAGCCTGCACACGCCCGCCACCGCGCTCATCTGCCTGGAAAACGCGCATTCATCTGGCCGAGTCGTTCCTCTCTCCGCGATGGATGAAACACGCGCCATTGCAGACGAGTGGGGACTGCCGGTTCATCTAGATGGGGCGCGTATCTTCAACGCGGCAGTAGCGCTCGGACTTGAGGCGCGGACAATCGCGGCGCGCGCTGATTCGGTGATGTTCTGCCTGTCAAAAGGTCTGTGCGCGCCAGTCGGCTCTTTACTGGTCGGAACCAGAGACTTCGTGAACAAGGCGCGCCTGAAACGCAATATCATGGGCGGTGGTATGCGGCAGGCGGGAATACTAGCCGCAGCCGGGATTCTTGCGCTGAAGGAGCAGACGCTCTGTCTGGCTGAGGATCACGTGCGGGCAAAACGTCTGGCACAGGAACTCGCCACCATTCCGGGCATTGTCATCAACCCAGACGAAACCGAGATCAACATGGTCTTCTTTCGGTTCCAAGCAGAACCAGACGCGACGCGCATCACAGCCGCGTTCAAGGAACGAGGCATCCTGATTAACCCACCAGAAAACGGCGAATTCCGCTTTGTTACTCATTATTGGATTGGAGATGCGGAAATCGAAGCCATACTCCAAGCAACAAGGGAGGTATTGACGTGAGTATTTACGCAGAACGACGTGCAAAGCTGTTTGATTGGATGAAACGGGAAAATGTCTTCCTTGCCATATTTGAGGATACGGAGGGTCGGCGCGACCCTTCGATTCGCTGGCTCTCAGGCCATCCTGGGGATGCGCTCATGGCGCTTACCATAGATAACCACTCAATGCTTATCCCTTGGGACAAAAACCTTGCCATATTCATGTCCGACGCTGAGATCATAATTCCCTATAGCGAATTTGAGCGCAATTCGCTCAAGGCAATTCGGGGCGTGGCTGACTATTTTCAGCTTCCCTTTGGTTCCCGGGCGGAAATCCCGCCCCAGACGCCCTACCCGCTTTTTCTGCGCTACGTGGAAGCGCTCAGTGACTATGACGTGATCTGCCACGAGGAAGGCGGCATTCACGCCGAGATTACTGCGCTCCGCGCGGTCAAGGACCCGACAGAGATTGGGATATACCGGCGGCTTTCAGACATTACGAATGAGCTTATTGAGCTTCTAGAAAAAATGGTTCATGAGCGAGTGATCACAACCGAGTTGGACGCAGCGCTCTTTATCGAGGCGCAATGCCGCGAATATGGCTGTGAAGGAACGGGCTTTGAAACCCTCGCGGCAGGGCCAACTCGTAGTTTCGGCATCCACGCCTTCCCCGCCTATACTGCGGAAGCCTTTGCCACTCAGGGCCTTTCGATCCTAGACTTCGGCGTGAAGTGGCAAGGTTATACTTCAGACGTTACACTGACCTTTGCCCATCCACCCTTGTCGCGCACTCAGACGCGGATGCTCACCCTTACGGAGAAGGCGTATAACCTGGCGCTGAACATGGTGGGCAACAACGTTCCCGTGCGAAGCATCGCGGCTGAGGTTGACCGATTCTTTGCCAACGCGAAAAAGGCCATGCCTCACGGCCTGGGACACGGCATTGGCCTTGAGGCGCATGAGGCTCCTGCCATACGAAACCACGCTGATAATGACTGGGTACTCAAGCCGGGCATGATCTTTACCCTAGAACCGGGGCTGTATGATCCAGCGCATGGTGGCTGCCGCCTTGAAAATGACATATTACTTACGGAAACCGGAGTAGAAACACTCACCAAGGCGAGGATTATCCGCTTATGAGTATTCCCTCCGGAAACTCCATCATTGAAACAAGGGAGTTTTTTTGACAAGAAAAATTATCTCCATTATTACTCTCCTCCGCGTGATTGGCGCTCTGGTTCCCGTTATCCTGTTGCTGAACCCACAGGAAGCATCTGTTGCACACACAGGCGGGGAGCGTATCCTTGACGCGCCAGAATACGTTACTGCTGTTAAGGATGCTGAACGCCTGGTGAGGAGGGACGCTGTTGAGGAGTTTACGGAGATCGCAGGCGAGGTTCCTAGTATTCAGGGCTATGAGACAGTACCCATGAATATCGATAGCCTCGCCCGCCGCCGGCGCTGAGTCGCTGGCATTTGGCGCTGAGTTGCTCACTTCCGGCGCTGAGTGATTCACCGCCGGCGCTGAGTTGCTCACTTCCGGCGCGGAGTGATTCGCCGCCGGCGCTGAGTTGCTCACTTTTGGCGCGGAGTGATTCGCCGCCGGCGCTGAGTCGCTGGCATTTGGCGCGGAGTGATTCGCCGCCGGCGCGGAGTTGCTGGCATTTGGCGCTGAGTTGCTCACTTCCGGCGCGGAGTTGCTCACTTTTGGCGCGGAGTTGCTGGCATTTGGCGCTGAGTGATTCGCCGCCGGCGCTGAGTTGCTGGCATTTGGCGCGGAGTGATTCGCCGCCGGCGCTGAGTTGCTCACTTCCGGCGCTGAGTGATTCGTTTCTGGAAAGGTACACCCCGCGGGGTTAGCTATCTAGTGCGCTATATAGCCACAGACGAAGCCGCCTGCATGACCAGAGCCACGGTGAAGCTCGATGGCGGCCTCATCCTGCCGGGAATGCCGGAACGTTGGGCAGGTTTAACGGCGCTTAAAACGAGCAGCACCACCGTGTCGCTCATGGCACGGCCATACTACCCCCGAACCGCATTGATAAGGTTCACGGTACGCCCTAATCCTCAGCAACTCCATGCCTAAAGGCGGTTTTCACAACTCAATAAGTTTAGTAAGGTTTAGCCTATGGAGGCTTTATGGCTGATGTTAGTAATTTAAAGATGAATCCGCCGGTGAACCGGTTCAAGGGTGCATTACCAAAGATTGGAATTAGACCCACGATTGATGGGCGCAGACGCGGGGTGAGGGAATCGCTTGAAGAGGTAACTGTGGGGCTGGCACAGGCGGCGGCCAAGCTGATTAGCGAAAACCTGCTTCACCCTAATGGTATGCCAGTGGAGTGCGTCATTGCCGATAGTACCATTGGCGGTGTTGCTGAAGCGGCCGCCTGTCAGGATAAGTTCAGCCGTGAAAACGTCGCAGTTACGCTTACTGTGAGTCCGTGCTGGTGTTATGGCTCGGAAACAATGGACATGGACCCGCTTACTATCAAGGCTGTCTGGGGCTTCAACGGCACTGACCGTCCTGGGGCGGTGTATTTGGCGGCGGTACTGGCGGCGCATAGTCAGAAAGGGCTTCCCGCCTTTGGTATCTATGGGCGCGATGTGCAAGACCTCGCTGACATTGGCATCATACCGCCTGATGTCAGCGAGAAGCTGCTGCGCTTTGCCCGCGCCGCCCTTGCGGCCGCGTGGATGCGGGGCAAAAGTTACCTGTCTATCGGCTCAGTATCAATGGGCATTGCTGGTTCCATTAGTAACGCAGACTTTTTTCAGGAATATCTGGGTATGCGGAATGAGTATGTCGATATGTCCGAAATCACGCGGCGGATCGAGGAGAAGATTTTCTCTGACGCTGAATACCGCCGCGCCCTTGACTGGGTCAAGGCCAACTGTAAGGAAGGACCTGATAATAACCCTCCGGAGGAGCAGCATAGCCGGCAGCGTAAGGATGAGGTGTGGAAGACCTGCGTTAAAATGGCGATCATTGTCCGCGATCTCATGGTTGGCAACTCCGATATCAAGCGTAAGAAACTTGATGAGGAAGCACTGGGGCATAACGCGATACTGGCGGGTTTTCAGGGACAACGCCACTGGAACGACCATTCCCCCAATGGCGACTTTCTTGAGGTTATCCTCAACTCGTCGTTTGACTGGAACGGCATCCGCGCTCCTTACATTGTTGCTACTGAAAACGATGGGCTTAACGGTGTGTCCATGCTCTTCGGACACCTGCTTACCGGCACTGCCCAGCTTTTCTCTGATGTGCGTACCTACTGGAGTCCGGCGGCAATTGAGCGCGTTACTGGCTGGAAACCCGATGGCGGCGCTGCTAATGGGCTGATTCACCTCATCAACTCCGGCGCCACCACCCTCGATGGCATTGGTAAACAGCGCAAGGACGGCAAGCCCGCGATAAAGCCCTTCTGGGAGACCACGCCGGAAGAGGCGGGTGCGGCTCTTGATGCGGTGAGCTGGCGTTACGCCAGCCTTGGCTACTTCCGTGGCGGTGGCTATTCGTCGGACTTTCTCACGGAGGGCGATATGCCGGTAACAATGTGCCGGCTGAACCTCGTCAAAGGCGTGGGTCCGGTACTACAGCTTGCCGAAGGCTACACGGTGAGTATCCCCGACTATGTTCACGACAAGCTCGACCAGCGCACCGACCCAACCTGGCCTACGACTTGGTTTGCGCCGAGGCTTACTGGTGAAGGCGCATTCCGCGATGTGTATTCGGTGATGGCGGCTTGGGGCGCGAACCACGGCGCCATCTCTTACGGGCATATCGGCGCTGACCTCATCACACTGGCAAGCATACTGCGGATACCGGTGTGTATGCATAACGTTGACCCTAACGCCATCTATCGCCCGTCGTACTGGAACGCCTTTGGCATGGATAAGGAAGGCGCTGACTACCGAGCCTGCGCTGCCCTGGGACCTTTGTATAAGTAGGCTATATTTATAGAAAAGATATAGAAGAGAATCGTACGAGTACGGCTTATCGTACTCGTACTCCATACTTTCCCTGATTAAGGATATAAATTGACACAAACAAGAAGTGATGCGGCAAGCAGGCTTGGAACAGAGCCGATTGGGAAGCTGTTACTCCGGTTCTCATTGCCGGCGATAACAGGAATGTTGGTAAACGCCCTGTACAACGTAGTTGATCGCATCTTCGTGGGGCGCGGTGTGAACGAGGCGGCCTTAGGCGGGCTATCGCTTGCCATGCCGCTGATGACGGTATTCATGGCGTTTGCGATGCTCTTCGGCATTGGTGCGGCAAACATGATTTCAATGAGGCTTGGTCAAGGTCGCAAAGATGAGGCTGAAAACGCCCTTAACCACTGCTTCTGGCTCCTCCTCGTCATGGGCATCCTCATTATGGCACTGGGCATGATCTTTCTGGAACCGGTTCTATCGATACTGGGCGCGCAGGAGGGAAGTGCTTCTCTTGAATACACCCGCAGCTATTTCCGTATCATTCTGTACGGCGCGGTTTTTTCGATGCTTGGCTTTGGTTTCTCTCACTGCACTCGCGCCCAGGGCTTCCCTACCATCACTATGATCAGCATGTTCATTGGCGCGGGCATGAACATTGTCTTGGATCCCATCTTCATCTTCATTCTGGGCTGGGGCGTTGAAGGTGCGGCGTGGGCAACGATCATCTCCCAACTGGCGTCGGCAATCTGGATACTGACCTTCAGTTTCAGCAAGAAAGCAGTGATACACCTCAAGATACGGTCTCTGAAACCATCGTTTAAGATCGTGCTGGACATAATGACCTTTGGTTCGTCCCAATTTCTCATGCAACTGGTTATGTCAGGCGTTGGCTGGCTAAACAACTACAGTGTCAGTCTCTACGGTGCTGAGGCTCTGGGCGTTGCCAATGGCGGGGATGTGGCCTTGTCAGGCATGAACATCTGCGGCTCGCTGCTAATGGTGATTCTCATGCCCATCTTTGGCATTAACCAGGGCGCGCAACCCATACTCGGCTTCAACTATGGCGCAAAGCGTTTCGACCGCGTGTTAAGCGCTTATCTGCGGGCAATAGCAGCGGCAACTGCCATCTGCACCTTGGGCTTCGCAATAACGCAAATCTTCACCGTGTCTATGGTACAAATCTTCACGCCTGACGGCAGTCCCGCGCTCTTGCACTTCGCCACCTGGACCATACGTGTTTCGATGCTCTTACTGCCGCTGGCGGGCTTTCAGATTGTGTCGTCCAATATGTTTGTCGTTACCGGTCGTCCCAAAACCTCGATAGTGCTGTCGCTCTTGCGGCAGTGCATTGCCTTGATTCCCTGCATACTCATCTTCGGGCATATTTGGGGACTCTGGGGCGTGGTTGCCGCGACGCCGGTTGCTGACGGTTTCTCGTTCATTGTAACCGCGATACTCATTGGGTCTGAGCTAAAGAAACTGCGAGCAGCTGCGCGGAGCTGTAGATAGCAACACTAACTTGAAAGTGTTTATTCCATGCTGTTATGATAGGCCATGCAAAAGAATGAAAGACTTTCTTCCCTCTTGCACCGTTACGAGGAGTTAACTCAGCTTATTCAAGACTCGGAACTGGTAAAGGATCAGCGGAAGTACCGGGAAACCATGAAAGAATACGCCTTTTTAAGCGACATTGCCGAAGCGGACAGGGAAAGCGAGACCCTGAGCAACCAGATTACTGACACGAAAACCTTGTTTCAGGAAGAAAAAGACCCTGATATGCGGGAATTAGTTAAAGAGGAACTGCGGGAACTGGAACTGCGTCTCCAAGACGTGGAAGACCGGCTCAAGTTTCTTCTCATACCCAAAGACCCGCTTGATGAGAAGAACATTATCATGGAGATACGCGCCGGAACCGGGGGTGAGGAAGCCGCACTCTTTGCCGCGGACCTGTTCCGCATGTACTCCCGCTTTGCCGAAACCCGTGGCTGGAAGTTCGAGACCATGAGTTCCAATGAGACCGAGCTTGGCGGGCTAAAGGAAATCATCTTTTCGATTAGTGGCAGTAACGTGTATGAAAACCTGCGCTACGAATCCGGCGTTCATCGGGTGCAGCGCGTTCCCGCGACTGAGGCTTCGGGGCGCATCCATACCTCGGCGGTTACTGTTGCGGTGCTTCCTGAAGCTGACGAGACTGAAATCGACATACGGCCGGAAGACCTCCGCATTGACGTGATGAGGGCGGGTGGTCCGGGAGGCCAGTGCGTCAACACCACTGACTCGGCGGTACGTATTATCCACCTTCCCACTGGTATCACGGTGCATTGTCAGGATGAAAAGAGTCAGATAAAGAACAAGGCAAAGGCTATGCGGATTCTTCGCGCTCGCATCTACGAGATGGAGGCGGCGAAAGCGGCGGCAGAACGCGCTGAGGCTAGGAAGACGCAGGTCGGGTCGGGCGACCGTTCCGAGCGCATCCGCACCTACAACTTCCCCCAAAACCGGCTCACCGACCATCGCATCAACCTCACACTGTACAAGCTCGATCTCATCATACAGGGCGATGTGGCTGAACTTTTTGACGCGCTGAAACTGTCAGCGCGGGAAGAGCTGCTCAGTGCCACAGCGTCTTGATGTCTCCTACGGAGGGCTTGGCGGCGTTGTCTTTTCAGGCAGAGCAGCGTCTCCTACGGAGCCTCAGAGGAGGGTTCTCCGCAGCCTCAGCGGAGCCGCCTCCGCAGCTCTTGAGATAAGTTTTCTTTCCATAGTATCAACCTTTGATAAGGACTTTGTTTGCCATGACTATCAGAGAAATTTTTTACCAAGCTTGTGTGTGGCTCCGCGACGCGGGTATTGAGACGCCGGTGCTGGATGCGGGTGTTCTGCTTGCTGCGGTTCTTCACACTGATCGCGCTGGTCTCATCATCGCCGGCGAGCGGCCGGTGAGCGATGAGGCGCGAGACGCTTACACGCGGGCGCTGGAACGGCGGCTTGATGGCGAGTGTGTCGCCTACATTATTGGACGCAAGGAGTTCTGGGGCATGGACTTTACAGTTACACCTGATGTGCTGGTTCCCCGCCCTGACACCGAGACCCTTGTTGAGACGGCGCTATCCCTAGCTGCGCATCAGGTGTCTGACACCAACGAGGAAATCCTTGACCTGTGTACTGGTTCAGGGGCAGTGGCTATTGCCTTGAAACACGAGCGTCCCACGGCGCGTATCGTTGCCTCAGATATATCCCCAGCGGCGCTGGTTGTGGCGCGGCAAAACGCCGCGCGACTTCTGGGAGACGCCGAAGCCATTCACCTTATCGAAAGCGATCTGTTTAACAAGATTAATGGGCAATTCGACCTTATCACCGCAAACCCACCGTATGTGCCAAGCGCCCTGATTGCGGGTCTCGCACCAGAGGTGCGCGGCGAGCCATTACTGGCGCTGGACGGCGGCAACGACGGCCTTGACCTTATCCGGCGCATAGTTAGCGACGCAAAACCGCGCCTTAAGCCCGGCGGTGTCCTGCTTATGGAGGCTGACCCCGACGAAATGGACGCCATCACGCGCCTCCTACTCGCCGAAGGCTACGAACAGCCACGCCTGTACTATGATGTGGCTGGTAAAGCGCGGGTTATCGGGACTTAAAAAAAATTTAAAATGCTTGACAGCTCTGCAAATAGCACCTTATATTGATTTTTATCAACGAAACCGGTTTCTCTTTTCTTACCGGCTTGTTCTTCTTGTTTATGGAGGAATCAGTTTCAAAACGTAAAGGAGCTTTTATGAGTGAGTTGAGTGTGATGAAGGCCAAGCATCAGCCCCTGGGGAAACGACTCTGGGACTGTAAAACCCTCATACTTATGTGTACCCCAGCTATTCTCTTTTTCGTCGTGTTTTCCTACATCCCCATGCCGGGCGCTTACATCGCGTTTACCGATTTTAAGTACAACCTGGGAATCTTCGGTAGCAAGTTTGTGGGATTCGAGAACTTCCGGTTCCTGTTTATCACCGGCAAACTCTGGGAGCTGACCCGAAACACCGTCCTCTACAACATAGCGTTCATCCTTCTGGGTAACTTCCTCCAAATCTTCGTGGCTATACTGCTTAACGAAATCCGCGGCAAATGGTTCAAAAAGCTCAGTCAGACGATCATGTTCCTACCCTATTTCATATCCGCAGTGCTGGTGGGCTTTTTGGCCTACAGCATCCTCAACTACGACTTTGGGTTTATCCCTAATGTGGTTAAGGCGCTGGGAGGCGATGTCCCGCGTTTCTACGGAACCCCGGCAGTCTGGCCATTCATCATCGTGCTGGTACAGCTTTGGCAGTCCACAGGCTATGGGTCTATCGTGTACTTTGCCGCCATCATGGGCATAGACGCCGCCATTTACGAGGCCGCTGAGATTGATGGGGCCAACGCAATCCAGAGAATTCGCTACATCATTCTCCCAAGCCTCAAGCCCACCGCAGTCATACTCATCCTCTTTTCCATCGGAGGCATCCTCAAAGGCAACTTCGGCCTCTTCTATAACCTAGTCGGAACCTCCAACGCAGCCTTGCAGCCCTATACAGACATCATCGAAACCTACGTGTACCGCAGCCTCATGAACCAGTTTAACTTTTCCTACTCCGCTGCCGTGGGACTCTACCAATCAGTATTCGGCTTCTGCATCGTCATGGCCGCCAACTGGATCATCAAAAAGATCGAAAAAGATTACGCGCTATTTTAAGGAGAAATCAAATGAAAGTAAGAAAAGACCCGGTATCCCAAGGAGTTACCATTTTCGCGGTCGTGTTTGTGTCGGCTTTCGCCCTGTGCTGCCTGCTCCCCTTTGTGATGATGATCTCCGCGTCCTTTAGCGACGAAAACATCGTCATGACATCAGGAATAGGCATACTGCCAAAGGGACTTTCCTTAGAAGCGTATAAGCTCGCCCTGAAAAGCCCCAAATTCATACTCGGCGCGTATGGGGTAACAATCGTCCTGACCACTACCGGCACCAGCATCGGCCTCTTCCTCATTGCCATGACCGGATACGCACTCTACCGGCCAGACTTCTTCATCAGGAACAAGATCGCCTTTTTCTTCTATTTTACCACCCTGTTCTCCGCGGGACTGGCGCCCTCCTACATCTGGATGACACGGTATCTCAACCTGAAAAACAACTATCTGGCGGTACTACTGCCTCTGCTCATGTCCCCCTGGCTCATCATCCTGATGCGGAACTTTATGAAATCCGTGCCTTTTGAGATTACCGAATCCGGGAAGATTGACGGCGCCGGGGATTTCACCATCTTCATCCACCTCATCTTCCCCATGATGAAACCTGCCCTTGCCACCATCGGCCTGTTTCTGGCACTCAGCTACTGGAACGAGTGGTATAACTCCATGCTCTACCTGCCAAACCTTGATTACAAGCCCCTGCAATACTATCTCTACAAAATTGTAAACGAGGCGGCGGCGCTGCGGCAGTCTCTGGCTGGCTCAGTGGTTATTATCGGGGCGCTGCCAACCACCACCCTAAAAATGGCCACCGCAATGCTGGCCACCGGGCCTATCATTCTGCTCTATCCCTTCGTACAGAAGTATTTCATCAGCGGCATCACCATTGGCGCGGTGAAAGGTTAGGGGGTTCGGCTTTGGTTATTCGGGACCGCGCACCGCGCGCCCCATAACAATATCTTTTAGGAGGTCTTTTATGAAAAAGACAACGCGGACGATGAAGGCAATGCTTGCCGGCATCCTTATTTTGCTTACTGGGGGTGGAGGACTCTTCGCCAGCGGTCAATCGGGCAGTTCTTCCACTTCCAGCGGAAGAGTAACCCCAATCACCATGCTTCTGCTTGGTAATAAGCCCACAAACGGACGGGCTGACGCGGCAATCGCTGAGATAAACAAGATTGTTGGCCCCCGCATCGGAGTCGAACTGCGAACCCAGTACATCGAATGGGCAGACTGGCAAAATCAGTACCAGCTCGCTCTGGCATCCGGCGACCCCAACATCGATCTGGTCGTAACAGCTACGGACTGGCTCTACGCTTGGGAAATCACCCGTAAGGGCGGCTTCTATCCTCTTACACCCGAACTCCTCAAGGCAAACGCCCCACAGACCTGGGCAGCCATTCCCCAATCCCACTGGGACCTATGCAGCGAAAACGGCAAAATCTGGTTCATCCCCGAAGACCAATACAGTCAGTACACCAACCATGGAATGTATTGGCGCAAAGACTGGGCTGCAGCAGGCGGCCTGAGCAGCGTGGAGAAATTCGAGGACTTGGAAACCTACTGGGACATCGTGAAAAAGAACCATCCCGAAGCCTTTCCCTGGGATATCAACGGCGCGGAGTACCTTGACTTCGGGCTTATCGGTGCATATCTCATGGCAAAACAGCCGGTTCAGACCATCATCGGTGCCAACGCGGGTAACTTCGGCATCTTCCAGTACAACACCAACGATCCGTACACAGTGGTGTCCTTGTACATGGAAGGAAACGAATTTTTGGAGGCCGCACGCATCTTAGACCGCTTTGCTAAAAAAGGCTTCTGGCGCGAGGACGTGCTGAACTACCGCGGCGAGACGCGGAACCTCTTCCTTGCCGGACTTTCCGGTTCAGACCAGCACCACACCCAAACCTATATTGGCCTGCGGGAACAGATGGATCGGGAACAGCCCGGTTCAGAAATTCAGATGTACTGGTGGGGAAAGGAACTCAACAACATTAACAAAGACTTGCTGACCCATGGAGCTATGGCGATCAACGCCGCCTCCCGAAATGTGGAAAAGGCTCTCCAGCTCTACGATCTCCTGCGGAACGACAAACAGATATACCTGCTCTACAACTACGGCATTGAGGGCAAAGATTATCTGGTCAAGGCCGACGGCGCCTTCAGCCGTCCCGAAGGCTGGACTTCCTCCACCGACGCTCTGGACACAAACTTCTGGGCTGGCCGGATGGATAAGTTCGAGCCTGTGTGGGACACCTGGTGGAGCGGGCGTACTGCGTTTGTAGAAAACCTCAACACCTTTGCTAAAGAATATCCTTTGGGAAAATTCGCCTTTGATCCTTCTAAGGTCTCTGCGGAAATGTCCGCCATTGGCGAGGTCTGCGCAACCTACATCCCCTCGATCCACTTTGGCAAGACCAGCGATCCTGACAAGGCAGTGGCTGATTTCCGCGCAGCTCTGCAACGGGCTGGTTACGATAAGGTTAAGGCGGAGCTACAGGCACAATTAACCGCGCTCAAGAACGCACGGTAAAGACGATATGGCGGGGACTGCAAGACTGTGGAGACGCAGCATGTCGCGTCCCCACCGCCAATTATTGAACAAGCTCTTACCCTCAGCCGCCTGACCGCACTCTTCGCGGTAGAACAGGCGGCTAAGGAAGAGTAGGAGAAGTCAAGACTACGCATACCCAATACAAGTTCTGCCTACTCACTTCTAACTCTCTATGGAATCACTGCCTCCACAATCGCCCCGGGCGGCCCTTTCTCCCCTTCCCGCTCGATTTCCCAGCAACCCGACATATAGACCCGCTTGCCCCGATCCTGCTCGTCAAACTCCAGCGTCAGGGGTGGGTTAGTGTCAAAGGCGGAATTAGTCAGTTCCTTGATGCTTTCAGGCAGATGGTCAAGAATAGCCCAGCGCACCTCAATGCCGTGAACCCCCGCAGGCTTGCCCCGGCGGGTACTTTTTTCATCTTTGTAGTAGATGATGAGGCGGCAACGAGTGCCGGTGTCAACGGTAAGCTGCGGACTCGTGGTGGGAACCGTTACAGAACTGCGTCTGTCTTTCTTGTTGTGAATGCCCATATTATCCCGATCCTCATTGCTTACCGGGGCGTAGCGGAGGAAGCGATTGATGAATTCCCGAAGGAAAGTCTCGGAACTTTTACGGACACGGTTCTTTTCCGCGGTCTGCACCGGGGTGTGGGGAACTTTCGTCTGCTCATAAGCCGCGATCCAGGCGTTCTTTGCGTCTTTCAGTTTATCGCTTTCCGCCTGGGGAATGTGGCTCCACGCGGGAGGAGTTCCACTGGTCTTTTGGTTAACATAATTGACTATGTTCTCGAAGAACACGCCAAATGCTGCGTCCCCTGAAGGTACATTATCAGACATTTTAATCTCCTATACCGATATATTTTTTCCAGCCTAGATAAGGGAAACTGGAAAATGAACGATTTATTCCCAGATGCCAGCGACTCCGCGCCGAAAGCGAGCGACCCCGCGCCGGCGGCGAATGACTCCGCGCCGGCGGCGAGCGACTCCGCGCCGGCGGCGAATGACCCCGCGCCGGCGGCGAGCGACCCCGCGCCGGCGGCGAATGACTCCGCGCCGAAAGCGAGCGACTCCGCGCCGGCGGCGAATGACTCCGCGCCGAAAGCGAGCGACCCCGCGCCGAAAGCGAGCGACCCCGCGCCGGCGGCGAGCGACTCCGCGCCGAAAGCGAATGACTCCGCGCCGAAAGCGAGCGACTCCGCGCAAGAGAACTTGTCTCCTTCCACTACATACGCCTCCAGCCGCCGTCTAACAAAACAGGACTTGCCAGCGTCAATCTTAGGTGTGTCTTTTGTCCAATACTCGTCCAATGCGTTGGATTCTTCTTTGGTCAAATCGGGCATAGATTACTCCTCGTTCATACTTCATTTTACCCTAACGGGGATGCTTCCGCAACGCCCTCTGGATCATCGTTGCTCGCAAACGAGGCGCGGCACGCTCCCTGCGGCACGCTTTCGATACTCCTTTCTGACTTCTAATAAAAAATCCCCGCCGCAGAGTGTGATGGAGTGGCGGGGTATTAAACTCCTCTATGAGGGAGCTGTCTCGCTTCTTATGAGTGCGTGAAGCGTGTGGATTGAAATGAATAAATGACGTGCAGAGGCTGATCGCCGTGAACCCCAACCAGTTGTTCATGTACTGGATCAACCATTACGTCCATAGCCTCAAGGGGCAACGCGCCCAGGAGTATTTCCTTTGTATTGGGAACTACAACAGCGGGAAGTATGATGCTGCGGTCTTTCCACTGGATTTTCACTCCTTCGGTTACATCATAGGTATCTGTTTTGCCGTCAGCAAGGGTCGATTGGGATGTTTCCTCAATGGCAAGCCCCAGCTTTTGCCGGATATCCTCGTTGATAACCAGTGTCTACGCTCCGGTGTCGGGCATTGCCTGTACTGTCATTTTACAGATTTTCGTGTTCGGAATAATTCCTGCTCTGGCGTTGCTGATATCCGCGGCATTGGCCAGGATGATTTCTTCTTTAAAAGTACTCATCTTGTTTTTCTTAGAGGGCTGTTCTTATGGATGCTCACGTTGGTGTGTTAGATAGTCTCCTCATTTTTAATATATGCCTATCTATGAGTGGCAAGGTAATATACTATGGATATGGAGTGAAATTCTATGCTTGAACACAAATTATTTTTAGGCTTGGCGCTTATGCCTGTGGTATTGACCTGCGTTTCGTGTCAATCAAGTTCGGCTTCGGAAACGAGCGGTGATTCTGCGCCTGTTCCAAGTGTCAGGGTGAAACTTAACCCTGATGACGCTTCACCCTTTAACAACGGGCGCTTTGAGGGCTGGGGAACCGCTCTCTGCTGGTGGGCAAACCGGCTGGGCTACGATGAATCGTTGACCGAGCAGGCAGCGAAACTTTTCTTCTCGGAAGAAGGGCTGGGGCTGGACATTGGACGCTACAACGTTGGCGGCGGCGATGATCCTGCCCATAATCACATAAGCCGTTCTGACTCAAAGATTCCGGGTTACGCGACTGGTTTTGACGAAAACGGCGATCTGGTTTATGACTGGACCGTGGATCAAAACCAGCGTGCCATAACTCTGGCGGCTTTGGCGGCTAATCCTGCGTTCTATGTTGAGGGGTTTTCCAATTCCCCGCCCTGGTTTATGACGGTTTCGGGCTGCTCATCAGGCAATAGTCCTGCTGGCAAAGATAATCTCAGGGCAGACCAGTATGGTGAGTTCGCCAAATATATAGCGCAGGTTACGCGGCATTTTAAGGATGAATTCGGCATCACCTTTCAGAGTTACTCTCCCATAAACGAGCCTGACACCAATTATTGGGAGGCATACAGTAACAAGCAGGAAGGCTGTCATTATGATCATGGCGAGAGTGAATCCAAGATACTGATCGCCACGCGGCAAGCTTTGAATGCCGCGGGTTTGCGGGATGTACTGGTTGCGGGTATGGATGAGAGCATCATAGAGCAGACTAGAGACAATTTAAGCCGGCTCTCTGAGGAGGCAAAGGCAGCTCTGGGCAGAATCGACACTCATACCTACGGCGGTTCAGACCGAGCTGGGGTAAAGGCAAAGGCAATCGAGCTGGGTAAAGACTTGTGGATGAGTGAGGTTGATGGCGGCGGAACAGAGGGAAGCAATCCTGGGGACATGGGTGCGGGTTTATGGCTTGCAAACAGGATTCTTATTGATATGAATGAGCTGCGGCCTTCTGCCTGGGTTTTGTGGAACATCATTGACTTCCATAAGGATTCAAGGTTCACCGCGCCGGACGGTTCTCATCCTGAAGCTGGAGTCGGGCTGCGGCAGGACGCGGGAATCTGGGGAGTCGGCATGGCGGATCATGATGAGAAAAAAATCTACCTCACCCAGAAATACTATGTATTCGGTCAGTTTACCCGCTACATAATCCCAGGCGATACCATTATCGGCTCATCTGATAAGCAGATACTGGCGGCGTACAACAAGGAAAGCGGTGCTGTAAAGATTGTCGCGGTAAACGTCGATGCGAATCCGAAGAACTACACGTTTGATCTTTCGAACTTTAGCAGTGTTCCGCAATACGCGAAGGCAATCCGTACCAGAGGTGCTTTTGATGGCGGCGAACACTGGAAAGATGTTGCGCTCATTGAAGTCAAGGATAAGCAATTCAGCTTTACGCTTCTCGCCAATTCAGTTACAACCTTTGTCATTGATGGGGAGAAGCCTGAGATTCCTGGGTACATTGCGGTGGCAGGGCCAGCGGATACTTTTGTTGGGGAAACGAGTGCCTATATTGCCCAAAGTAGCGATGGTTCCCCGGTAGCGTGGTTGGTTTCCGATAAGGCGATTGCGACGATAAGCGCGGCGGGTATACTCACTCCTTTAAAAGAGGGAAATGTACGCGTTACGGCGCGAAGCGAAAAATTCGGGCTTACGGACAGTGTAAACGTTGCGGTTCTGGATATACGGGGTTTAAGCAAAGTGGAGATAGCGCCTGAACAGATTACTGGCAGCGTTCCATGGAATGGTCAGTCTAACCCCAACGACTGCAAGAGAGTTGTTGACGGAAACTTGGAGTCTTTCTTTGACGGACTCATCAATGGCTACGTTACCCTTGATTTGGGGGGTGCGTACAAGATTGGGGCGCTGAAATATGCGCCGCGACCGGGTTTTGAGTATCGAGTAACTGGTTCCTTTTATGGTTCGGCCGATGGGATAGACTGGGAGGCAATCTATACGGTTTCCTCAACGCCTGCGTCAAAGGCGCTGACGGCAGTTTACTCCCGTGATTTTGCGGAGGGCGTTGCTGAGAAAACCTACCGGTACATAAAATACGCAACAAACGGCGAAGGAGACTCGCGTAACTGTAACATCGCTGAAATTGAAGTGTGGCAAAGGAAGTAAAAAGTTCCCTAATCACGGGCGCCACGCAACTAAACGGAGAGACCTATCGGCTACAGTTTACTTATTATCTTAATTTATCTGTGGCGCCCGTGATTAAGGAGCCTACAATAATCTTATCGGAACAACTTACGACATTCTAGATAAAAACGTTTTTCTTTTGCTTCTCCTATTGAAAAACTTTTTTGGGGAAGGGGTCCGCGTCTTGCCACGGTTTTGAAAAGGTCATGCTTATCGATAGGGGGAAGGAGCAGTCCCACTGCGCCTCCCTGCGCGGTCTGAAACAGGCTGTTTTCACCGTGTATGTAATCAATTGAATACGCTGGATTGCTGGTGATGAAGGCATCGAGCAGAGGCTGGAGCGTGTTGGTGGCGATGCCCTGATGCTCAGATTCCACCAACAGATACGAGCCACCAGAAACTAGTCCAAGCCGGTTTCGCTCACCGGCTGCAGTTTCCACCATGTGGGCCAGTTCTTCGCGGCTTGCCACAGTGCGACTTGAAAAGGCGGGCAGCGCGGCAAGGGTTGCTCTGACGCTGGCAAGCGATGCGCCAAAGATCACGCGGTGAATCGGTTCAAAGGCAATGCCCGCGTCATAGAGGTTTTCGATTTCAACCAGCGCGTAACGGGCGGGGTGCTTTGCCAGGCCTTCTTCGCCGCTATGCGCCGCCTTGTATTCCAGCCAGATCGCCTTTGCGCTAGCAAGCGAATGGTTGCCGTCGCCCACGGCAAAGAGAAATGGCGCGTCAGACGCGCCGCCGTAGCGCGCCGCAAGTCCCTCAAGCGCTTTTGCGAGATATGCCCAGTCAGCCTCTTGCTTCAAAAGCCAGCCCGAAACCGTGCCGCTGTCCATTGAAAGCCCGGTTGTGTAGAGTGGTTCCGCCTGTTTTGCGCGCTCGCCTAGTGTGGGCAGTAAGGCGTCATCTTCGTCATCAATAAGGAGCAGAATGTGGGACGTTTCAAGCGCTGCGTTCCGGCGAACCGCCATTCGGGGTGGAAGCCGCTCTTCCACGGTTCCCTCAGTACTCCGAATCAGGGGGCGCGCTTCTGGTTTCCAGTCATAGTGTTCTAGGTCAACGCACAGTACAATCCCGCGCCGCCGCTCGTGAAAGGGGGTTTTTCGTTCAATATAGACAGCGCCGCGTTCACAGGGAACAAGCAGGCCTTGAGCGAGGTATGCGGCCATTGTGTCATGGATTGCCGCAATTCGTGCTGTAGTTTCCGCGCCTTGCGGTTTCGCAAGAAAGATTTCCGGTAGAATCAGGTTCAGGGTGGAGGGAGACGCGCCGGCCAGCTTTTTAACCGCCTCCCAATAAGCGTAATCCTGCGTAAACTGATCGCAGGCAATGGTCGCCCACTTTTGTAAATCAACACTTGCTTTGGGAAGCAGGAGTTGGGGAATAGCAATGCCTGAAATGGCAAGCCGCTGATGTATATCCATATCCACTTTGTTTCTAAAAAGCCTGTTTTACCAGTTCAAAGGCTTCTTCTGAAGTAACGGTCCACGGTGAGTAGGCGATGAATTCCAGACTACGCGCTGCTTCGGCGATTGGAATCAGTCGATCCAGTACCAGATCGAGGTTCTGTAAATGGGAGGGCAGACCGTGTTCCGCAAGACGGGTGCGTATAATCGTAAGCGCCGCGTTTGCGGTCTCAGCCACGGAAAGCCCGTCTGTCGCCGCGCCCAGCAGGGTTGCGACTTTGGCCATTTTTTCAGGGCGCACGCTGATGAGCTTTTCAAGGATATGGGGAAGCAATATCGCAGCGCACTGTGTCTTTTCCACCGTAAACCGACCGTATATTGCATAAGCCAAGCTGGTCCCAATGCCCGGTTTACTCAAGGTTGCGCCCATGCTCGTAAAGAGGAACGCGCTGATGAAGTCTTCGACGCTTGTCTCGGCGTCAGAAGCAACGATTAGGCGGGAGTAATGACTGAGCGCCCGCTCAATCAGGGCATCAGAGAAGAAGTTCGCGCTTCGGGAGCAATAAGCCTCAAGCGCGATACTCATGGCGTCAAACGTGGAAACTGGTTTGTTTGCCGCGTTTTTCATGCACTCGCAGTCAAGCAAGAGAGCGGCGCACAAACCTTTGGGTGTTTTGATGAGTTTAACCGAACGGTCTCGCGGATCAATGGCGATAAAGTGTTGCGCAAACACAAACGGGTCAGTCTCACCTAAGATTGCTATGTATGGGAGAAAATCTTCTTTATTACCAGAGACATAGGCGCTTTCCGGGTCTTTGCCGTCCAGCAGCTCGAAGATTTCCAAACCGGAGCGGGCAATGATAGCGGTGAGACGAGCAATGGCCTGTGTTTTAAGTCCTCCGAACCCAATGATCATTGAAGCACGGGACCCGCAGGCAAGCTCGGCCATCACGTTTGCTGTATCCGCCGTGGTGTAAGGGGTTATAGCATCAAAGAGAATTGCCTCCACCCCCGCGTCCAGCAGAATCGTAATCAGCCGTTCAACCGCGTGCTTGTCAGCGTCCTGTTCAGTGGCGATAAGCGCCCTTGTACCATGGGTTTTACAAATGGTTCCGGCGCGGTTAAGGATATTCAAGCCAACAGTGAATTCAGGATATATCCTAAATGAAAGATCGGTCATATTGTTATTATCGGAAAATAATCACTTTTCAAAATGCACGGGTCAAAAAAAGTGGAACCACCACGTTAAGCACTGGTTCCACTTTCGCCAATCCTTGCCGGCTTACCAACCGAAGGCTTCCATAAGCTTATCCGCAGTGGCGTTAAGAATCGTATCATTGATATACGAAGGATCATTGATCTTTGCTTTCAACTCCACGACCCGATCCGCGCGAACATCTGGCGTTGCCGCCACGATTTCAGCCACGTGGTACAGTTCAGCCTTTTCCACCGCGTCCGCAGAGAGCGATATAGAGTCGGCGCAAGAGAACCCGCCGATCTTACTAGCGTTATTCACATTCTTATTGGGCGAAATGGAATCGATATTACTTATACCATTGATCGTCATAACATTATCCTTTTTTAAGTTGCTAAAATGAGTATCGGCATAGAGCAACTCTTAGTTTACTTTCTTGTTGTGTTTATTACTAGAGACATACACGGAAAATTCGCCTAGGCGCTCATTCCTTGTGGCCAAAACCGCGAAGACCTCCGCCACTGACCCGCGTAGGTACTCCTCATGGCACTTAGTCATCTCCCTTCCCACACATACATAGCGTTCCCGGTCCAGCCCGCTAAGGTCTTCCATCAGTTTCATAATCCTGAATGGCGATTCATACACCACAAAAGCGCAGTCTAGCGCCAGTAGTTCCTTGAGCCGCGACTTGCGCCGCCCTGGTTTAGGCGACAGAAAGCCCTCAAAGACCACGCTCTTATCCATGCCCCCGGCCACGCTCACCAGAGACGCAAACGCCGAAGCGCCTGGAATAGGGATAACATCATGCCCCGCCTCCGCCACTATTCTCGCCAGTATTGCACCAGGGTCGCTCAAAGCCGGCGTACCCGCGTCGCTGGCGTAGGCCACGGTCTTGCCCTCGCCCAGAAGCGCGAGTACCTTATTCGCCGCCCGATCCTCGTTTCCAGCTCGGCATGAGATGAGGGGCGCGCTGATGCCGAAATGGTTCAACAACTTCAGGGTTATGCGGGTATCCTCACACGCGATAAGATCGCTTGACTTGAGTATGTCCACCGCCCGAAAAGAAAGGTCGCCCAGATTCCCGATAGGCGTACCGATAATGTATAAAATCGCCATGCCGTATTGTACGTCAGTGGCGCATAGATTGAAACCCGTACACTTCGTGAGGCAGGGGGAAATCGTGATACAGTCATTGGCCTTCATCATTATCGGCGCCGCTTTACTCTGCCTGGGACTTTTCCTGTGGCGCTGTTCCAAACACAACTATGAAACAAGCTGTTTCCCACGCTTCGCCTCCAATAGGGCCAGCCCGCGCGTTCCGGCATTCCCCAAGTGTGTCCGGTCTGTTCCGCCTCGCTCCCCGCTGGCGAGCGCATCCGCTCCACGATATCACAGGTAATCTGGTTGCCCAGACCGAACATATCTCCTGCACTGAGGTGGCTTACACTTAACTGTCTTCAAAAACGGTTCTGATTACAGAAAGCATTGAAAATGTGGTTTCCTTTACCAATGGACTTGCTACACTCACAGAATCAGACAAGCTGACGATGACCGTTCTTGATAACTCGATGAAACAGATATCCGAATCTTCCGATACTATTTCCTATGTGATAAGCGTCATGGAGGATTTTGTTATGCAAGGGAAACGGGGGAAATGATAGCGGTGATTAGTAATTTTACACGCGACTAGAAGCCCTTGACTTTAAAGCGAAACAGAGCTAATACAGATTCAATTAATTAGGAGGTTTTATATGAGACGTCTGGCAAGTGTACAGATTATCAAGTCGGTTGAACCGATTCCGGGGAAAGACCGGATCGCTTATATCTCGTTCAGAAATGTGGCATGGCGTGTTATCGGGGAAAAAAGACTGCAAGCCGGCGACAAGGTTATATACGTCGAATATGACAGTATATTGCCAGAAATCCCCTCTTTCGAGTTCTTGCGCAAACGATGCTGGAGCGCGCGCTGGCAGGGCTTCAAAATCGGGTGCATGAAGATGTTCAATCTGGTGAGTTACGGTTTATTGCTTACCAGAGAGAGTATCCATGACCTTATTCCGGCGGAGGCGTGGGAGAATTATCAGGAAGGCGATGATTTAACTGAGCTGCTTCATGTACGCAAGGTGGATGAAGACGAGGTTGCTATATCCACAAAAGCGCGTCCACCGTTTATTCCTAAAACCGATGAAACCCGTGCCGAGGTCTTGCCCTTTTTGTTCGATGAACAATGGCAGGGACTGCCGGTTTATTGCACGGTAAAAGTGGATGGACAAAACGCGAACTTCTCCCTGTACAACGGCAGGTTTCAAATCGCGTCCCGAAACTCCTTGCTTTATGATGAGGAACTGACTAAGGCAAAAGAGGAACTTACGCCAGATAACACGCTTCGTTTCCGCCCCATGAGTATATTTCACGCGATGGCGTGCAAGTATGATATTCCGCGTAAGATGGAGGCGTACGGCCTCGTTAATTGTGTGATGCAGTGCGAGCAGGCCGGCCCCGATATTCAAGGTAACAAAATGGGGCTTGCTGATAACGAACTGTTTATTTTTAATCTCTTTGATATCGCCGAACAACGCTATCGCTCATGGCAGGCGGTAGAGCAGTTTTCTCAAAACGCGGCTATTCCAACCGTGCCGTTCATCGAGAAAACTCGTTTCCACTGGAAAACCATCGATGAATTGTACGAGTATTCCAGAGGAACCTATCCGAATGGCCACGCGCGGGAAGGAGTGGTTATCCGCGCTATTGGCGACGGGCAATATTTGACAGCGCCGGAAGAAAATATGCACGGCTGCTGGTCGTTTAAGATTATAAACAGCGATTATATCCTGAGCTGAAAACCGTCAAGAAGCGCTTTTTATGTCAGAAAAACCATCTAAATTACAGAATTTCATCCCTGAATATCAATATGGAAAGATAGATAAAGATACAGTCATATATGAAACCGTATATGTCGATGGGAATAAGGATAGTTTCATATAACCGCTGGGAACGGAGTCGCTATGGGACAAATCCGCCGTCATTTGTCATCATTGATGAATTCGACGCTTTTTATCATCAAAGAATTGAAGAAGCTCGACGTCTGTCAGATCATTCTTATTCTCACGACGCATGACACTAGCATTTTGTTGTATGCAAAAAACAAATGACTCTGGCAAAGGAATCTTTTACCGCGAAATGTAAAATCGCTGCCCAAGCGGGGGGACACAGGCGAACACTGCGACCCCGCGTTTTACTGGAAACAAAGGTTTTGAATGTCTTATCCGCCTATTCCACCCGCCGTTTTCCCATGCGTATCACGTTCCATGAAGCCGGGGGCAGCGTAACATCCAGCCTTGCACCATCCAGTTTTCCCAGCGCCGCCATGTCCATGGGCTCCGTAAGATTTCGGTTGACCGCAAAAATCGTGAGCGCTTCCCCCGCCTGATCATGGACCGCTACAGTTTCCATGTAGGGTATGTCCGAATATTCCCATGAATCGTACTTTTCACACCTTACTGGACAGCGGAGGACCGTTCCCCGGCCATATTTTGAGGCGTGCATGAAGGGATAGAAGATGCTTTGCCGCCATGCCCGTCCCCCCCTTTTCGGTCATGATCGGGGCGATAACATTGACCATCTGGGCTAGACAGGCCACTTTTACCCGGTCTGCGTTTTTGATCAGGGTGATGAGCATACAACCAGCCACCAGCGCATCTTCCATGGTGTAAATGTCCTCAAGCTGGGGAGGCGCGACAGTCCACTTTTCTATTTTCTCATCCGCGTCCTTACTGTGGAACCAGACATTCCACTCATCAAAAGAGAGATGTACCGTTTTTTTGCTCCACCTCTTTGCCTTTGCCAGATCGCAGATTCCCGTTACCGTTCTGATAAAGGAGTCCATCTCCAGGCTCTTGCCCAGGAAATTGGGGGTGTCATTGTCCCGATTGCCAAAGTAAAGGTGAAGGGATAGATAATCCACCTGATCGTACACATGGTCCAGAACTTCGGATTCCCAATTACCAAAACTGGGCATCTTTGCGCTGGAACTGCCACAGGCCACGAGTTCTATGGAAGGGTCAGTCCACTTCATTACTTTAGCAGCCTCCAAGGCGATTCTGCCGTACTCGGCGGCGGTACGGTGGCAGATCTGCCAGGGGCCGTCCATCTCGTTTCCCAGACACCAAAGTTTGACGTTGTGCGGGTTTTTAACGCCGTGGCTCCGCCGAAGATCGCTCCACGCGGTGCCTTTGGGGAAATTGCAGTATTCCACCAGGTTCCGGGCTGCGTCGGGTCCCCGGGTTTACCGCCATCATTACCTCGGCCCCGGTCAAGCGGGACCATTCGTGTTGGGTTCCAGAGACATCCAGGCCAGGTCCTGCCTGACCGGGCGTTTCTCCACCGGGCCTACCCCGTCTTCCCAGTTGTAGCCGGAAACGAAATTGCCGCCGGGATAGCGCACGAGCGGGACATCCAACTCCCGGACCAGGCCGATCACGTCCCTGCGGAAGCCGCGCTCGTCGGCCTGCGGAAGCCCCGGTTCATAGATGCCACCGTAGACCGCCCGGCCTAGATGCTCAATAAACGAGCCGTAAATTCGCTTATCTACCTCGCCGATTGAAAATTCCCGGTGAATAGTCATCTTTCCTTTCACGTGATACTCCTTTTGCTCTATTCAAGACTGAACGTTGAAGCTTAAAACATTCCATGAATGTTTTTTTATATTCACTACAATACTGCCATGTTCGGGATTCCATAAATCAGCGGTTTCAGATATTACCGCCGCCTCATTATCAAAGCTGTTTACAAGATGAATATCATCACGGTACAGAATTGACCAGCCCGCTCCTTCCATTTTGCCGAAGGAACCAAATGACAGGGTCAGTTCGCAGTCTTCCTGTAAATCACAGTTCATCACAAAAACGTGCAAATTTCCTTTTTCCTCGTCATGGGTAGCAGCCATAATCAGGGATTCTTGCATATCATGGTGGTTAGTCTTTATCTTGGGCAGTTTCGCCACAGGCCGCAGAGCAACTCCCCTGGCAAAGCGAGACACATCTCTAAAGGGATAAAATACCGCCTGTCTTAAGGCTTTCTTGCCGGGCAGGGCGGAAATCATGCCGCCCACATTAACCAACAGGGATTGACATGCTATCTTCACCCGGTCCGCATTGTTAATGAAAGTACAAAGAAGACCGCCATAGATTATTGCATCCAAAAACTCAAACTGTGCGAAATTGGAGGTTCCGGACACCGCTTCATTGGGAGTAATTACCCCCCACTCGTCAAACGAAATATGGATCGACTTCTTCTTGCGGTTTTTCCCTTTAACAAAATCGCAGGCGGAAATGATGGTATCAAGATAATTCTGTAAGTCCCTAAAGATAAAGGGAATATCACTCATATCATCGTGCATAGGATAAGCCAGATGTATATTCTGGCGGTAATTAAAATAACGATGGAGCGACAGATAATCTATGTAGTCGTAGCATTCTTCCAGAACAATCCTATCCCATTCACCAAAGGTCTTGTGCCCCACTTCATTTGTACAGGTCCCGCAAGCGATCAGCTTTATTTTGGGATCCATCCACTTCATAATCTTGGCAGTCTCCTTTGCCTTCATAGCGTATTCTTGCGCGGTAAGCATATTGATCTGCCATTCACCATCCATCTCATTTCCAAGGCACCAGTACTCTATACCATGGGGTTCCTTTATTCCATGTTGCTTGCGTAAATCACTCCAATAACTTCCACCTTCCCCATTACAATAATCAACTAATTCTCCCGCTTCCATAGGCGTACCGGTACCCAAATTCACCGATTCGATCAGTTCTATATCCAATTCTTTAAGGTAAGTGGCAAATTCATTGACTCCCACTTGATTGGTTTCAATGGTGTACCATGCCAGCTCCCGCCGCCGGGGACGCTGTTCTTTGGGGCCGATACCATCCTTCCAGTTATAGCCAGACACAAAATTACCGCCGGGGTACCTAATTGCGGTGATCCCCAGTTCTTTTATCAAGGCCTTTACATCATTTCTAAAGCCCTGTGCATCAGCTTCAGGATGAGTAGGATCATAAATGCCCTCATAAAGGCAGTTTCGCAAATGCTCCACAAATGACCCCATAAGCCGCCGGTCAACATGGCCAACAATATAATTTTTATCAAACAATACTTTTGCTTTCGTCATAATATACTCCTCGTGTATTGATCAGCCCTTGAGTCCGGTAGTCACCTGTCCCTCCACAAAATACTTCTGCCCAAAGATATAAAGCGCCAGCATAGGAAGAAGCGAAAGGAAAGAACCAGCAAAAGCCGCCCCATATTCAGAAGTACGGGAACCCACAAAAATGGCAAGCCCATTTGCCAGCATACTCATCTGGGTACTTGATGTCATAAGGAGGGGCCAAAGAAGATCGTTCCAACTGCCATTGATACTCAGGATCAACATAGTGATGAGAGCCGGTACAATCTGGGGCATCATGATCCTGCGGTAAATTCCAAACTCCGTAAGGCCATCTATACGGGCCGCTTCTTCAAGTTCCTTCGGCAGTCCTGCGAAAGCAGCCCTGAGCATAAAGATCCAATAAGCGGAGGCGAGCCGCGGTATGATGAGGCCATGATAAGTATTATACATACCAAAGGCATGAACTTCAAGAAACAGAGGTACCATAATTACCTGAAAGGGAACCATCATGGTAGCAAGAAATACCATGAATATTATGTCTTTGCCTTTGAATTTATAGCGGGCAAAGGCGTATGCCGCTAGGGAATTAATAAAAATCGCCGGTATGGTGGTGCCAAAAGCATAAATAAGTGAATTTTTTATATAGCCGATAATATCAATACGCTGTTGTACTTTGATGAAATTACTTGTCGTAAAAGATTTCGGCAGCAATGTAGGCGGATATGCAATGATATTTGGTTCCGGTTTAAAGGAACTCATTAACACCCAAAATATGGGCAGTAGGATTATGATGGCAAGCATGATATGCATAATCATAATCGGGGTCATAATAAACTGATTTTTCCAGATACGACGCTTTCTATTCATCTTTACCTCCCTCGCCTATTGTTCAGTCTTTGTCATGATTCGGTACTGGATAAAGGTAATAAACATGATAAACACAAATAGGAATTCTGAAATTGCCGTCGCGTAACCCATGTTTCCGCCCATGGTGACCGCCCTCCGATAAATATAGGTAACCAGAGTTTCGGTAGTGAAGTTTGGACCGCCCCCGGTCAGGGTATACACAATATCAAATATCTGTAGCGATCCTATGGCCCTGGTCATCAACAGGAACCAGAAAGCCGGCATAATACTGGGCAGGGTGATGAAAAAGAACTGCCGTATTTTCCCCGCGCCATCGATCTCCGCAGCCTGATAATAATCAGCCGGAACGTTCTGCATGGAGGCTACCATGATAATGATTGAAATACCAAAAGTCCGCCAGACCGTAACAAAGAGGACTATGTAAAGGGCAGTACCGGGGGTATTCAAAAAATTCACCCTGCCAGACCCTGCCGCCCTTATCCAATAAGTGATAAGCCCAATATTTGAGTGGAGTATCATATTCCACATGATCCCGATGGCGGTAGCGGAACAAATGATGGGCAGAAAATAGATACTCCGCAGTATCTTATTGGCCGTAGTGTTTTTGGTAAGCATCGCGGAAAGGAACAGTCCCAGTACTGTCTGGACCGGTAGTTCAAGGAGCGTAAACTTCAGCGTTACCCCGACGCTGTTAATAAACCGCCGATCCGCAAGGGCGTCAATATAATTTTTTATACCCACGAATCGAGCAGAACTAAATGAAATCTGCATATCCATAGTACTAATCATAAAGGACATGAGCAGGGGAAAGATATTGAACACAAGAATCAGCATCGCTGCGGGAAGTAGAAAAAAATACGGGGTTAAAGACTGCCTTTGTTGTAATGGATGGAGCTTTTCTGGTGATTTCATCTCTCTATTGTACTCCTTCTTTAACAAATGTCCACTCTTGCCATACTTGACGTTCATTATTTTCTTGTGTCGCAGGAGATTCATCCGATTCTTGGTCTGTTGCTATGGACAACAATAAATCACTATTTCTATTTATGATATAAAAATACCCGTCGCTAGTAGGAGACAAAATCCAACTTTGGGTATTTTGCCCATTACTACTATGCTGTACAATTTTCTCCCCCGGTACAATAGAAGCATTCATTACTTGACACAACATATTGCTGTTTCTATTTCTGAATTGAAAGAAATTCGTACCTGTTGTCTTTTCTACTACCCAAATTTGTCCACTTGAATTAATAAATCCATGTTGATTGATTAGGGTGTTTTCTTCCAACGAGTCCTTTATAACTCTCAAGAATTTACCACTCAGACGGTTTTTTATCATAAAATATCTTGAAAGATCATTTTCATTGTTAAATAAAACTAAACAATCAAGCTCGGCAAATGTCCCTAGAAATTCAAATCGAATGCTATTATTCCCGGATTTCAGCGTACATGTAATGGATGCCCATTGATATCTATTCCAATCAACGGTCACAGGGTAGAGTATCCGATATGAATTTTCATTATTAACGGTAACTAAATGCCTACTCTCCCCATCTGTTCCATTGTTGTATCGAACAAAAACAACATAGGTTCCCGCATAAGGCACTTTAATATTTTTAAATTCAATACTACTCCTTGAATAATTAAAATATCCTATTTCTTTACCATTTGAGGCATCATTTCTATCCTCGATCGTTACATCATTTAAAACCGCATTTTCCATTTCATAAATACTAAGATAAAGAGGTATAGAACCAAAACGCAGATCAATCCCCGTGTGATCTATATTAACAATGTTTGCCGTTTGGTAAAGCAAGGTATCGTCCTCATTTGTTTCAAGGCATTGGCTAAAAGCATCTAAATAAACAATGTCCGTAGCGTTCCAAGTAAGCGGTTGAGGAAATCGCTCCCAGCAGCCGGTGCCAAGATTATAATTCACAAAAAAACATTGCCCGCCTTCCATAATATCGCCATGTTGATTCACACCCCATTTTGATCCAATAATGACCATACCATTAGGACCGCCTGCATCGACCCATTTTATATATGGAGATGATCCCATAGCAAGGCCATTTATCGTTTTAACCAAATCTCCAACATCATCTGCCGTCCAAGTGATACCATCATCTGAGAATTTACAATATACAACGGAACTATTTTGTTGCAAGCTTGGAAGGTTGACAACCTCATAGCTTGCAATATACCTGCCGCTAGGCAATTTGCTTACAGTAATCATACCTGGTCTATCGTTATGATTTGGTATTGCGACAATATTAATTAAGTCGCTCCATACATGCCCATCATTACTGTACCTCAGACAAAGCGCCTGTAAAATACCGGCGTCTTTTTGACGCTCATCAGAATATGCACAAACCAGATGTCCAAAAGAATCAAGATATAAAAAGGGTTCCCATATTGTTGTCGTGGTTGATTCGGGAGAAGGATCATAGATAAAAGGTCCACCTGTATCAACGGTACTTAAGAATGTCCATGTCCTTCCTAAATCGATACTTTGATAAATAACAATGCGGGAAGAAGAATTGTCAAATGGAACTAAATTACCTGCTAAGAGTATTGTACCCTTTTTTATCGAACCAACATCTTGGGGCAACTCAAAAAGCATAGGCTGTGCCTTTCTATTTGTACCAAATATCGTATCGGTTACATCAGCGATATGATTCCATCTCGCACCGCCATTAGTACTAGTATAAATCGGCCAAACCTGCTCATCATTCACCCATGAATGTTGATCACAAGTAGCAATAAGAGTGCCATTATTATCATCATTATTCTTGAGACATATAATTCGGGTATACGTTAACGCTTGTTCTTCAAAAGCATCTGCAAAACTTAAACTCATTGCCGCAATACCATTGTTAATCATGTGTATATCTGTGTATGGGATTCTATCTTTTTCCTTGAAACTCATGGATGTCCTCCTAAAATTATACTCGTAATAGAACTGGCTGTTTTGCAACCCATTCTTTCAACCAGGCGCATTGATTTATCAATGCGCCTGCTATTCTCTCCTACCTTGCCAGCGCGCTTTGCCCGTGGAATTGCACAACAATCGCTTCTACTTCTTTTTGAGCATTTGTTAAAGCTTCATCAATGGGAGTACCATAAATAACAGCCTGCGCAGTGTTGCCAATAACGTCCAAAGCCTGGGTATTACCCATAAAGGACGCAGGCGCGCCCATAAGAGTAGCAAAACCCGCATCCTTTACCGTCAGCGTCTGTAAACGTTTTGACGCTTTATACTCTGGCGCATTGATAAGCGGAATATAAGAAGCGGGGAAGCCAATTTCAAATGCCCACCTGCCACCACCAGTCTTGGCAAGTTCTTTACCGTCATTTCCCTGATACCACCACTGGATAAACCGCTCCGCCGCCAGTATTTGTTCAGGAGTAGAACTCTTTGAAATAAAGAATCCCTCAACTCGGCCAATGGGTTCAACACCAAAAATTTTAGCCATTTCAAAATTAATGCCCGATGCATCGGCTCCCGCCGCAAGCCAGGGTCCATTAACCATAATACCAATCTGGTTTGCCCTGAACATAGAATCTATGTCATCTTCCAAGGGGTTGATATTATTATCAAAGAGGTATTTCTCCCACTCCAAAGTTTTCCTATAGCCCACATTCCCCTGGATGTTGACTTTATATTTGCCGGGAGAAACCTCGGTGATAATTTTGCCGCCGGCAATCTCCCAGAAAGGCATCTGTTGCCCCCAATACGATTTAAAAATGCCCGAGCCGTACACATTATTATTGAGATCGGTTATTTTCTGTGCCATGTCAGTCCATTCTTCAAAACTCATAGGCGGTTTATCGGGATCCAGCCCCGCTTTGGCCAGTAGGTCTTTATTGTAGTACAAAAACATAGAAGAATTCTGAAAGGGTATACTATAGAGTTCCCCATCAACCCGGCATTCTTCTAAAGAGCTTTTCAGAAAATCAGATTCTTTGAGGGTGGTGTTTGTCCAAATATCATCCATCTGATGCAGAAATTCCTGATACATAAATCGTTCACCAGTATTAAGCAACAAAAGCGTGGAAGCCTCTCCAGCAGGAAACGAAGTGGCCAACTTTTCCGCAATCCCATTCATGATGGTCATTTCAACTTTGATGTTCCAAGGATTAGTTCTGTTGAAGGTGTTTACGATATCCACAAGAGTATCTCCATCAGAACCCACCCACTGGTTCCAGAACTGAATGGTAACTCCTTTCCCTGCGGCGTCATCTTTTCCACCACTCCCGAAAACAAACGCCGCCATAAGAAAAAGCAGCATACCAAGCAAAAACGGTCTTTTGTAAAGTCTCATCTTTTCTTTCTCCGTACCATAAAGATTCGAGTATTCTACGACACTCTAGGAATAGTATAAGGAGCAAATTTTTAGCTGTCAATAAAAATAATATATATCATTACTTATGATATATATAGGTATATTCCTCCCAACCCTCATGCACCCTGATTAGCCTGAAGACCCAAGGCCATTCCCGCCCAGCCGCCCCCAGATACACAGGCCGTCTTCGCTCATCAGGGTAAAGGTACGAACCTCCCGGCCATGAGCATCGTACTGGATGAGGGCAACGCCGTCGTAAGGCCTTCCTTCAAGGGTAAGCTCCATGCGAAAGCCGTCGTAGGTACGGTACGTCCCCAAGGCTTCGCCCGTATTCTCCGGCGAGGCCGCGTAGATTGCGCCATCCCGGAACCTGAATGCCCGGGAATCGTGGCTTTCCCCGTTGGAGTCGGAGCGGTGTTCCACCAGATCGTAGTCTCCCTCCGGAAGGCTCAGGGCGCCGGGTTCTTCTCCCTGATAGCGCAGGGGCGACGCCACAGGCCAGTGCCAGCGGTTCAGAAAAAAACGCCGGACGTTCATGTAAAACCAATAATCGGGAAGGCCGTAGCTGCGGACATGGTGAACAATGAAAAAGGCCGCCCCGCCGGAGCGCTGGTCAACAAGGACGCTGTTATGACCCGGAGCCTTGTACCGCTCAGCGGGCTCCGGCGTTTGATTTCCGCCAAAGGTATAGCCTCCCATGAGTTTCGTCCCCACGTCCCCCGCGTTACCAGGAACCAGATCAGCCAGATCGTTGCCCTGAGCATCCAGGTAGGGACCATCCACGTCCCGGGAACGGCCTACGCGGATATTGTAGTCATGAGAAAGAGAACCGTAGGACAGGAACAGGTAGTAATAGCCGCTGTCTTTCAGGTACACAATGCAGGAACCCTCCACAGCAGCGTGGCGAAGACCAGCAATCCGACGAGGAACAGCCTCCAGCTCCACAAAACCAGTCTTCTCATCAAGAGGAACCAGGAAGATGCCGCCGAAAAACGAGCCATACGACAGGTACTGGTTTCCGGAAGCGTCCACAACAACAGCAGGATCAATGGCGTTTGGTTCCCGTAAAGCATTGGCATTGCTTTTAAGCACCATGCCTAGGTAATGGTAGGGACCTTCGATGTTGTTTGCCTCTGCCAGAGCAATGCATGACCGGGAAGAACCAAACGTGGAGGCAGAAAAGTAGAGCCGGTACTTCCCGTTGACCTTTACGATGTCCGGCGCCCAGAGTCCATCCTTGTTTTGAGGTTTAAGCCCCGCATAGGCGATGGCTTCGGCGCAGTCTTTTTCAAAGTCCTTAAAAGCCGCCCCTCGGTATTCCCAGGTAATAAGGTCTCTTGAGCGGCGAATCTGCACGCCCAGAGGGTGAAGGTTTCCCAGAGAGGCGTCAGTGGAAAACACATAGTAATAGTCGTTGTCTTTGATGATTGCGGGATCGTGGGTATTCAGTTCTCCCCAGAGAGAAGGGTTCTCGGTGATCGTCAGGTCTCCCAGTGGACGGAAGCCCGAATAGGGAAGCGCCTGCTCTTTTCCCGCACAGGAGACGAGCGCTTGAACCAGCGCTGTTACGCCGAGAGCAAGTCTCCCGGACAAGATTCTTCTTTTCATCACGTAATCTATTCCTTCTCTCTATTCCTTTACGCCGGAAACCATGTGCAGGGGCTTGGGAGGGCAATGGAGGGCAGCGTCCTCTTTAACGGACACCGCCCTGGGACACAGCATCCAGCCTGCTCACGACAGCACGGCTACCACTACTTCTCCCCAATCACCCATGAGACCCCTACTTTTCGACTGGAAAGCGCCGCAGTAGGCAATGCGCTTGCCCTCGTCCTCGCTCTTGTGTTCAACCACGTAGGGGTTGCGCGTTACCAACTGACTGTGGGACAGGTCTTCGCCGTCTCGCGGCACGGGTTCGCCTTCCTCAAGCGCCTTGTACACCAGCACCCAGCCGTTGCAGTCGTCCGGCGTCGCCCTGTCTTTGGTTTCATCAACGTGCCAGCGGATCGTGTGCGTGCGGGTCTTGCTCGGCTCGATCTCAATTACCACCCGCCATTGCGGTTTACCGTGGGACGTTCTGGTTTTGTCGCGGGGGCGTAGGTTCATGCTTTCAAGCTGTGCATTCGTTATAAAGTTAGGCACATTATAGAAGAAGCGCTGGCAGAAGTTGCGGAAAACAGGCACCGTCCGCTTGCGGGCTTCAAGCCGCTCCTCCACATCAATCTTGCTGCGAGACGGACGCTCCGCCGCGACATGGCGGGGGTGAAAATCGTCATAGAGCGATTTCACCGTGTTCCTGTCTTCCTGCGGGATATGGGTCCAGCTCCCTCCCGCCTTTGTGTTCTCTTCTACGGCGTCAGCAACAAGCTTAAGCTGCGTGTCGTAGCCCGCGTAACTGTGATCAACATAGTCTTTACCAGACATTCTTTACTCCTTTGGGTTTTTCCCCTCTATTAGAGATATAGATAAAACTTCCCCCCAATAATGACGCAAAACGCCTCTGAACTTCTATAGCCATTTACCGAACTTCCGTAACCATTTACCGAACTTCCGTAACCATTTACCGAACTTCCGTAACCATTTACCGAACTTCCGTAACCATTTACCGAACTTCCGTAACCATTTACCGAAC
>JAITIX010000065.1 GCA_031279205.1 Treponema sp. | reverse complement strand
TCAAAACCGGCAATTAGGGTTAACTTAGTTTCCACCTTTGGCAAATTTTGTGTTCCCGCGCTTAGTTTCCACCTTTCCTGCCGGAAAGCATCATAACTCTATGTATTATATAGAGTTATGATGCCAACTTCCCACCTTTTGGGATTGCCTAGCTTTCTGTTCCCACCTTTGAGAGAAATCAAGGGCTTTCCCAGTTATCTATGTTTGGCTAAGTCTATATAATACATATATTTGAATGGTCTTAAAAGGTCTTAAAGGCTTAGGTGATTTTCGCAGTTTTGTGGCAGTTTGTGTGGGTTTTTCGCACTTTTCCGCTTTGACTTTAACTCTATATAATACAGAGACTTAACTTGCCGTGCAATTCCCGATTTCCATGACACCCCACAATAGCTCACACACCGGTCGGTGATCCGCCCATGTGCGTATCTGGCTCTGCGTATGCCGAGGACGTTAAGGGGCAAAGACCTAAAGCCCATAAGCCTTAATTTTATTCAGTATGGTTTTGCGACTGACGCCTAATTGCTCGGCTGCACGGGTACGGTTGCCCTTACACTGAAGCAAGGCGGCTTTGACAGCTTCCCGCTCTATGCTGTCAAGGGAACGCACACCGTTAGCTGGGTCGCAAGTGTCAGCGCCAGTCGTTGGCGACGCTGTTATCGGTGTTGCCACTTGCGGCGCGGGGCGTAGGTCAAGGTCAGCGCTTTCAATAGCCGTGCCATTACAAAAGATGAGTGCGCGTTCCAGCACATTCTCCAGTTCCCGAATGTTGCCAAACCATGAATAGGTGCGGAGGCGCTCAATCGCTTCAGTCGTGAGCTTTGGCGCAGGACGTCCCATGCGTAACGCCAGCTTGCGCGTCAGATGTTCGGCGAGCGGCGGAATATCATCCTGCCGCTCCCGCAAAGGGGGGAGTTCAATGCGGAAAACGTTTATGCGGTAATACAGGTCTTCGCGGAACGCACCTTCTTTCACCATGTCTTCAAGGTTGCGGTTAGTTGCCGAGACAATCCGCGCGGTTACCGGAATGTCGCTCACACCGCCCAGGCGCCGAATCTTGCGCTCCTGCAAAACGCGCAGCAGCTTTACTTGCAACGGCATGGGCATCTCACCAATCTCGTCAAGAAAGAGGCAGCCATTGCCGGCAAGCTCAAACAAGCCCTGTTTACGAGACACCGCACCGGTAAACGCGCCCTTCTCATGCCCGAAAAGCTCGCTCTCCATCAGCGATTCGTGTATGCCGCCGATGTTCACTGCCACAAACGGCTCGGCGCTCTTGAGGCTTCGCGCATGTACCTCCCGCGCCGCAACTTCCTTACCCGTACCACTCTCACCGGTGATAAGCACCGTAACATCAGCCG
This sequence comes from Treponema sp., assembly GCA_031279205.1. GTDB lineage: Bacteria > Spirochaetota > Spirochaetia > Treponematales > Breznakiellaceae > JAIRMT01. Next base: position 13,676 of record JAITIX010000065.1, on the reverse strand, counting down.
AGGCGATCTTGTCGATCTGGTCTGAGATGCGCCGCATGATCTCGCTGTTACCCACCAGCGATTTTTGCGCGTGGTCTCTTGTGCGGTTGTCAGCCTCAATGAGGTTCTCACGGCGCTTGTTGTCAACCAGACTCCGTATCTTGATGATGAGTTCCGCTGGATCAAAGGGCTTTACCAGATAGTCCTTTGCGCCGCGTTTCAGGGCTTCCACCGCGTCCACGATCTGCCCGTGCGCGGAAATCATGATCACTGGCGTCAGTATGCCGCGTGTCTGCATCCACTCAAGCACCTCCTGGCCACTCATCAATGGCAGCTTCAGGTCAAGTATCACGGCGTCAAAATGTTCGGTCTCCAGGTAACCAAGCGCGGCCTCTCCAGTTTCCGCGCCTTCCGAGTCAATGTCCTCAAGGCTTAGGTATTTTTTTAGCGAAAGCCTGATGTTCCGTTCGTCATCGACGATTAAAATCTTCATAATAGTTCTCCTTGCCTCAATCTATTTTGCACTCCGGTAATGTAACCATGGCCACAGCGCCACCGCCTTCGCGGTTGGTAAGTTCGATAGTGCCGCCAACCGCCTCGATGAAGCGCTTGCTGATGGCAAGCCCGATACCTGTACCAGTGCTTTTCTTGGTAAAAAAAGGGTCAAAGACCCGTTTAAGGTCAGCCTCCGCAATGCCCTTGCCTCGATCAAAGACGCTGACAACAACCGTGTTGCCGACGTGGACAATCGACGCGCCAACATCGGCTTCATTGCCGCCAGCTTCAAGCGCGTTGCGGATGATGTTCTCAAAGACCGAACGCGCCCGCTCGGTATCCATGCTGACAAGCGCATCGCTGGCGCTCCCCTCGTTCACTATGTTGCGTCCACAGAGCCGGTGCGCGGTCTTGTTCACAAAATCGCCTATCTCGATGGTAACGGGGCTGCCCTCAGCCTCCCGCAGGTAGTCATTAACCCGATAGATCAGCGCGGCTATGCGCTCAACTTCGTCGTCTATGATTGCCACTTCATCGCTGCCATTCGGACAGAGCTTTTTGAGGATGCCAGTCTGTAAACGGATCGACAGAAGCGGGTTCTTGATTTCATGCGCCAAGGTACTGGCGGCGGTTCCCAATACCACCAGATTCTTCTGCGCCTCAATGCGCTCACGGTACTCATGGTTACGGAGGTAGAGCCGGCGGATATACCACATCAGGAACAGAAACGCCAGTTCCCAGATGGGAAGGAAGATGAGCGTGGCAATGTGGGTAATCCAGAACGTGGGGTGAATGATGTCGATGTAGATATATTCACCCCTTGCCAGCGAAATCATAAGCGTAAAGTATTCCTGCGGCGCTATGGTAATGACGCGCTGCGTTACATTCCTCGTGGCTGAGAGACGAGACCCGCCTTTCTGTAATTGAATACCCATGTCAGCCTCGACCCCTGTGTTTTGAAGACCATACTTTTTGTTGCCTGATTCGCCGTTTTCCTGGTTACCTTCCGACAGTATCGGAGGCATACGCGGAATCAGGCGGTCGGTGTGAAACACAACCCGCGTAGAACGTTCACCGAGCGATGAACTGATATAACGCCCGAAACTTCTTAACTCAAAGAAGTGGTTTTCACCAGGGGTGTTCGTTCTGTTTCCCAGCAGACGCTCGTCAAAAGTGGCGGGTGTGTCGCCCCATCGGTAGATTGGGGTAAAGTCAACGTCATACATGGCGAAGCCGGTGATGCGTTCCTTTAACAAGGAGTTTGCCTCAATCGCCGCACCAAAATCGTCATACCCGTGCAGGCTGGCGAAGAGTATGTTTATGATCTGCTCGTTGTCCTTATCGCGGATGATTCCAGCCCGATCCCGCAGACTCCAGGTGATAAAGGCAGCCAGGGCGGTTACCAGTAGCCAGCCAAGTATAGCGACAATCAGAGACGTGGTTCGTATTGGTATCTTTCCATGCATGTTTTTACTATAGAATCGAGTGTTGAGAAGTGAAACCAGTGATACCACGGCCTGAAAGTGCATCTTTGCCCCTGCCTTAACGAACCGCAGCGTTCTTACTCGCCAGCACCATGTCGATTATCACGCCCTCTTCCTCAAACGCGCCGAGACTCCTTATGGCTGAAAGACTCTTCAGGAATTCAAACTGTGCGTTGTTCAGCGCGTTGTGGCTGGTGGTAAGGGTGAGGCTGGCGTTGGTAAGATCAGCGGTGGAACTTTGCGATAGCTTGTAGCGTTCCATAGTGTAATCATAGTTCTGCTGGCTCAGTTCGTAAGACCGGCGACTGGACAACACCGCGCTTGCCTGCTTAACCGCGGTATACAGCGCGCTCATCAGGCTCACGGCGGCGCTTTCCCGCGACGCCTCATAGCTAAGATTCGCTGAAGACAGGTTGTTTTTCTGCTGGGCGACACTGTTCGCCGTTACCCACACGTCAAGCGGAATCGAGACATTCAAGGAGACGCTGCCGCTGGTACTCGTCGTGAAGCTATTGCTGGAAGGCGTCCAGTTGAGACCTGCGGTGGCAGACGCGGCGGCGGTAACGGTGGGCAGATACTTGCTCTGCGCTGACTCAAGGTTCTTTCCCGCCTGCTGATACGAGAGCGCCGACCTGCTCAACCCAGGGTTACCGCTCTCCACGCTTTTCCAGAGGTCTGTGTAGAGCGTGTCAATCTCCGCATCGCTCAGGCTGGCGAGGGTTTGTAGAACGTTCTCGTACGCGTCAAAGTTCATGGGTTCCAGTTCCTGAGCGCCAGCAAGCCCGATGATGTTCTGAAGCTGAGTTTGCTTGAGACTGAGGTCGCGCCGCGCCTGATTGCGGTTATTCTCCTGAGTTTCTTTTTCCATCAGTGCCTTGAGGTAGTCGCCGGCGCTGATAACGCCGGTTTCGAGACGCACTTCGGCAATAGCAAGACTCAAATCCGCGTTTTCAAGGCTTAACTCCGCGGCTGTCAGCGTTGCCTGCGCCTGCAGTACCATGTAGTAAGCGTTATCCGTGTCGCTCAACGCAGTGAAGTAGGCTTCCAGCGCCTGAATCCGCGTTGTCTCGTTGCTGATGGCGCGAAGCTCACTGGCGATACGGGCGCTTCCACCGTCGTATAGCGTGATTTTTTCCTCCACCGTGAGTTTCCCGCTTACCTTAAGGCCGTCGTACAGCACCTCACTTGGCGAAACGTCGCCCGCGCCATTACCACTGTTCACATTCCACAGGTTCGTCGAAGCGTTCGCGCTCGCGGATAGTGTGGGCAGGTATTTGCTGAAGAATTCGGCTTGTTCGGAAAGTCGGCTGTTGCTTATCGTCAGGTTATACCTGGCAAGCTCTTTCGAGTTAGCCAGCGCCAGTTTCCGCGCCTGTTCCAGCGTGAGCGTCTCCGCCTCAACACTGAAAACGCTTATTACTATTAATGCCCATACCCATGCTCTCTTCATACCTGAACCTCCAAACATCATGTCAACAAGATAAGGAGGGGAAGTCTCCCCCTCGCTTCAGCCCGCTACGCGGTCTTCCGCACACGCAGTGCCAGATATGCACGCCACAAACTATGCTCTTGACGATCCGTAAACTAGGCGTCAGAGCCTCGTCTGAGGGGTCATTACTATTCGTATCTCAGCGCATCTATGGGGTAGAGACTCGCTGCTTTCCGCGCCGGATAGTAGCCAAAGACGATGCCGACCACTGCCGCAAACGCCGCTGCAATCGTTACGATGAGCGGATTAATCGAGGTGGCGATATTCATCGCTGTCATAACACGGCAGACCAGAAACGCCATGCCGATACCGATAAGCCCACCCATCAGGCTCAGGATGATCGACTCAGACAGAAACTGGAACAAAATGTCGCGCTTCCGCGCCCCCACCGACATACGGATACCGATTTCACGGGTACGCTCGGTTACTGAAACCAGCATGATGTTCATAATACCGATGCCCCCAACAAGCAGAGACACGCCGGCAATCGCCGCAAGCAGTATGGTCAGGCTTTGCGAGGTCGAGGTTGCCATTTCAAGCATATCAGCGCTGTTCATAATCGAGAAATCGTCGGTTCCATTGGCGCTGATGCCGTGGGCTTCACGCATGATCGCCGTGATTTCAGTGGCAGCAGCGCTCATATACGCCTTGTCAACCACACTGATGGCGATCATCTGCAAATTCTTGTTGTTGCTAAGGCGCGTCAGCATTGTTTCCAACGGGACCATAATGAGATCGTCCTGATCGCTGCCATTGCCGCTTGAGCCTTTGGACTTCAGCACGCCAAGCACTGTAAAAATATGGCTGTCAATGCGGAACTGCTGCCCAATAACGTCAGTGCTTGTGCCAAACAGAGTCTCGACAGTGGTGGGACCAAGCACTGCAAGACGATTTCGCTCCGTACCGTCCGCGTCAGTGAAGAATGTACCGTAATCAAGCTCATAGCTCCGTATGTCTGGATAGTCTTCCCCAACGCCCACCACGGTTACCGACGCTGAACCTGCAACGCCAGAAACTGTGAATGAACGTTGACTCACGCCGGAAACTGCGGCCGCAAAGCTCGACTCAGTCTTAATTTTCTTAGCATCACTTTGGGTAAGCTGACGAGTTGAGCGCGTTATCTGTTGTCCAGGCCGCATCATTACTCGCGCGCCTGACACCATTAGGAGATTCGTCCCCATTGCCTCAATCTGAGCCTCAATCTGTTTCTGTGATCCTTCGCCCAGAGAAACCATGATGATGACCGACCCAACGCCAATAATAATACCCAGGGATGTCAGCAGACTCCGCATCCGGTTTCTCAATATGCTCTTAAAGCAAATCTGGATAAGCAATAACGGATTCATGACGCCTCCTCAATGACATTCAGCGCGACTGTGCGCGAATGCTCCACCTTCTGTTCAACAAGTTCCACCTGATTGGTCCATGCTGGCCCAGCTTCGCTGCCCGTGGTCGCGCTTGTCGTGGAACCTATGTTAGCCATAGCAAAAGTCGATAAGTCATCGTGTTCACGTTTCCATTTGGCAAGGTCATCGGCGGCGCTTCGGCGCTCAGTAACTTTGATGTCAGACACTATCTCGCCGTCGCGCAGGGTGATGATGCGCTTCATGTAGACTGCCAGTTCCGGCTCGTGCGTTACCATGACAATGGTCTTGCCGTGATTGTTGAGCTGCTGAAACAGCGCCATGATTTCCAGCGTCATTTCAGTGTCGAGGTTGCCGGTCGGTTCGTCGGCAAGGATGAAGGCCGGGTCGTTCACCATGGCGCGGGCAATGGCAACACGTTGCTGCTGACCGCCGGAAAGCTGGGACGGCATGTGATGGAGCCGGCTACCCAGGCCAACCTCGTTAAGCGCTGCCTCAGCGCGAATACGGGCATCCCTGATCCGCGTTTTGCTGTATAGCAGAGGCAGTTCCACATTCTCAATGGCGCTCGTGCGAGACAAGAGGTTAAACGCCTGAAACACAAAGCCAATCTTCTGGTTTCTGATGAAGGCAAACGTATCCGTGTCCGATGTTGAGGTCTCGATGCCGTCAAGCGTGTAGCTTCCCTCGCTCGGCTTGTCCAGACAGCCCAGTATGTTCATCAGGGTTGACTTGCCAGAGCCGGACGGCCCCATAACCGCTACGAATTCCCCCTGTTCAGCGGAAAAGTCCACGCCTTTCAACGCCTTCACCGTGATTCCGTCAAGTTCATACAGACGCTTTAAGCCCTTTATCTCAATAACCGCCATAACTTTCTCCTTAAACCTTTTCCTTGAGGATGATGCTGAGGTTTTCGAGACTGGCGTCGTCGCCATTTACCGCATGAACCTCGGTATACGAACCATCGCTGATACCCACACTGACCATAATCACGTCGAGCTTGCCACCGCTATTGACGTACCACAGAGGCTTGAATGTTACCGTTACTCTCGCCGCACTTGCCCCACCTGCGGCGCGCGCGTTATTCGCCCCGGGTGCACCACCGGGCATTCCGCCGCCAGGCATACCACCACCCATAATGATTGTACCGCCACCGGGCGCACCACCAGGCATTCCGCCGCCACCCATCAGGCCTGATAAGCCGCCTGATGCTTGGGTGCCAGCGCTTGAAGCGGCTTGCTGCTGCTCTTTCCGCGCGGTAGTAGCGGCCTTCTGCTCTTCGGCGTTCATGTTGGCAATCGTGGCGTTAAACACCTTGTCGTCGATTTCAGTGGCGCTGAGGCTGGTCGGCTGATAGCGCAGAGCAGCGTTTGGCACACGCACAATGTTTCGGCTCTCCTGCACGATGAAGTCCACAGAGCACGTCATGCCGGGTAACAGGGACCCGTCCTGATTGTCAACACTGATAATCACCGTGTACGAGACCGTGCCGCCAGACGTGGTCGGCATGAGCCGTCGGCTCTGCACTGTGCCGGAAAAGTTCTGCCCAGGTAGCGCGTCAACCGTAAAACGCACAGACTGCCCCTCGTAGATGGAACCAATGTCAAGCTCACCCACGCCAACCTGAATACGCATTTCTTGAAGGTTCTCCGCCAGGGTAAAGATGCTCGTCGCGTTGCTTACGTTCACAGTGTCTCCTACGCTGACATCTTTCTTCAGCACAACGCCGTCAATGGGAGCGGTGATATAGGCGTATTGGTTAATCTCAGTCTCAATCACCGCGAGATCGGCCTGCGCCGATGAGAGGCTTGCGGCCTGGGCGTTAAGCTGGGTTTTGCTGCTCCGTAGGTCATACTCGGAGATGAGATTCTTAGCCGCCAACTTTTCCTGTGTCTGGTACGTTACCAACTGAAGCTCATAATTAGCCTGCGCGGTCTGTACCGACGCTGACTTCTGCTGCCGCTGTAACTTGAGCGTGTCGGTATTAAGCCGCGCCAGTATGTCGCCCTTCTTCACCTCGTCGTTATAGTCAACAAAGACTTCCTCGACCCTGCCGCTCATCTGCGGCAGCACGCTAACCGTGGCGACAGGCTCCAGAGAACCGCTTGAGGACACAGTCTTCTCAATGGTCCCACGCCGAAGCGTGGTGAACTCATAGTTCGTGGCTTTTGTGCCAGACGCCCCGACCAGCGCATTACCAATAGCGCAGCCGCCTATGCCCAAAACCGTCAAACCCACCAATCCAATAATAAGCGTTCTAATGTTGATTTTCTTTTTCATCAGTGTTCCTCTACTGATTACTAGCAAATTCCGTGCCAAGTTTATTAGTGAGGATTGTGCCTATAAAGAGCTTGATAAAGCGGCGCGGCGCGGTTCTGCCGGCACGTGGGTATTAAATAGGCGAGTAAAAACTGCGCGGTGTATAGATTTTGCGCAATGTTATGACCGCTCCCTATTTACCCACATTCCGGGATTTGCGCTATTGCACCGAAAGACCGGGGCGGAAGCGCTACTAACGGTTTCACGAGAACCTTGAGCCTAGTGTATGGCGGAAGCGCCCCGGCACCGCCAACTTGCGTTGCTAGCCCCGCAACTCGTGGGACTGTCCTCCGAAAGCGTGAACGCAACGATGTCTGACACCTCAAGCTTAAATCCGGCGCCGCGCGTGGAATGGCACCGAATGCGGATGGCTGGCGCTGAACGCGACAATTGTGGGGTGTCATGGAAATCAGGATTTGTACGGCAAGATAAATCTATGTATTATATAGAGTTAAAGCTAAACTGGAAAAGCGACAAAGTGCGAAAAACCAGCGCAAACTGCCATAAAAGCGCGAGAATCGCGCAAGCCTTTAAGACCCTTAAGAGCATTCAAATCATTGTATTATATAGACTTAGACGAACAAAGGCGACTCTGGAAAGCCATTGTTTTTCCATAAAGGTGGTGGAAAGCCGGACATCCATTTTTTGGGGAAAGCCGGACACTAGTCGATCTCCCTGACCACCGCCCGAATCCGCTCGATAGCGCCAAAGGTTGCCGCATCGTAAGGGATTGTCTCTGTAGGCTTAAACTCTTTGGTTAAAATATAACTATCTACGGCAGAGCGGAACAATGTCTTAGCCAGCGCGCGCCACATGGTGCCAGAGACGCGCACGCAGTGTCGAGATGAAGAATCGAAACAGCCATTGTTTCAAACCTCTTTCTGAGGTATTCTTCAAACAGACGCTTGGTAGTGTCTAAAGGAGCTGAGTATGATGGGTACAATAAAGATGCGTCTTCTTTCCATCGCGCTGTTATTGAGCGCGTCCACCTTACACGCTATGGACTGGCCGTCCCTAGATGGAACCATGGTTAGTAACTTCGGCTGGAATGATAGGGGAACGCCTGCGCTGGGCGTTTCCTTCAGCAGCGTGGGGTCGGTTCATACCGCTGATGACGGCGAACTCCTCTTCGCACAGAACAGTTCCAACACAGCCTCCAATTTGCCTGAACCGCTAGGAACGTGGATCGCTGTGGATCACGGCGATCTCATCAGCATCTACAGCCGCCTTGACGACAAACAATCGGAGGAGCTTTTCGACGCCTTACCAAAGCGTATCCCGAAAAACACCGCGATAGGCATGGCTGGCAGATCCGGCTGGACCCGGCTCAACGGTTTCCATTTTTCCCTGTTTGACCGGAAGGACCGCCGATGGGTGAATCCTGCCATGATCATGACCCCTCTGCCAGATACCAGGCCGCCGATAATTCGCAGCCTTCTCCTGAAAGACAGCGACGGTCAGGTGCTTGGGGCTTCGCAGACGAGTATCGCTCAAGGCAGGTACACGATCGTCGTTGACGTAACCGATACACTCACCAGTCCGTCTGATCCAGTTCTGGCGCCACACCGAATCGTCTGTACTATGAATGGAAGCGAGGTTGGGGAACTTACCTTTGAAACGTATTCAGCGCGGGATGGGATGCTTATGGTATATCGTAATGGCCTTGTGCCTGTGAAACAGGTCTACGCGCTTGCTCCGTTCTACGAGGTAGGGGAAGCCTTGTTCACCCGCGGACAGGTTACGCTGGAAATCATTGCCTATGACATTGCCGGCTCTGCCCAGAGCGTGGTGTACCGTTTCGCTGTAGAGTGAGCGTCCGCAGAAGCGTTACGCTCACTTCATTCACTAAACTTACTCGTCAACCAATAGGGTTAGCGAGCAAACTCTACTATGACGATCGAGTTATCATCCGGGGAATTGGGAGCCGGGACATACTTGTCCGCATTCTCGTCGTTTTCCCAACGTTTGCCGTCAATCAGATAACGGAACTGGAACTCTTTGCCCTGTTCAAGCGCGATCTCTTTTGTAAAAGAGCCGTCATCGTTCTTCTTCATCTTGGAACTGTCCGATCTGGTATTCCAGCCGTTAAAATCTCCCAATACCCGCGCGGTCTTCGCACCTTTCGCAAGCTCAGCGGATACCTCAAACTTTACTTTGCAGGTCTTACCTGCCTTTGGATAGGTTTTTGTTAATGACATTCTTTCTCCTCTAATCATTTATTGTAGCATTATAGGTGGAATAACTTTTTCACGTCTACTGGAAACAGGGGCATAAGGTGTGGCATAGTGAAAGGAGATGGGGGCAGTGTATGTCCTTACAAACCGGAGGTTGTTGTGTATAAAACTGTTGATCCTAAAGTGAGTTTTCCCACGCTGGAAGAAGAGGTGGCGGCTTTTTGGGAAAAAAATCATATCTTTGAAAAATCGGTACGTCAGCGGGATGGGGCTGAGGAGTACGTGTTCTACGATGGCCCGCCTTTTGCCACAGGCCTTCCCCACTTCGGGCATTTCGTGCCAAGTACCATCAAGGATATCATCCCCCGCTATCTAACCATGAAGGGTAAAAAGGTGGAACGACGTTTTGGCTGGGACTGCCACGGCCTGCCGGTCGAGAACCTCATCGAAAAGGAACTGGGACTAAATTCCAAAACTGACATCGAAAAGTACGGCATTGCGGCCTTCAACGAAGCCTGCCGCAACTCGGTTCTGCGTTACACAAGGGAATGGCGACAGGTGATCACGCGCCTTGGCCGCTGGGTCGATTTTGATAATGACTACAAAACTATGGACGGCGATTACATGGAAAGTATCTGGTGGGTGGTGAAGTCTCTGTGGGATAAAGGCCTGCTTTACGAAGGCCACTATATCCTGCCCTACTGCCCCCGCTGTTCCACAGTGCTGTCCAACCACGAGCTAAACCTTGGCGGCTATAAGGATGTCCATGATCCAGCCATCACGATCCGGTTTAAGGTCAGCGGCATGGTACAGGCAAGCCCCGCGGCGGGCGATGCGGCTGTGGCCGCGCTCCTGACAAAGCCGGAGGCTCCAACCTACATCCTTGCGTGGACAACAACGCCGTGGACCCTGCCTTCAAACCTTGCCCTTGTGCTGGGGCCTGAGATTGACTATGTGCTGATACAGGACTGCGGCGAGCGTTATCTGCTGGCTGAGGCGCGCTTAGCCGCTTACTACAAAAACGCCGCTGACTATACAGTTCTGCTCCGAACAAAGGGCGCGGCGCTCATTGGCATTGAGTATGAGCCGCTGTTCCCGTACTTCAAAGAAGCGCGTAAGCAAAACGCCTTCCGCACCTACGCAGGAGACTTTGTCAGCACTGAAGACGGAACCGGCATCGTGCATACAGCCCCAGGCTTTGGCGAAGATGACCAGCGTGTGCTTAAAGGCACAGGCGTTCCAGTCGTTTGCCCAATTGACGCAGAGTGCCGCTTCACCAGCGAAGTGCCAGACTACGCAGGCGTTTTCGTGAAAGATGCGGACAAGGCCATCATCGAAAGGCTGAAGAACGAAGGTAAACTCGTGAAGCGTGAACAGATACTCCATGCCTACCCTCATTGCTGGCGTTGTGGAAGTCCGCTCGTCTATCGCGCTATGAACTGCTGGTTTGTCAACGTCGAGAAGATTAAGTGCGATATGCTGAACGCCAACGCGCAGATTTACTGGGTTCCCGAACACATCAAGGACGGACGCTTCGGCAAGTGGCTTGAGGGCGCGCGGGATTGGGCTATCAGCCGTAACCGCTACTGGGGCAACCCGCTTCCCATCTGGAAGTGTCCTGACTGCGGCAAGACTATCTGCATCGGCAGCCGCGCCGAACTCAAGGCGCTCTCAGGCAAGGAACCCCAAGACCTGCACAAGCACTTCGTGGACGAAATCACCATACCCTGCGATAAAAACACCGGCGGCTGTGGCGGAACCATGCGCCGCATACCAGAAGTGCTGGACTGCTGGTTCGAGTCCGGTGCCATGCCCTATGCCCAGAGCCACTACCCATTTGAAAACAAGGACTTCTTTGAAAAGCACTTCCCGGCTGACTTCATCAACGAGGGCCTAGACCAGACGCGGGGCTGGTTCTATACCCTCACCATATTGGCAGCGGCGCTCTTCAAAAAGCCCGCATTCAAAACCTGCGTGGTCAGCGGCCTGGTCCTCGCCGCCGATGGCAAAAAAATGAGCAAGAGCCTGCGGAACTTCACTGACCCCACCAAGGTAGTAAACAGCTTCGGGGCTGACGCGCTCCGGCTCTTCCTCGTCCATTCATCTGTGGTTAAAGCCGATGACCTGCGCTACAACGACGAAGGCGTGAAGGACGTAATGAAAAGCATCCTTATCCCCCTGTGGAACGCCTACAGCTTCTTCATTACCTACGCGAACATTGACAAGGTAAGCCCGCAAAGCGCTCCAGCCAGACCTTCAAACCCGCTCGACAAGTGGATACTGTCCACCGCCGAGACCCTTGTTGACAAAGTAGGCTCCGCGCTCGACGCCTATGACCTATCCCGCGCGCTTGATCCGATCCTCGACTTCATCGACCTGCTCAACAACTGGTACATCCGCCGTTCCCGCCGCCGCTTCTGGAAAAGCGAAAACGACGCAGACAAACTCGAAGCCTACAGCACGCTTTACGATGTGCTGAAAACCTTTATCACGGTGGCCGCCCCGTTTATCCCCTTTACCACCGACGCAATCTGGAGCAACCTCCACGTGCAAGGCCGCGACGCCGAATCCGTGCATCTCGCTGATTTCCCCAAACCTCGTGAGGAACGACGCGACACTAACCTCGAATACAAAATGGCCGTGGTTCGACACGCAGTGAGCATGGGGCGGGCGCTCCGTGCAATGCACAACGTCAAAGTGCGTCAGCCCCTGAAAACCATTGAACTCGTAACCCGCAACATCGAAGAAAAAAAAGTGCTTCTTGAAATGGAAGACACAATTCGGGAAGAACTCAACGTAAAGCAGCTTATCTTTCAGGATAACGAAGAAAACCTGGTCGAATACGAAGTTAAGGCCAACTTCCGCGTGCTTGGTAAGGAACTAGGCAAGGACATGAAGGCCGTTGCCAGCCGTATCGCCGAGCTGAGCCAGAACGAGATTCAAGGACTCCTTGACGGCGCAATCCTTTCAATAGAGGCGGACGGGCGCATGGTTGACATTGACATCAGCAAGCTGAGTATCCGTCGCATTGAGAAGGCCAATCTGAGAATCTTGAACGAGGGAACTCTCACCGTTGGTCTAGATACAGAAATCACGCGGGAACTTGCCGAAGAAGGCAATGTCCGCGACCTCATTCACGGGGTGCAGAACCTGCGTAAGGAAACCGGCCTTGCTGTTACCGACCGAATCCGCCTGCACCTGTTCGGATCAGATAAGCTGAAACAGGCATGGAAACACTTTTCCAATGTTGTCGCCAGTGAAACCCTTGCCGTTGAAACCGTGTGGGTCAAGCCCGATGCGTCCAGCCTCACCGAACTTGAGGCTGGCGATGAAACCTGGCTGGTCAAGGTAGAGAAGGTGTGATAAAGGAAGCGTTATGAAAAAAATATGGCTCGCGACCTTTGCCGCTTTGGTTCTGGCCGCCTGTTCAACAAGTAAGGCCAGCCTTATCTCTGAGGCCAATGGCCATGAGTACGTCCCTCTCGCGCCCGGAGCTTTGGTTTATATGTACGCTGATGTGGCGAACATGGAGGCTCTGCTGGACATACTGCCGATTGAAGCCCTTCGACAGAAAGAAGTGGCGGATATGATTGAGCGTACCGATAACGCAATGATGGCTTTTTATCCTAACGATGAGAAGCGCAGTTTCATGCTGGCTGGCGCAGGAACCTACCCTGCTTTTGGCGCTAACATGGGACTGTTTTTCAGTTCCGCGTGGAAAAAACGCCGCTCCGAAACCGGCGCGTCCTATTGGTACTCTGAGAAGGGACGTAACGCCCTGTCTCTGAGCGCCGATCAGGTCTTTGTTTCGGATGGAGACCCCTTTGCGCCTGCCCCTGGCGTTGTCATCCCAGAGGGCTTTGCCGCGTTCCGCCGCGACGCGATCCTCGCGCTCTGGCTTGACGACGCCGCCACGCCGGTCAACCAGTTCCTGCAAGCGTTTATGGAATCATTGGGCATACGGCCGGTGCTGGAAATGCTGGGCGTGTCGCTTACGCTTCCCGTGGGGCAGGCCATGATCAGTGTTCAGGCCGTGAACGAGAACTATTCGGCGCTTATCCGCATTGGCACACCATCGGTGAGTCAGACGCGGGGGCTTATTGGCCTCCTTTCCCTGATGAAACGCTTTCTCCCCAGTACAGACGATCCATTTAGCCTTGCCGCCCTCCTCTTTGCCAATGACCCGCAGGAAGACGGCCTCTTCATCACCCTGCGCACCGGCGAGTTTAACGCGCAAAGCCTCGTGGCGCTGATGAGTATGTTCACGCTGTCCAGTAATTCCCACACGCCGCGCTGATACATCAACACGGATTTCGGGTGTACCTGCACGACAAATAGGAGTATCGGAACGACAAATAGGAGTATCGGAACG
>JAITIX010000058.1 GCA_031279205.1 Treponema sp. | reverse complement strand
GCGGGAATCGTCAGATTTTTTCGTATCGCCTTATTGCCGTGCTTTTCTGTATAGGCATCCATATCCAGTACCAAAACGCTGACAAAACCTCCCGGATCGGGCTGAATCGCCGCAACAGGGCTTGCCTTGGGAACGGGCTTACCGTCCTCAAGCTCGGTGAGAACCCAGCCGGAAGCGGCATCAGTTCCCATAATGATAGCTTCAGCAAGAGAGACTCCGCCGCTTACACAGCCGGGAAGGTCTGGGACTTCTACGGCATAGCCGCCCTCACCTTCGTAAAGAATTGCAGGATATGTAAGTTTCATTATCTACCTCCTATTCCGGCTTGTTTCAGGATAGACTTGATAATCACCAGATAATCACCAGCGCAATATCTCCAGAATGATAAGGGATCGTTACTTTGCCCGGCTTTATCAGATGGACGTATTGATGATGAGAACCCTTAATGGTTTTGAGTGTCCAGCCGTCATTCAAAATAATCCGCTCAATTTCCTGAAACTTCATATTTAATTATACATACTATGCGTATTAGATGTCAAGAGGTTTTTGAAAATTTTATTTGGTCAGGAGGTAGGAAGTCCAAGCGATAAAAAAGCGCATTTCTCATTGGTCAAGTCTGCATCAATTAAATAATGTTTCCGTACGTTTTTTCCTTGCTTCTTCTTCGATTTGTTGTATCCGCCCATTCTTTATAGCCTCTTGTATTTTTTCATCAGTGATATTTTCTAATAACAATTCAATCTCGTCTCGGTACATATACTCTTTTGAGAAACTGAAAGACACTTTTGAACCGGAAACAGAAGAATTTACAATATTCGAATTTATATACAAAGCTCCTCTTGACCGTTCAGGTGACCAAGAGAATGTAAACTCTAATGTAAGTGTTTCTCCTTTCTTTATTAAATGATCTACAAAGCCGCTGTAAGTAGTCCATGAAACATTATTTGATGAGATTTCAAATGGAATAGTTTTGCTAAATTCACTCACATCATTTTGACTTGCTATTGATTCCCATTCCAGCGCTTTTTTCAGAGCATTTTTAAAAATATCAAAATCATAAGGAGTTATTTCAATACTTGAAAAGGTTATAAGTACACCATTACGTGTAGTAAGCCTTTCATTATCGCGCAGAGAGAAACCTATAATATCATCTCCTTGAACAGTTACATAAATAGACATAGGTTGTAGTATTATATAGTAGGGCGTATAGGATACATCTTTTTGTTCGTATACTAAAAACGATTCACTATACAATGGGTAAATAAACAAAATCAACAAAGAGACAAAACTAACTCTTTTCATACATCCTCCAAATTTACCGTTCTGGAAACGGTATCACCTTGCTGCCCCCGTCCAGAGTCGACGACCTGATTGCGTGGGGTCGAACGCTATTATGTTATCGCAGCTGTCACGCCAGAGTTTTTTCCCCCTGTATCCGCGCCTGTTCATACTGGAACACACAATGAAGCGCCATAGGAACCAGAGTTATGGCAAGCAGAATAAAACCCTCACGCGGGCGCTGGCAAAAGAAGAACCAGTAGCAGCTTGAGGCTCCAAAGGGCAGGGCAAGCAGGATCAGGCTTGCGATGATTATACCTGGGACTTTGCCACGCATGATAAGCCGGATACAGCCGGATATACCCATAACAAGAGCAGTTCGCAGGAGAGGCACCAGGATAAGCTGGGTGGGATCATTGCGGACGCTCCACGCGATAATCCTGATAAGCATATCGGGAATGAGCCAGAGTAGAGGAAAGCGGGTGAAGTCGCGGCATACGCGGAATGGCAGGAACAGCCCGAATGCCACGAAGGGCGCCAGCGCAGGCACGCTTACCAAGTCAACACTGACACTGAGCCAGCGGGAATAGCCAAAACCACCCTCTTCCCTGATGAAAGGGCCGAAGAAAAACACCGCCACCGCGTAGATGCTCCCAAGCAGTAAGGCCCAGAGTCCGCCGGAACCCAGCCGCTCATCCAGTGATATCGATGACCAGAAGAGATAGAAGAGCGGTATCCAAAGAAGACAGAACAACTTCATGGTTCATCGTATCAAATACCTGCGGCGCGTATAAAGCCCCATTCTGTCTTGTTGTTTTCGCTGTTTGCGGTTAGAGTAAACTATGCGACATATCCAATGGCTTTTGTTTTTTATGTTTGCCGCGTGTACCACGCTCTCGCCACAGAGTTCAAACACGCCGCAATGGACCGCATCTGAGGTTCAATTTAACACCATTGATACTAATGACCCCTCTTCGTTCATTGGGCTGACTCTGGCTGAGTTACTTTCCCTTTTTGGCGTTCCCATGGCTGTATACCCTGAACGAGGACCAGAAGATTGGCAGGATGACGTCATCTTCATGTATAACAACGGCCTTAACTTCTATGTGTACAAGGATCGGGTGTGGCAAATCTCTCTACAGAGCGCTTACGGGGTTAAGATCGGGGACAGCCGTTCATCAAGCGCGACAATGCTCCGCTGGCCTGTGGAGAACTATGACAACTGTACGCTCTATTCGTTGCCAAGCCGGGGCTGGCCCCTTGTGTTGCGTCTTGATTTCATTGATTCATTAGTGTCAGTGATCCGTATCTATAGGTCTGACTTTTAGCTTACTTTTGGAGTACTCTGATGGCAAAACTATGCATTTGTTTAACCAGCAAGACCCTTGCGCGGGATTTGGAAGTTCTTGACAAGTATCGTAAGTATGTGGACATCGCTGAACTGCGGGTCGATTGCCTTGAGGCTGACGAGCGTCTGTATGTCAGGCGTTTCCCAACAATGGCCGGGCTGCCGCTTATCCTGACGATTCGGCGCGAGGTGGATGGCGGCCAATTCACGGGCGGCGAGGGAAGTCGGATTAGCCTCTTTTCCCGCGCGCTTGCCTTTGCTCAGGCGGATCGCCGCCATAACTTTGCCTTTGTCGATCTTGAGGACTACCTTGACATGCCAAACATTGAGGAGGCTGTCAGGAGCTTCGGGACGCGAATCATTCGCTCAAAGCATAACATCAATGGTGTTGACGAAGACTTGGTTACGCAGATACGGAGCCTGCATCGGGTGGGTGATGAACTAGTGAAGCTCGCGGTTATGCCCCATTCCATCGAAGATACGCTTAGGGTACTTAGCGCGGCAAAGCAAACCACTGACATTAACAAGATTCTGGTGTGCATGGGTCCCTATGGTGCGCCGAGCCGTATACTCGCGGAACAGTTTGGTTCACAAATCTCGTACGCCTCGGCAAAGGGCGAGCCTGATTCCCCAGTCGCGGCTCCAGGACAGTTTGATCCACAGGAACTGGAGGAATGCTTCCGATTCCGTTCTATAAACCCCAAAACCCGCATCTTCGGGATTACCGGCTTCCCCTTGAAAACCACCCTCAGCCCTCCGTTTTTTAACGCTGTTTTCAAATTTGAAAACCTCGATGCCGTGTATGTACCATTTCAGACCGATTCTATCAAAGCATTCCTGAAACTAGCCGAGGAACTTGGCGTGGAAGGCATGTCGGTAACGATTCCGCACAAGGAATCCGTGTTGCCCTATCTGTTCTCCGTTGCTAAAGAGGTAGAATCCATCGGGGCTTGCAATACTATCGTACGCTCGCCAAAGGGCTGGGACGGCTTCAACACAGATGCCCAGGGGTTTTCAGGCTCACTGTTGGACTTCATTGGTAAGAAAACCTTCAAAGGGAAGCGGATCACCATTGTTGGCGCGGGTGGCGCAGCGCGTTCAGTCGCCTCAGAGGTATTCAGGCTGGGCGGCAAGGCGCTTATTCTTAATCGTACTGAACTCAAGGCGCGGGATTTAGCCGAGCAGTACAACTTCGCCTGGAACCGCCTCGACAGCAAGGGCATTGACCTCATAAAAAAATACGCGGACATCATCATCCAGACCACTTCAGTCGGCATGACTGGCTATGAAGAATACGATCCGCTTGAGTTTTACCGATTCAGCGGCTTCGAGGTGGTTATGGACCTTGTCTACAAGCCTGAGCGTACCATTTTGTTAAAACGCGCTTCAGAAGCAGGCTGCCGCGTACTCAATGGCTTCGACATGCTCATCAGACAGGCACAGCTGCAGTACGGACATTTTTTGGGAGTGGACTTTCCCTACCATCTCATGTCCCGTATAAAATTTTAGCCAAGGTACTAAGGAAATATGGAACAGTCAGAAATCAAGGCGCTTACCGGCAAGGCGGTAGTTGAGGCGCAAGTAAAAAGCGGCATGAAACTGGGTCTGGGAACTGGTTCCACAGCCATTCACGCGGTCTATCATGTGGGAACATTGCTGAAACAGGGAGCTTTGCGGAATATCCACGTGGTTCCCACCAGCTTCCAAACTATGATCGCCTGTGAGGAACTGGGGATTCCCCTGTATTCGCTGAATTCGCCTGAAATCGCCGGACGGCTCGACCTCACGATCGACGGCGCGGACGAGGTTGACAACGAGAACCTCTGTGTAAAAGGCGGCGGCGGCGCGCTCCTTCTCGAAAAAATCGTCGCCTACAGCTCGGACGCCTACGCCATTGTCATCGACGAGTCTAAGCGTGTGGAGCATCTGGGGCTGCGTTTCCCGGTTCCCCTTGAAATCATCGCCGAGGCGCGGATTCCCATCTGTCAATCCCTTGAACGCCTGGGCGCGGTGGTTACGCTGAGAAGCGCGGTGGGTAAAGCGGGACCAATCATCACGGAACACGGAAATCTTCTGCTGGACATTCGTTTCAAGACGCCGGTTGACCCCCGCGCCTTTGAGGAAAGACTCAAGCTGATTGCCGGCGTTGTGGAGAACGGCTTTTTCACAAAAATGCGTCCTACAATTTTTATTGGTCGAAGCAACGGCTGTGTGGAGGTTAAATCATAATGGGAGTTGCAAAGCACATCAACTTTTTTGAACTACGGGACGCCTGCGCAGAATCGGGCTGTCCGCTCTGCCGCATTGTGGCGCGCCGGGCGGAACAGTACATTGACAACACGCTTTTTGAGCATGTCTCAGACCGGAGTTTCCGCAAGGCATATCGGCTTGCCGGCGGTTTCTGCGCGTTTCATTCACGAGGTCTTGAATCCTTTCGGGACGGACTTGCCGTTGCCATTCTGGGGCGGGATATTCTTGAAGACCGGATCATCGCCTTCAAAAAACGCAAGCCATGGCGCCCTGTGGAGCGCTGTCCCGTATGCGTGGAACAGGACAACATCGAAAAGGAATACCTCACGTTCCTTATCCAGTCCGACCATGACGAAAACGGTAAGGAAGTGCAGGCCTACTTCACCGCTTCTGAGGGGCTCTGCGCCCCGCATTATGAGCGCCTCATCTCCCTTGCTCGGCGTATTCCAGCGTGGCTTACCGAGTTCCACGAGCGCAAGTTCGAGACTCTCTTCACGCGCGTCAGTCAGTTTATCGAGCTTTCCGCTTATGGCCGGCAGGAGGAGTTTGCCCGTCTTTCTCAAAAGGACAAGCTGGTCTGGAAAGAACTCGCCCTCAGTCTGAGGGGGAATCGGGACTAGCGCGAAAGTCTATACCATCAACTCCTATAATACGTGAGTTCAACGGGAAGAAAAAAATCCGCGCGTGATACGAATGAACCATAACGTCATCGCAAGCGGAGCGAAGCAATCTAGTTAAGAGGCGGCTCATCTAAATTGCTTCGCTGCCGCGCTCCTCGCAATGACATAGGTCGCGTCAAGGCAAGGAACCCAACACTCTCAACACTGCGCTAAGAATACGCTCATTGTTATACATAATTCTCCATCGAACTCACATTATAATTGTTTCTACAACTACAACTTCCCCAACACTTTCCAGCATTTGTGTAGAGCATCCTTCTAAAGATTTGTTCCATCCTTCTAAA
>JAITIX010000115.1 GCA_031279205.1 Treponema sp. | reverse complement strand
CTCTGCACGTCTCCCAAAGAAAGTGCCGACCGCCCCTCTATTTCCTTTGCGATGTCCTTAATACCAACTGTCCCCGATTTTTCCTGCGTTAAATACCATTTCGACTGCGTTAAATCCTGGGGATTCTTTTTCTGAATTTTTCTGAGCCAAAGCGCCATATACGCCTCCTTTGCGTTACAATATGTCTGTAATATGGCATATTACCTTGAAAAGGTCAAGCGCTTTTGTTACAAGATACGGCATTCATCTCTGAGAGTTGCGGTTCTCTCCGGCGAGAGTTGCGGTTCTCTTGGGAAAAACATACGGACTTTTTGGGTAGACGCGGGGGGACTTGTCAATATCCCCAAAGGACTTCGTCTGCCCCCGCAATCCCTTCCCTTTACTGGGTTATCTTGCGGATACGTTGGTTGGTGAATTCCGCCACGTAGACCTTGCCCGCGCTGTCAACCGCCACGCCGCGAGGATTGGCGAACTTCGCCGCCGAGAGGGATCCGTCGGCATAACCCCCGTTGTCATCACCTGTATCCCCGCTCCCGGCGAGGGTGGTAACAGCGGGGCCGCCGCCGGAATCCGTGGGGCAGCCCGTCAGCAGCAATCCAATGGCAAGCAAGAGCGCCGCCATTGCCGTCAAAAAAACGCTGGGGGTCAGAGATAGAATCTTTGCGGCCGCCCCCGAAACCTCTATGCTATAGTTACCTATGATAGAAACTACACACATACATCCGGCCGCCGTGATTTTTGACATGGACGGCCTTATGCTGGATACTGAGCGTCCAGCCGCAACGCACTGGATACAAGTCGCAAAAACCTTTGGTTGGGACATAAGCGAGGAACTCATCTTTCGTACCATTGGCGTGAACGCCGCTAGTACCAGAGACGTGTTTATGAACGCTTATGGGGCGGATTTTCCCTATCAGGACATCAGGGCTGAAGTTTCCCGGCGTATCAAGGAAGGGGCTGAACAAGAAGGTATCTCTCATCGTCCGGGTCTCACCCTTCTGCTGGATCACCTTGCCCAGCTTCAGATACCTTGCGCAGTAGCAACTTCTACTTCGCGGGATACCGCGCTTTGGAAACTACGCAAGGCAGATATTGCGGATCGTTTTGTGGTTAAAGTGTGTGGGGATGAGATCACGCGAGGGAAACCTGCGCCCGATATTTTTCTCTGCGCTCTGGAACATCTGGGTGAAGCGCCGGCTGATAGTATTGGGTTCGAGGATTCCCCTGCTGGTCTTCAAAGTCTTCATGCCGCGGGTATACGCTCAGTCTTCATCAAAGACCTTGTTGAACCTTCTCCTGAAGTGCTTGCCACTGTCTGGAGGCGCTGTGCCGATCTCGCCGAAGCAGTGAGTCTATTCGCATAGGAAACCTACCTTGGTTCTGGCCTGACCAGCAAGCGTAGTTCGTCAAGCTGTTTCAGTTCTACCACGCTGGGGCAGTCGTCCATGGGGCTTTGAGCAAAGGAATTCTTCGGGAAGGCAATAACTTCCTTTATGGATGTTTCGCCGGCCATAAGCATCACGAGGCGATCAAGGCCAGGAGCAATGCCACCGTGCGGAGGCGCGCCAAATTTGAAGGCGTTGGTGAGAAAGCCGAACTTTTTCTCAGCCTCATCAGGAGAGATACCCACGATGTTGAAGATACGTTTCTGTAACGCTGGCTCATGAATACGGATGGAACCAGAGGCTTGTTCATAGCCGTTAAGCACGAGATCGTAGAGGTCGCCCTTCACTGCTCCTGGGTCGCTTTCCAGCGTGGGGTGATACTGTTCCTGTGGGTATGAAAACATGTGATGAGCAGCTTCCCAGCGCTGCTCTTCTTCGTTGAACTCGAAAAGAGGGAAATCCACAATCCATACAAAGGCAAATTTATGGGGATCGCAGAGGGACAGGTCTTTGCCAAGTCGGGAACGCACCGCACCCAGCGCGATGTTGGCGATTCGGGCGCGGGAATCAGCGCAGACGAGGATAAGGTCTCCGGTTTTTGCGCCTAAGCCCCGCACTATATTGGCGGCGTTAGAGGCGAAGAACTTTGAGACTCCGCCCTCAAGCGCTGGCGCATCGCTTGATCCGGCAACTTTCATCCACGCAAGCCCCTTGGCCTTGTAAACTTTGGCCTGTGTTTCCAGTTCCTCAATCTGCTTGCGGGAATAGTTGGCCTTACCCGGAACCACGAGCGCCTTAACCGCACCGCCCTCGATGCTGATGCCCTTTGTTAGACCAGCGGCCTTTGCGCTTTCACCGGCAGCCAGCGCGTCCTTGAACGCCTGAAAGCCGCCAGCAGCCACATAAGGGGCAAAGTCCTGTAACTTCATGTCAAAGCGAAGGTCAGGTTTGTCCGAGCCATACCAGTCCATAGCCTCCTCGTAGCTGAGGCGCGGAAACTTGGATGGGAGTTCGACCTTGAGGCACTTCTTAAACACATAGCCCATAAGTCCTTCGGTCATGGTAAGAACATCGTCGCGGCTCACGAAAGACATCTCAATATCGATCTGGGTAAACTCTGGCTGGCGGTCCCCGCGCGCGTCCTCGTCCCGGTAACAGCGGGCAATCTGAAAGTATTTGTCGAATCCAGATACCATAAGGAGTTGTTTATAAAGCTGGGGCGACTGGGGCAGGGCGTAGAATTTGCCCGCGTGTAACCGCGACGGTACGAGGTAATCCCGCGCACCTTCTGGCGTGGACTTGATGAAGGTGGGTGTTTCAATCTCGTAAAACCCTTGGTTGCTCATCCATTCTCGCACGGCAAAGCTCACCTCGCTTCGCAGGCGAATCTTGCGCTGCATATCCGCGTTTCGCAGGTCAAGGTAACGGTACTTAAGGCGAAGTTCTTCCTTTATATCGCCCTCTTCGTCGAGCTGGAAAGGAAGCACTTCACAGCGGTTGAGAATGAGGAGTCTTGAGGCAAGCACCTCGATCTCGCCGGTTGCCATGTCTGGGTTCACCATTGAGGCTGGACGCTCGCGGACAATGCCCTCAACCGCGATGCAGAACTCGTTCCGCAGTTCCGCGCTTATGGCGACAAGTTCCGGCGGAGAGTTCTCGTCCACAAGGACTTGAGTAGCGCCGTACCTGTCCCGCAGGTTAATAAAGGAAATGCCTCCATGCTCCCGCTTTCGGTATACCCAGCCGTTTAAGATCACGGTATTACCTGCGTCTTTCTTCCGTAGAGCGCCACAGGTACTGGTTCGTTTCATATATTCCATAAAAAAATTATAGGGAGTCTATTGAATCTTAGAAAGAGGTGTCTAAAGCTCTTGACTTCACGTTAGCGTTAATTTTTAGACTCCACCTATCATAACTAATTAATGAAGGAGTTTTAGACAATGGCAACGGTATATTTTTCAGACATGGCATACAGCGCTTATGAGGCGGATCAGACTCTGCCGCGCAAACTGCAACGACAGCTTGCCGCAAGCGGGCTTGGCGATAGACTCAAGGACAAAAGCGTCGCTATCAAGATACACGTCGGCTCGGAGATCGGTTACTCCACCATCCCGCCAGTATTCATGCGTCTGCTTGCCGAATTCGTGAAGGATCATGGCGGCAAGTGTTTCTTCACTGACCATTACATCGCGGGTCGCCACCCTGAGCAGCGTGGCTATACCCAAGAAAGTTTGGGCGCGCCGGTACTCGAAGCCTCTGGCCATCTCGGAAAGTACCTGTATACCAAAGAAGTCGAGTGGAAGAGTTTTAAGCACGTTGACATCGCTGGTCTCGTCCACGATGCCGATTTCCTCATCGACTTCTCCCATGTGAAGGGACATGGTTGCTGCGCCTATGGTGGCGCAGTGAAAAACATCTCGATGGGCTGCGTGAGCGACCGCACGCGGCGTGAACAGCACGGCCTTGAGGGCGGCCTCAAGTGGAACGCGGAGAACTGCATCCACTGCGGCGCGTGCATCGAAGCCTGTAACCACAAGGCGAACAGCTTTAATAAGGATGGCAAGTACAGCGTGAATTTTCACAACTGTACCCTCTGTCAGCACTGTAAGAAAGTCTGTCCGGCAAATGCCATCACCCTGAGCGATGCCAGCTACCTTGACTTCCAGAAGGGACTTGCCCTCTGCACCAAAACCGTGCTTGATACTTTTCTGCCGGGCAATGTTTTCTACATCAACCTGCTGATCAACATCACTGCCATGTGCGACTGCTGGGGCATGACCACGCCGTCGCTGGTGCCAGACATCGGGCTTATGTCGTCATGGAACCTTGCGGCCATTGAAAGCGCCAGCCTTGACCAGATCAAGTTTGAGCGTCTCAACCTCGAAGGCGTACCTGAAGGCATCAAGCTCGGCGACAAGGGACACCTTTTCGAACGCCTCCACGGCAAGAATCCGTATTCCCAGATTCGCTTCCTCAACGAGCTGGGTCTCGGCGACGGCAAGTATGAGTTCGAGATGATAAAGTAAACTGCGATAGAGAGAGCCGCGAGGTACTCGTCTGAGTGTGTCTCTGACGTGCCTCGCGTGTCTCAGGTACTGTGGAGCGTCTCTGGCACCGCGTGAGTCTGTGTCAATAATTTGTAAATTTGTGCTGTACCGCTTGACATTGTGGTATAGCGCTTGACAGGTTTTCGCGTCTTTGATAGAATAAGCCCATGAATACCGAGGTACACAGCAGGCTGATACAGAATCTGACTCCTCAAGATGATTACCGGATGCCGCCACTCTCGTCTCTTAACCACTTCCCTAAGCAGAATCACCCCGCTCAATTCCGTTCTCTTTACCAGTCATCAGCAAGGAAGAAAACTATGAATCATCAGAAGAAAAACGTATTCATCTACGCATTAGCTTCCTTACTTGGCGCTCTTTACCGCCTGCGAGATTATCCAACCTAAGCCTGAGCTAAGTTCCGAAAAGGCCTCGGTTCACGTCCTCATAAACGCGGATAACTTACCAGAGCGCACGGTGAGACTCAATGTCGCGTTGAACGACGTAACCACGCGGGAATTGTGGGGTAAAAACAATGAAGACACGGAAACCAAGTTGGCCACCTTTACTACCACCACCGGCACAGGAGAGTCTTCCGCTCAGGCTGAGTGATCCAGTGCTGATCGTAGTCCCGACTCTATGGCGGAGTATTGAAGATTTCTCCTTGAAGTTGTACCTTGTGAAGGTGCTGGCACACGCTCCTTATGAGCGTGGATAGAAAACTCTAAAAGGAGATTTGCATGGTTATTCTGACATTGAACTGTGGATCATCTTCCGCCAAGTATCAGGTGTACGACTGGGAGGCGAAGGATGTCCTGGCGGTCGGTATTGTCGAAAAAGTTACAATCGGAGGATCGTTTATTACCCACAAAGTAAAGGGTAAGGCCGAATTTACGACGGAACACGATTGCCCCACTCACACAGACGCGGTTGAACTTATCATCAAGACCCTCACCGACCCGGAACGTGGGGTTATCAAAGACATGGACACGATTGGGGCGGTGGGACATCGTGTCTTACACGGTGGAAACAAGTTTACCAAGTCCGTCATTGTTGACGACGCGGTAATGGAGACGTTTAACGAGGTGAAAGACCTTGGACCTCTCCACATGCCGGCCAACATCATGGGCATTGAAGCTGCCAAGAAGGTACTGCCTAAAGTACCTCACAGTGCGATCATGGATACGGCGTGGCATCAGACCATGCCGCCGGAGTCCTACCTCTATGCGCTTCCGTATGAGTGGTATGAGAAGTACGGGGTACGGCGCTACGGGTTTCACGGAACTTCGTTTCTGTACACCGCGAAACGCGCCGCTGTGCTTCTGGGTAAAGACCCGTTTAAGACAAACCTCATCATCGCGCACTTGGGAAACGGCTCTTCGATAAACGCGGTGAAGAACGGTTGTTCTTTTGATACCTCAATGGGTATAACCCCGCTTGAGGGGCTGATTATGGGAACTCGTTCTGGCGACGCAGACTTAGCCATACCGTTCTACATGATGAGGAAAACTGGCATGAGCGCCGAGAAGATTGAGTCTGAATTGAACAAAAAGTCTGGCCTTATCGGTATCAGCGGCAAATTCACTGACCGTCGAGACATTCAGGATGCGGTGGTGCAAGGCGATCCCCGCGCGACCCTCGCGCAGGACATGGAAGCCTACCGTGTGCGCAAGTACATCGGTGCGTATATCGCGGCGCTGGGGCGCGTTGACGCGCTTGTGCTGACTGCCGGCGTCGGCGAGTTCGCGTGGTTTGTCAGGCGCAAGGTGCTTGAAGGTCTCCAGAACTTCGGCATTGTCTACGATCCAGACAAAAACATGCTTGCCCGAACCCGTAACGCCGAGACCATCATCTCCAAAGACTACTCGCGTATCCCGATCTTCATCATTCCCACTGATGAGGAACTGGTCATGACTGAGGACGCCTATGCCCTGATGAAGAAAACCTACGATGTGCATACCAACTTCACCTATTCTTTCCAGAGCAAAGACTATGTGAACAAAGGACGCGCCGCAGGTCTCAAGGACGATCTTGCCAAAAACCCAGGACTTGCCTCCATATTGGCGGTAGCGAAATAGGAAAGACAAGGCGGCGCTTGCCGCCTTAAAACAACATGAAATTAGACATACTTTGTATTGGCAATGCCATCATTGATGTGTTTGCCCTGCTTGATCGGGATATGCTTGACAGTATTGGCCTCAGCAAGCCAGTTCAGCATATTGAACATGAAAAAATCATTGAAATTCTGTCGCTCTTACCAGAATTCACCACAAGCGCCGGTGGCGGCTCGGCTAATGTAGCAAAGATTGCGGCAATGCTGGGGCTGGACACTGGTTTCGCCGGCGCCATTGGTTCTGTCAGAAACGTGCCAGATCACTTTGCCGCGCTCTTTGAGCAGGAAGAACACGACGCCGGGGTGAGTACCTTCCTCGCCCAGAAAGATGCGCCAACCGGCATCTGCCTTGTGCTACAAGGCTCGGAGGGCGAGACCTATATCGCGGCTAGTCCCGCTGCCGCAAGCCTCTTAAGCACAGACGATATCCCAAAAGAAACGGTTCAAGCAGCGAGAGTCATTGTCATTGACGGCTATATTCTAGAGCAGGAGGCTCTGGTGCGCTATATCATGCAACTTGCCACCGAGTACGGAACCGTGGTCGCGCTCGATCTCGGTTCCACAGCCATAGCCACGCAGCAGGCCGGGAACATCGCCGCCTACTGTAGGGACTATCCACTAATCCTATTTATGAACGAAGAAGAAGCCGGGGCATTTTACCACGCGCTGAACCCGGTTGATAATAACGAAGAAAGTGAACTTGAAGAAGAAGGCTCTTTCTTTGAGAAAAAAGATATGCTTACCCCGCAACTCTACGATTTCTTTAAAAAACAGACGGCGCATGACATCTTTCCCCTTATTGCCATCAAACTTGGTCCCAAAGGCGCGCTTGTTTTCGCCAATGGCGCGGTCTATCGTGAGGAAGCCCTTGCCGTGATCCCGCTCGAAACCACTGGCGCAGGCGATGCCTTTTGCGCAGCGTTTCTCGCAGCATGGATTCGCGACAAATCCCTAGCCGAGTGTATCAGCCTGGGAAACAAGGTCGCCTCACATGTGCTTGATGTACCTGGCACTCACATTGACCGGCAAAAGTTGTCCCAGTTTGCCAAGACACTCAGCAGCGCAAAAGGACACGCTAGTTCAGCACCACTTTAGCGGCTATGGCATTCGCGGTTCCCTCATCCACGAGCTTACTGATAATCGCGATTGCCCAGTCCGCCGCTGTTCCCGCGCCTCGACTGGTGATAAGGTTCCCATCAACGACGACCCGCTCCTCCGACCATAGCGCCTCTTTAACCTCTGTTTCCATACCCGGATAGCAGGTAAAGCGCCGTCCCTTGAGTAAGCCCAGCGGGAACAGAACCACCGCTGGCGACGCGCAGATGGCGCAAACCAGCTTGCCTGCCAACGCCATATCCCGCAACAGAGCGCTCACCGCCTCTGACGCAGCCAGATTCGGCGCTCCGGGTATACCGCCCGGTAGCAGCGCCGCATCCCAATCCGCTGCCTTGAGCGGCTCCAACACCGCAAGGCTTCTGTCCGCCTGCACCACGATGCCGTGCGAACCCTTCACCACTTGCCCGCCGGCAACAGATGCGCCAACGGAACACGTCGTTACCTCAATACCTGCACGTCTGAGATAGTCTATGGGGGTGATAGCCTCCACTTCCTCAAAGCCATCCGCCAGAAAAACAAGCGCATGTTTCGCCATAAAACACTCCTTATGCCGCGCCGCTTTCCGGCGCGTTCTTCTCTATATTAGCTGTGCTTGCAGTAAACGAGTCATTTCAAACCTCTGTCAAGTAGCAGATAATGTGAATATACATTCCATAGAGGTTCAAAACGTCCATTCTTGGGTGGGTACCTTGCGTAAACATAATAATTACTTACAAAAAGCCAAGACTGGGAATCGAACCCAGGACCTGCACATTACGAGTGTGCCGCTCTGCCAACTGAGCCATCTTGGCTTATATCAAGCCTATTCCCTATTCTAAAAAAGGTCAAGTGGATTTAAAACATTTCAGCAATCCCGCACAGAAACACTCCGCCGCATCACCCCGCGCTATGGTGCGCACGCCCGCAGCGCTTCGCGTTTAGCGCAACGGGCAGCAAGAAAAGCCCGCACACGCGCAGAATCCGCCACGCCCTCACACGGCGCCCACTCAAACGCCTTCAGGTTCCACTCGCCGGCGCCATGACGCGCGCTCACCGCCGCGTAAAACTGGGCTTGGCGCTCCGCAGCCAGTGTTCCGTGTTCATCAGCGCTATCAAAACATTCTGCGCGTACGCTATGCCGCGGCAGACGTGAATAGCCCGTACAAACCGCGGCCGTCAAGATACTCATTCTCCTCAAGAGACGCCTCTACCTCAACTTTGGCAGTGTTACAACCGGCCTGTAACACTCTTACAGTCAACTATAAGACTTCTACAGTCGACTACGAAACTCTTACAGTCGACTATAAGACTTATACAGTCAACTGCGAAACTCTTATAGTTGACTGTAAAACTTCTATAGTCGACTGCGAAAGTTTTACAGTAAGCTGCAAAACTCTTACAGTTGACTATAAAGCTCTTGCAGTAATATTGTAGAGGAAAAACGAATGTTGAACGACAAGAACTGGCGGCGATGCCTGATACCGATCTTGTTAATCGGGCTAATAGTCTGTTTGGCGGCGTGTCAAACAAGCCCCACGA
>JAITIX010000059.1 GCA_031279205.1 Treponema sp. | reverse complement strand
TAATTTGGGCATCCGCATCTGGCTATAACGTCGCGTCTCGCGTCTTGCTCGTGGGGCGCGAGGATTGAATTGGTAACCCTAAGCCTCCGGCCTGTGTCGGGGGTTTTTTGATCAAGGAGCATTATCGGAGAGCGGCGTGGATGAAGCCCAAGCGGAAGGCGGACGTTGACCCATAGAACGCGGCTTCGGCAGACTGGATACAAGAGCATGAAAAGAATTAACAAGATAAACCGGATAAGCGCTGCCTTATCAAAAGGTTCGCCGGGTCTGAGCGCGCTGAAACAACGCGCATACAGTTCTATGTGCCGCGTTCTGGACCTTTTGCATAAGGAGCTTAACGTGTGCGACTGGCAAGACAAGCAGTGCCGCCGCCCGTACCGGCAATGCTGTCAATGGGAGTCTGTGTGCGAGCATCTTAGCGACACTGGCTGTTCTGTTGAATCGCTCTCCTGCAAACTATGGCTCTGCGACAAGGCTCTTGCCTACCTGAAGCCGATAGCGGCGAATCGCGCTCACCCGCTTCACAAGACCTGTGTCCGCTACCTTAAGCTGCGGGAACGCTACGAGGCGCTCTGCCGCGCTTTTGACATACCGCTGAAGGCGCGCTGTTCCAAAGCCGAGTCCTTTGATCCGGCTAACACGAGGTTCATAAACACCCGCATCGACCACTGGTTTGACAACATCCCGACACGCTCCCAAGGGCAGTCCGCCTCGGCAACTCGCGCAGAATCCGCGCGCGGTTGCAATGCTGGAAGCTTGAACAGCCGATGAACCCACAGCGGTCTACACCGGCCTGTGGTCGCTCAAGCGGTTCATGGCTGCACAATACTGTTCGCACCCGCGCTACGCGGAAGGCTGTGTAACGCGGGTGCGCCAGAAATTTTACTATGATTGAAACTTTAGTTACAAACGGGCTGCGTTCTGTGTATATCGAGAAGCGCCGGATCAGAACAGGTATTGATTTGTATGATTATGTGTGGTTTTGGCTATTCCCTGAACGCCCGAACCATGTGTTTATGGCTGAGAAGCATGGAATCGCGTCATTTGAGTCTGCGGTAAAACCTGCGCGACTTTCTGCTTTTCAGCCATACTTGAAAGGCCTATGGGTGTGGAGCATTACCTTTTCACGCCCAGCGATTTCTATTTTCCCAATGGCAACTATTCGCCCCAATATTTCCATGCGAGTTTCTGTCCTTGGTCTATCTTTGCCCACTGCTCGTCCATGGTCAGTTCGTTTCCGCCGTCGCAGGAAGCAAAACCGCACTGATGTGAAAGGAAAAGACGCTCTTTGGGGATGATTTTGCATGTTTCGTCTAGCAGGCGTATAACGCGATCCTCATCGTCGAGGGTGTTTTTCTTGCTTGAAAGAAGTCCGAGTACAATTTCGGCCTGTGGCTTGTCTTTGAACACCGCAAGCGCGTCAAGCGATCCCGCCCTATCATCGTCCCACTCAAGAAAGAAGCGGTCGTAGCGTTGCCCTCCCAGGAACAGGTTTGCTATTGTTGCATAAGATCCGCCGCACATATTCCGTGATGCGTAGTTGCCCCGGCAATTGTGCGTCCACATTTTAAGGCCAAGGGAATGTCCGTAATCAATCACCTCGTTGTTGATGGCTACGAACTCCTCTGCTATACCCTGAAGTTCTGGGGATTCGGTACTGCCCGTGAACGGAGAGTTTTCGTTGTCGGCGGCAAACAGTTCCCAGAGGCAGTCGTCGAATTGCAGAATTTTCCCACCTATGGCAACGTACTCTTCCACGAATTCCTTATACGCATTAACGAGGCCCTTCTTGAGATTGTCGTTTGTTTCATACACCTGGCCCGCTCCTGCCAGCTTGTCAAAGACTGCAAGCTCAGTATAGGCGTGAGCCGGAGCCCATACGCACTGCTTGACAGCAGCGTCTGATGGCGCATATTCGGAAAGACGTTTGAAAACCTTGTTGAAGTGGTGGTTTCGCCCAGACAGGGCGCCTGTGATACGAATACCGATGTCCCTGCGCGTCTCATAGTGGCTTTTGAGATCCTTATCGCGGAAAAAGTAACCGTGTTCCGCGATATAACGGTTAATACCCTTCAAGCCCCAAACAAAGTCTAAATGCCACATGGACTTGGAATATTCGCCGTCCGTGATGACTGTAAGCCCATGCTGAATTTGGTCTTTCACTACATCCTTTGTCGCTTCTATTTCGCATACCTCATACCCTTCGAAGTCATTGTAGAAGGGATAGGTGATGTCATCCCGGTGCTCAATTTGACTCTTGTATTTCAGCAGTCCTTCGGGGCGCAACAAGCTGCCTACTGTTTGAAACTTCCGACTCATTGAAAAATCTCCTATATCTTATAGATGATATTTTACCGCAATGGTATAACACACAAAAGGTTGTTCTCCACACAACAGGTAAAAAAATGGTAACTTCTTGTTTTAAAAGAAGTTACCATCATGGGCGATACAGGACTTGAACCTGTGACCCCTAGCATGTCAAGCTAGTGCTCTCACCAACTGAGCTAACCACCCAAAAACAGCGCCGCAGAGCGGCGTTTATTCGCCAAATTCCGCAGGGCCGGAAACCAGAAATGGCCGCCGCACCCCCCGCAAGGCGGGCGCAGCCCGGAACCGCGGGTTCTTTGAAAACAGCGTTATCCGTTCCCTTACTTTACCCGTTCCCGAATGGCAACGTTTACCTCGATTTTTGAATTGGGGCCCAGCTCCATAGGGACGATGAGGGCTTCCACCTCCCCCAGATTGCTGGAAACTTCCATGTTTTCGCCGGTAAAAAGGGCCGGCGGAGTAAGATCAAATTTAAAACCCAGATCATGAAGCTTGGTAACCGCCTGGGCGGTGATCATGTTGGCCAGCTCCTGAATGGTGGCTTTGGCCAGGTCGTCCAGGACGGTAAACTTTTCACCATTCATGGAACCGGAGACATTCAAGGCCGTTTCCTTGGTCATATCGAAAAGGACCCGTCCTTCCACATCCCCGGCGAGGCCCACCAGAGCGGCGACGCCCATGATCGACATGGTGGTCGGCTTCAGATAGATTTCTCCCCGTTTAATGTCGGTGTTCAAAACCTCTTTGAGCACATTAAAAGTCGCCTCCACAAAGGGATTAATATACTCCACTCTCATAATAATGCTCCTTACTAAAACTGCATCAACTGTTACGCAAGTATGCTGATACCGGGTCTGCCGCTAAGGCTTTCCATTCGTTCCCCGGAAGTTCTTCGTTTCTTCCCAGGAAAACCATGCCCCGGTTCTTCAGTTTTTCCAGAAACCCGGTAACAAACCGGTCCTGTTCCTGTTTCGGCAGGAACGACAGAATATCCCTAGCAAGAATAATGTCTAACTCCGGCAGGGGGTTGTCATTCAGAACATCATGGTATTCAAACACGATTGAATCCTTGATAAGCTGATTGAAGCTATACCCATTCCGGCCCTTGACCATAAAACCCCGGCAGTATTCAGGAACCTCATCCAGGTCAAAGACCATGTTCGGAGCCTGGGATATGGCCATAATATCGTTATCATTGGCCCATATCTTGATATGCCCGTCGGGGTACCTCTTTTTAAGTATACAGGCAAATGAAAAAGTTTCATAGCCCTTTCCGCAGCCAATATTCCAAATCTGGATGTTGTTTGAAGGAAGGCCGGGAAGGGCTTTTTCCACCAGGGCCGCGTACTCTTCGTCCCAGAAACACCCCGTATCGGGAGAATAGAAGGGGCCGAGGAACTCGTCCGCATCGGTGGCGCCCCGGAGCTGAATATCCTGGCCGCCCCGGCCGCTGCTCCACTCGATAAACCGCTTCCGAAGCCAAGCCCCGTTGATTTCCGAGGCGGTAAAACGCCGCAGGGCGAAAAGGCTTTCTGTGATAAAATCGAGGCCCGAATCGGCGGTACTCCGCTGTACCGGGGCCGTTTCCACCGGGGCGGCGGGCACAAACTGGCTGTTCCCCGCCCCTTCGGCTATCCGGGGTTTGCCTTTATCGTCATCGCTCTGGCTGAAAATCCGGACCACATCCAGGATGATGTAGAGGTCCCCCTGTTTTTCCACCACCCCGCTGATATATTTAATGTTAATATCGCCAAAAATGGGATGGGGGGGCTGTATGTTTTCCGAATTGATCCCCACCACCTTGTCTATTTTGTCAACGATGGTGCCGTAAACCCGGTCTTCGATACGGAGGATCAGCATATTTTCCTGACCGTCGGCCTTTTTATCGACCGGCAGGTGAAAAAAGGTCCGCAGGTCTATGATGGGGATAATATCCCCCCGGAGGTTATAGACCCCCCGGACAAAAGAAGCGGCGTTGGGAACATAGGTGAATTTATCAGCCTTGGCGATTTCCTTCACGTTCATGATGTCA
>JAITIX010000105.1 GCA_031279205.1 Treponema sp. | reverse complement strand
TCTGGTTACGATATTGATTTTAAGCCCTCTTGTGGCGAAACTTACCCAAGAGTATTTCTCAAGCGATCAGTATTACCTCAAAGATATAAAAAAATAGCGACATGATATGGGCGGCGTTGTAAGCGCCGCCAGATCAGCGCTGATCCAGCGCGGCAACCTTCATTTTTGAGTAAGTCAGAATTTACTTGAACTATCTTTTGCGCCAGCTTCTCTCAGCATTTCTCGCCACGCCATGTCTGCGTCCCCCGCGTCTACCGTGCGTAGCGCCTTCCCGTGCTGGAACAGCATCACCTTATCGCCAAGTCCTGTGATGCCGAGGTCTGCTGAGCGCGCCTCACCTGGGCCGTTCACGACGCAACCCATCACCGCGATGGTCAGGGGCTTATCCAGCGCGTACAGTGTGGTTTTCCAGCGCTCGATGAAGGCGTGTGTGTCAAAGCTGTTTCTGCCGCAGCGGGGACACGAGATGATCGTTACGCCATTGCGTGGGACACGGTCTGAGGATAGCGTGGCGAGGATTTCTCTGCCGGCAATAACTTCGTTCTCCATGGTGTCAGAGAGCGAGACACGAATCGTGTCGCCGATGCCGGTGGAAAGCAGGGTATGCAGGGCAACGGTGTTCCGTACCACACCGGCGATGAGTGGGCCGGCTTCGGTAACGCCAATGTGGAGCGGCACGTCGGTGCGGTTAGCCAGGAGGCGGTTTGCGGCAATGGTATCTGACACGGAAGAAGCTTTCATTGAGACGAGAACCTTGTCAAAGGCGAAGTTGTGGAAGATGGCGAGTTCGCGTTCTGCGGCCTGTACCAGCGCTTCCACGCGGTCGAGACGCTTCTCGTCAACCTGGATGCGGAGGTCTTGTGGCAGACTTCCAGCGTTCAGGCCAATGCGGATGGGGACGCCTGCGGTATCTGCTTTCTCCAGCACTTGGGCGGTTTTGTCCTTGCCACCGATGTTACCGGGGTTCAGGCGGATTTTGGCTATCGGGAAGTCAAGGCAGCGAAGCGCGATTTTGTAGTCGAAGTGTATGTCCGCCACCAGCGGCATGGAGACCATGCTTGCCAGCGTTCCCAGGGCTTCAGCAGCGTCCATGTCTGGCACGGCGAAGCGCAATAAACCGCACCCCATGTCTTGCAGCGCGGCTATACGGCTGACGATGGCCTCGCCGGACGCGCCTTCGAGGTCGGCAAAACAAAGGCGGTCTTTCCACATCGTTTGTATAACGATGGGCAGGTTGCCGCCGATAGAAACAGCAGAGCCATTTGCTCTGCCGCCGATTGTTATGGTTCGGGAAAGCCGCACGGTTCGCTACGCGAGGCTGACCATTGAGAGTACCATTGCAAAGAGAGCGACGGTTTCGCAGATGCCGACGACCGAGATGTACTGGGCGAAGCCCTTACCGGTCTCGCCCTGAGCATCGGAGGCTGCCGCTCCCGCCTGACCCTGTGCGATTGCCGAGAACGCCATCGCCAGACCTGAACCAATACCAAAGCCTAAGTACAGCCAGCCCTGGTCGGGGTTCGCAATTGCCGCAGCTTTTATCTGAGCCATGAGAATGAACCCATAAAACGTCTGGGTTAAGGGCGCGCCGGCAAAAGTAACCAGTGTCATGGGTGCGGGTTTGTTTGCAATGTAACACCGCTTCCACGCGCCTATTGCCGCTTGCCCGGCAATACCGATACCGATTGCTGAACCTAACGCCGCAATACCCATTACAAGACCCGCGCCTAATAATCCTAACATGTTAAACTCCTCTATTTCTGCAAGTTTAAAGTGTGGTAAAGACTTTGCTTTACCAGAAACTCATTGCATTAAATTTTGACCGTTTTACCAAACGGTTTATACACAAAGCCTGACCAGGTAAGCCCTAAATGCCCGGAGAACTCCAGGGTATTCAGACGCACACCGTGAACAAGCACCGACAACACATTGAGTATGACATTCAAGCCATGTCCAAAGACTAAAAGAATGATGCCCATGAAGATCAAAAAGTTCCCTAACAGAGGTCCTGCCATAGTGTTCACAGTCGATGAAATCGACGCGCCGGCAAGCCCTACTGCCCAGAGGCGGATGTAGGACATGATGTCGGAGAACACGTTGGTAATACCCAGTACCACTGAGATGATGTTCCTAAAACTGTACAAGATGGACTGCCCCAGGTTGCCCTCATAACCGGCGAACACAAAAGTAAGGAAGAAGCCACCGCCTAAGAGGTAGAGCGACGCTGGCAAAAGGGGTATCTGCCGGTAGCTGTTACTGACCACGAGGAAAAGCACGAGGTTGAACATTCCGATGAGCATAGCAAGGGAGCCTAGTTCAGCGAATAGTTTTAAGGACATGATGTTGCGAAAGAAGCCTTTGATATGAGCAATGCCGAGCTGCAGGAGCGCCAGCGAGAAGCAGAAGATTTGCAGGTTTTGATCGACGATAGCCTTTTGCGCCACACCTTTTGCCGATTCCACACTGGAAAGCACCGGTAACGAGATGCTTTGCAGGACTTCCGGCAGCTTCGCTGTATCAATGCCGAACCATGTGCAGGTGATAACACCCCACGCGATGTTAGACAGGGTGAGCAGCCCCAGCATTTTGAGCGCGGCGGGGACGCCTTTTGCCGAGGTCTTGGCAATACCGATGAGGGTGATGATACCAAGTATCACGCCGTAGCCTGCATCCCCGAAGATCATGCCGAAAAATATGCAGAAGAACAGCAAGAACCAGCCGGATATGTCTATTTCACGATAGCCTGGCACTACTTCAAGGAAGTCGGTGAGCGGGTAAATGAGGCTGGTGAGTTTGTTGTTCTTGAGCAGGGTCGGCACCGCGTCTTCTTCGGATGGGTCGGCTATTGCCAAGGCCCAGCCGTTTTCGGCGGCGGCGCGTTTCAGCACGCCAACGTCGTCCTTTGGCGCAAAGCCGATGAGCCATGAAATGCCTATATCAGAGGATGCACCCGTACTAACACTGAGGCTATCCATGCTTGCCTTCGCGGTCTCGAACTCAATGTTTTGCGCCAGCGTCTTTAGCTCATCCTCAATACTTTTTTTATGAGCAGCCAGCGTCGCAAAGTGTTTTTCAATGTCCGAAAGTGTTGTCTGAATGTTCTTTATAGCCCTGCGCATTTCGGACAGAGATTTTTCCGGCAGGGCAAACGGCGTCTCACCGGCAATCTCATGATCCAGCGCCACCCCATATACCTTAACCTTGTCCCGAAACAGGATGATAAAACGCTGTTCTTTGTCCAGCGACTCATACGCCTTGTAGGGCAGTTCATAGGGAATAAGCGAGAGTCCCTGCTTAGCCAGCTCTTTCAGGTCGGTGGGGTTGAAATTTCCCCACTTCTCAACACGGCTCTCTTCCTTGCCAAGGAACGTGAGCTGTTCCTGAAGCGTCTTCTTTTCGTTGTCCATACCCAAGACCTCAGTAACGAGGTCTGAGACAGACGCTTTTGAATCAGTTTCTGCGATCTTATAAGACCGTAGAAGTCCGAGCGCTGTTTCCGCCTTTGCCTTGCGGTCGAGCTGCTTTGAGAGACTGTTGCTGGTAACAGGATGCGACTCAATATGCAACAAGCCCAAGTCACGGAGTTTAGCAAGCGATGCGTCGCGGGTCTTGTCCATAACCACGATGGAAATTTTCTTCATTGGTACTATCATTGGGCAACCCTCTGCATACCACGCTTGGCGATTTTGCCACGAACCACTGCCGCAGTCTGCTGATCACCGAGGTATACCTGAATTTTCTTGATATTCCTTGTAGTTTCGGGAATCTTAATCTTCTCAAAAAGGTTGACTCGCTGAGTCGTTACCCGCAGTTCATGCTCCAGCCGCTTGCGTTGTTCCTCAAGGGTCTGCGCCTCAAGGTCAAGCAAGAGAACCTGCTTCATGCGCTCCACAGCTGCGTCAAGCCAGAGCGGAGTACGGGCGAGGTCGTAAGGCGTGATTTCAAAGTCAGCGCCATGAAAGACAGGGATTGTTACGCCCGCGATGTTTCCCTCAGAAGTCCGCAGACTGGTGATTCGGAGTATGTCGGGGGTGAAAAAACCCTTCTCGCCGTAGACCGCGATCCATACCTTGAAGGTTTCATCGATCCACTTTTTTTCGTCGAGCAATTCTTTGATACGCAATTCGGTGGTTCTGATCTCCGCCTGAAGCTGTTGTTTCTTGAGCATAAGCGTAGGTAGATAACGCTGAAACATTTTCAAGGAATCTTTCTGCTTTTTAAGCTCATTCTTCGTCAGCTTGATCTTTGCCATGGCGACCTCAGTTCTTCTTGGGCCAGAACTGGCTGATCAGTTCCGTCCGCAGGCCGGTTTCTTCTGGCGTGAAGCAGTCGGCGAGGATTTCCCAACCCTGGTCCAGTACGTGTTCCAGTGGGATGTTAACCGAAAGGTCCATCATCTTGCTTTCAAAATGTTCGCCGTATTTAAGGAGCTTCTCATCCCAGTTGGTCATCATAAAGCCCATAGCCTTTTTCTCAAGCGTGTCCTTGTATGCGGCGTAGAGCCGAATCATGCCGTCCATGAGAGCGCGGTGGTCGCTGCGGGTCTTTTTGTTTACCTGTTGTTTTAAGCGCGACAACGAACCAAACGGCTCAATGCGCCCGTTCTTCAGGTAGTACTGGCCTTCGGTGATATAACCCGTGTTATCTGGTACCGGATGGGTTACATCATCACCAGGCATCGTGGTTACGCCGAGAACGGTGATGGAACCAGCGGTATCGAAGTCAACTGCTTTTTCGTAACGGGATGCGAGCTGGCTGTAAAGGTCGCCGGGATAACCACGGTTTGACGGAACCTGCTCCTGTATGATGGAGATTTCTTTCATGGCGTCGGCGAAGTTCGTCATGTCGGTCAAGAGGACCAGCACATCCTTGCCCTGCAAGGCAAACTGCTCGGCAACCGCCAGCGACATGTCAGGGATCATGAGACACTCGACAGTGGGGTCGCTCGCTGTATGCACAAACATCACGGTGCGGGAAAGCGCACCGCCTTCCTCCAGCGTATCCTTGAAGAACAGATAGTCGTCATACTTTAGACCCATGCCGCCTAAAATGATAACGTCAACCTCAGCCTGCATCGCGATACGCGCCAAGAGTTCGTTGTACGGCTCGCCAGACACCGAGAAGATTGGTAGTTTCTGGGAAACGACCAGCGTGTTAAACATGTCGATCATGGGGATACCGGTACGGATCATGCGGCGCGGGATGATACGCTGCGCGGGATTCACCGACGGCCCACCGATGGGGATCAGATTCTCATGAAGCGCCGGACCCCTGTCGCGGGGAGCGCCTGAACCGGAGAACACGCGCCCCATGAGGTTGTCGGAAAACGAGACCTGCATGGGGTGTCCGAGGAAGCGCACCGTGTCGCCAGTAGAGATACCACGCCCGCCCGCGAATACTTGCAGGGAAACGATGTCGTTTTCCAATCGGTTTACCTCGGCGAGGGACGTGCCAAAAGCGGTGTCAACTTCCGCGAGGTCGCCGTAGCGGATGCCCTCGGCTTTCACCGTAATAACGCTACCGGTGATGGATTCTATCTTGCTATATACCTTTTTCATCTATGCCACCCTATGCCAAAAGTTTTTCCACTGTCTTATCCAGACCTTGGGAACGCTTGGCCACCGCGTCTATGATGTCTTTTTCAATAGCCTTAAACTCCTCGTCCTTCCAAGCCGTGCCATTGTAATCTAGGAACTTCTGCCGCAGATGGTTAAACCATGTACGCGCCTCAGCTTTCTCGGTGAAAGCCAGCTTTGTCCCCAGGATTTGCAGAATGACAAGGAAGGTGTGATTCTGCCGCTCAGGACTGACCGAGGAGTCAACTGGATTAAACGAATCCTGCTGCATATACACCGCGTCAAG
The DNA here is from genome assembly GCA_031279205.1 of Treponema sp. GTDB lineage: Bacteria > Spirochaetota > Spirochaetia > Treponematales > Breznakiellaceae > JAIRMT01. The sequence goes on along the minus strand of JAITIX010000105.1, from coordinate 38,366 downwards.
GAAATCGCCCTTGAGGTACACGATGTAGTCGTCAAGACTCGTTCCTTCCTCGCCCACGACTTTCATCATCTGCTCGATCTCACTTCCGCGACGGATAAAACCATAAGCATACTGTACACGCTTTGGATCAATCGTACTTTTGTACTTTGACCACGAATCCAGCGGGTGAATAGCCGGGTACTTGCGGGCGTCGGAACGCTCACGTGACAGTCCGTGGAATGCGCCCACGACTTTCAGCGTGGCCTGCGTTACCGGCTCCTCGAAGTTACCGCCAGCGGGACTGACCGTGCCGCCGATGGTAACTGACCCTAGCATCCCGTCCTTGAGCCGCACCAGACCTGCCCGCTCGTAAAAGCTGGCAATGGTTGATTCAAGATAGGCAGGGAAAGCCTCCTCCCCAGGAATTTCTTCCAGACGCCCTGACATTTCACGCATGGCCTGTGCCCAGCGGCTTGTTGAGTCGGCCAGCAACAGAATGTGCAAGCCCATCTGTCGGTAGTATTCGGCAAGTGTTACCGCCGTGTACACTGATGCTTCACGCGCCGCGACAGGCATGGACGATGTGTTACAGATGATCAAGGTGCGTTCCATAAGGGAACGGCCTGTTTTGGGATCGATAAGTTCCGGGAACTCTTTGAGGGTCTCCACAACCTCGCCAGCGCGCTCGCCGCAGGCCGCGATGATCACAATGTCCACATCCGCATTACGGCTGGTAACGTGCTGGATAACGGTCTTGCCCGCGCCAAATGGTCCGGGAATACAGTAAGTTCCACCACGCGCCACAGGGAAGAAGGTGTCGATGAGCCTGAGCTTCGTCAACATCGGGTCTTCCGGCTTGAGTCGTTCCTCGTAGCAGTCAATCGCACGTTTCACCGGCCAGTGAAACGTCATGGTTACGGGAATCGTGTTACCTTTACCATCGCTCAGTTCCGCGATGGTATCGCGTATCGTGTATGAACCTGCCGCTTTTATTGATGAAACGGTATACGAGCCATACATGGTGAATGGCACCATAATGCGGTGAGTAAAAGCGCCTTCTGGCACGGTTCCCAGCATATCGGCACGTTCCACATGGTCGCCGACCTTTGCTACCGGCGTAAAATCCCACTTGATGTCGGACGACAGGGGGTCAAGATAAATCCCCCGCTCCAGAAAGTATCCGGCGGTTTCAGCCAATTTAGGTAGAGGGTTTTGCAGACCGTCGTAGACCTGGCCCAGAAGCCCTGGACCCAGTTCAACTGCCAGCATGTTCCCTGAAAACTCAACCTCGTCTCCGATAGCGATCCCCTTGGTGATCTCAAACACCTGCATCTGGGATATATCGCCCCGAATACGGATAACCTCGCCCTTGAGTCTTTTGTCCTCAACTTTGACGTAGCCGACTTCATTCATGGATACGGCGCTATCAAAACGGATACTCACCATGTTGCCGTTAACGGCGACAATTCTTCCTTTGGTTCCGGTCATTTGCTATTTCTCCACACCTTGTGAGGCGGACGCCAGAATAGCGTCATAAAGCCCCTTGTATTCCGCGAAGCCCTCTTCAACCTTAAATGCAGCCCTTCGTTCCATGAGGAGCAGCTTGAGAAGATAGGCATATATCATATTAACACTGAACAAGTCCAGTCCCTGCATAGCCTCGATAGCATTCCACCGCGCCTGATCGATGAACAGCTCGGCTTCCAGCGGCGATTCCAGCGCGAAAGCAACCTTTGCCGCCAACGCCGCGTCAGCCGGAGAGTCCGGTGGCTCTATCGACGCGCTATTGTTTCGCTTCTGGGCGCGATACCGCACGAGATTGAGGCGCAGAGCGCGCTCCCAAGCTTGCCATTCGTTGATAAAACGTGACGAAGTAGGCGCAGGCGGTTCCGCGCAACCTTTTTCTTGGTTAGCGCTATGTTCCATGTCTAGCGAACACCTGTCAAGCAGAGCTGCGTCTTCAGCACTGAGCGTATGGACGCAAAGCGCTCTAAACGCCTGTGAAGACATGGGCGACTGCTGTCCGTAGACCAAGTAGGGAAGCTGGGCGGCCAGATAGTAATAAGCCATCGCTTAAGTTCCCGCAGAATCGGCAACTTTGTTGTCGACGCTTACAGCGCTGCTAAGGATCGCCGCTAGCCGTGGGTTAAGGTAGGCGGAGAGCAGTTCCGCGACCGACTCAGCGGAGAAGTCGTAGTAAGCAGAACCATCTTTGTTGGCGATACGGAAACCCGCACCCAGTTTCCGGTCCGATTTGAGTTCAACACCTTTTTTCAGCTCAGCGCTGAGTTGGTCTTTGAACCAGTCATCGAGCTTCTTGAGCTCCGCCTCGCTGACAATGATGTCCAACGTGTCGCCGCCCTTGCTTGCCCAAATCTTCAAAATATCAGGGAGCGTCGCTTTCAGAGCATCCTCGGTATAGGATGCGGCGAGATCTCTTGCCACAATCTTCTCCAGCAACGCCGTGATTTCCGCCTTGAATGCCAGTACAAGGTTCCGTGATGCCTGCTCCAGCGCCGCGATACTGGCTTTCTCTGAGCGCTCGGCGTCAGCCTTGCTTTTGGTGATGATGGCGTCCGCTTCTTTCTGCGCGGCCTCGATAATACGCTTGGCCTCGCCCTCGGCCTGAGATTTGAGTCTAGCAGCCTCAGCTGCCGCTCCCTCAATCCCATCCTTCTTTATCTTATCGATTAATTCTTGAAGTTGAATGTCCATACACTCCTCTTTATCATTGTACTATCTTAATAAAGATAGTACAGTTTATTCAAGTCTTATTCTATAGTTTTTTATATAATTTAGTATATACCGTTGCATTGCTTCCGCTACGATTGATTTATTCCGATATAGAAAATATCTCTTACAAAGAGAACGCTTTTAGATCGCGTCGGCAATGGTGCCAGTAGCGTATCTGCTTGTATTCTTAGAAATAAAAAGGTTTCTAAAGATTTTTCCTTAAGCATTCCCTCGGAAAGGGACATTATGTTAATCTTGAAAGAAGACGAAGCGCACCTCGTTGAGGACATTCAGACATATCTTGATAGCGCCTATCCCGAAGAAAGTAAGGTGGTACGGGACCGCTTTCGCTGCCTACAACAGTTGGGCGAGGCGATTAGCCAGTATCCGTCAATACACTCTACCCAGATCCTGCGTGGCACGCTACGCACTGAGGAAGACCTCGTGAACTCACTTTTACATTTTAAGCCCTCATCTCACCTCTTGCACATTCCAGCGCGGGTCGTGGCGGTGCGCGGCTTTCTCGTTACCAAGTTCCAGTCTTTTTCCATGCTGGCAATACTGGTAGAGGACATACAGGCTTTTTCGGTGCCTCTGCGAAGCATACTCTTTTCTATCATATGCACACTCATGGCAGAAGACGTGTACTTCTCCTGCCTCGAAGACCCGGACTTTTCCTTCGACACCAAGTTCGTACTCGCGCAAGACCTCATCGCGCTCTGGGACAATGGCAAAGACCTACGCTCCGTTCACCACTTTCCCGCGCTTCAGGCGCTCTGGATCGCCCGCGACGCTACGCCGCCGGTGTTCGGTACCATGAATGGTACAAGCGAACTGATCCGCATCTCAATGGATATGGAAAAGGACTGGCAGCACTTTCTCGTCGAGGAAAGCGTTGAGGACGAAACTCAGTGGGCGCTGGAGGAGTTTTTGTTCGGGCTTTCCTACGAGGAGATCAATAGCGTGCGGACATGGCTAGAGCGCTTCGGGCTTTCCGCCGTCAGTGGCGAGGAAGTACGTTCATACATCGGGCAGGGCAGCTATGGCCTCATCAAAGGCGCGGGGCCGCGCGCCTTCTACGACTTTTACATTGACCGGCGCGACGCAGCGCTGTTCCGCAAGCGCATCTCCGCACCCGGTCCCAAACAAACGCTGGAGGAAATCTACCTTAAATACCGCATCGCCTTTGAGTTGAGCGGCTGCCCCGGCATGATCGAGGAGGACGACTGATGAGCGATGTTTATAAGCGCCCCACTTGGGACGAATACTTTATGGAAGTGTGCAACGCCATTGCCAAGCGCGCAACGTGCGACCGCGGGCGGTCCGGCTGCGTCATAGCCAAGGACAACCAGATACTGGTTACAGGCTATGTTGGCGCGCCAGCTGGCTTGCCGCACTGCGACGAGGTGGGACATCAGCTCAAAAAGATGATCCACGAGGACGGCAGTGTTACCACGCACTGCGTGCGAACAGTACACGCCGAGCAGAACGCGATCTGCCAGGCAGCAAAGCGCGGCATTGCCATTGCCAACGCAACGCTCTACTGCCGCATGACGCCGTGCCGCACCTGCGCCATGCTCATCATCAACTGCGGCATAACACGGGTCGTCTGCCAGCGTCGCTACCACGACAACGCCGACTCAGAGGCAATGTTCAAAGCCGCCAACATCAGCCTTGAATATGTCTACAACGAAACCCAACAGTACGAGCAACAGTAACAATATTGTTTTTTCAATCAGGAGGTACCTATGGCTTGGCGAGTTGCATTCACAAGCGCCGACGGTGTGTATGTGAACCAGCATTTTGGACACGCCCACTACTTCATCATCAGGGATATAGAGTCTGATGGTACAAGTAGCTTTCTGGAACAACGGGAAATTACACCAGTCTGCGGAAGCGGCGATCACGGCGCAACAGTGCTGGACAATGTGATCGAGACCCTGCACGATTGCGTCGCAGTCCTTACCGCAAAAATTGGCCCCATGCCCCGTAAACGACTGGAATTGGCGGGTATCACGGTGTTCGAGGAGCCGGCAATCATCGAGGAAGTCGCAAAAAAACTGGCAGCTTACTACAGTCGAACAAAGCGCGAGGAGTAGCCCTTAAACCATGGCCGGCAACCGTAACCGGATATCGAGCTTGTCAAAGAATCTGTCGTTTCAAGCGGTTCAGAGTTTGTTTATAAAAGATCATTAAACCTGTTGACACTCTATTTTTATAAGCTATATTCTTACCAAATCAGTAGACATTATAAGCACATGCCGAAACTAAGAGGAGAATATGCTGAAACAAACAAACCCCGACCCGATTAGAGTTCAGCCGGGTCCTGCTAACTACTATTCTTACCCTGGCGCCATGGAAGAACTGGGGCGGCTCTTCCCCGAAAAGACCTTAGAAAGGGCATTCCTGTTGCACGGAAAGCGAGCGTTGGTGGGGGCATTGCCCTATCTACCGCTGGCACTCAGTCGACTGGCTGGTTCACGCGGTTTCCTCTTTGGAGGCAGGGACGGGCTGCTTAACACGGCGCACTGCAGCCATGAGCTGGTGGACCACCTGTCCGCCAGCCTGAGACCAGGCGGGGCAAGCCTAATCATCGGACTGGGCGGTGGCTCAGTACTGGATACGGCAAAGGCGCTGGCAATAAAGCTCGATCTTCCCTTTGTGGCAATTCCTACCATAGCAGCAACCTGCGCCGCGGCAACTCCCCTTTCGGTGTGGTACAGTGTGGAAGGTAAGGCGCTGGGTTTCGAGGTCTTTAACCGAGCCGCCGATGCAGTGCTGGTTGACCCGCGTATCATCCTTGAGGCGCCCGCCGACTATCTCAAGGCAGGACTTGCCGACACGTTGGCAAAGTGGTACGAGGCTTCAATACTTACCAGTGGAGGAGCAGACCTGCCCCTGAGCGCCCGTCTGGGCTTCGAGGTATCAGCCACCCTGAAGGACGTGTTGCTGGAAAAGGGAAAGGCGGCGAAGACCGCGCTGGAAACCCACACTCTAAGCACTGAATTTATCGAGGTAGTGGACGCCATCATCATCGGTGGTGGTCTCGTGGGCGGGCTGGGGGAAAGATACACTCGAGTTGCAGCCGCCCATGCCCTCCACAACGGCATGTCCGTATTAAGCGAAACCCATCACCTGCTCCACGGTGTCAAGGTTGCCTACGGCCTGCTTGTGCAGGCGGCTCTGATGAAAGACGGCTCCCTTGACGAGCTGGTCCCCAAATTCCGGGAACTGGAACTGCCCCTCAGCCTACGGAACATGGGCGTTGATCCCAACGACAAAGAAAAACTGCGGCTCTTTATCGACGCAAGTCTTGTTCCGTCAGAATCAATACACTACCTTCCCTTTTCCGTAGACAAGGTGCGCCTCCTTCACGCAATTGAGACCGTAGAAAAACTGACGGATCACACACCCTGATCCGTGTCGGGTGGGCAATCGCCACATGTATCAAATGGAACAGCACAATCCCCAATGCCGTTAAAATCAATGGCTGGGGTTTTATCGTAAAAACCGGAAACGTTGTTTCCGTTTTAGCCGGGGTTGATTCGCTACGAAGAACTCCGGTTTATAAAATCAAAGGGGTACGGCGGGAGTCGTACCAAGGAGCTTTTTAATGAAAAAGAGCATGTTTATTTTGTTAGCGGTTTTCGCGACTTGCGTTGGCGTTTACGCACGGGGCAGCCAGCAGAGCAGCGGGCAGGACGCCGGACAGACGGTGGTCAAAATCGGTCTCATGGGCGAGGAACTAAAGCCCGTATGGAACGAGGCAGGACGGTTGCTGGAAAAGGACAACATCAAGATCGAACTGGTTACCTTCAGCGATTACGCGGTTCCCAATCGGGCGCTTGCTGATGGGGACATCGATCTCAATTCGTTTCAGCACGACGCGTTCCTGCAGAACGAGATCAAGAACCAGAAGTATGAGATTACCGCCATTGGCAACACGGTTATCTTCTTTCTTGGCGTATACTCCAATAAGATCGAAAGCCTTGATGAGCTTAAAGACAGCGATACAGTGGTGATTATGAACGATGCCACAAATGGGGGACGGGCGCTAAAGGTGCTTGAGGCAGCCGGAGTCTTCACGCTTGACCCTTCCAAAGGCAATACTCCTACCCCGCAGGACATCGTATCGAATCCTAAGAACATCAAGATTGTTGAGGTTGACGCATCCCAGACTTGGCGCACCCTTGACGATCCAGTAGTAGCAGCGGCAGTGGTAAACTCCAACTTTGTGGTGGACGGCGGCGGAGTGCCTGCCCAGGACGCCATATTCATCAAACCTATTGATCAGGTCAGCGACAAGCCTTACATTAACATTGTAGCCGCCCGTATCAAAGACAAGGACAATCCAGTCTACCAAAAAGTAGTTGCCGCGTTCCAGACGCCGGAGGTTGCGCGGGTAATAACCGACGAAGCGCCCCTGAAGGGGACTGCCCTGCCAGCCTGGTAAAATAGCCAAGACTAGTTGCCAGCGACTGGCAACTAGTTCTGAGCGACTGGCAACTAGTCCTGCGCGACTGGCAACTAGTCATCTATCACTCGTTAAGAGTTTGTGTACTTTTGAATTGCTTGCCGGATGGCAGTATAACTACAGTGGTAACAGGTTATAATGATAGAGCTTAAAAACATATCCAAAACATTTCGAGGGAAGAATCCTGTGGGACTCGCGCACGGGGTACACGCTGTAAGGAACGTGAATCTTTCTGTTGGGGAAGGGGACATTTTCGGGGTCATCGGCTTTTCCGGTGCGGGAAAGAGTACCCTGGTGCGTTGTATCAACCTGTTGGAACGTCCCGATGAGGGCGAGGTTATCGTAAACGGTGAAGACCTGATGAAGTTATCTGGAAACGAACTCCGCCTTGCCCGCAAAAAGATTGGCATGGTGTTTCAGCATTTCAACCTTTTCCGTTCTCGCACGGTTGCTGGAAACATTGCCTTTCCCATCAAGCATGACTGGCAACCGGATGGGAGTGCTGGGGGGCGTGCTTCGCGTCAGGCGGTGGAGGAGCGGGTGCGCGCATTGCTGGATATGGTTGGACTTGCGGACAAAACCAACGCCTACCCTTCCCAGTTGTCTGGTGGGCAGAAGCAGCGGGTTGGCATTGCCCGTGCCTTGGCGTCGAATCCTTCAATACTGCTCTGCGACGAGGCAACCAGCGCCCTTGATCCTCAGACAGCCCAGTCCATCCTCGCCCTGCTGAAAGAACTTAACAGAAAGCTGGGCATTACTATTGTTATCATCACCCACGAGATGAAGGTGATAAAATCTATCTGCGGTCATGCCGCTGTGATGGATTCGGGAGAGATTGTGGAACAGGGATCGGTGTTCGACATCTTCTCTAATCCCCAAAAACAGATCACCCGTGATTTTACTGCCACTACTTCGCACCTGAACAAGATCAACGAGTTGCTTGCCGAAGATACGCCGCTCACCCGCCTTGAGTCGAATCAGATACTTGCGAGGTTCAGCTATTCGGGACCCAATACGGTGGACGCCCTGATCTCCACCTCGTCCCAGCGCTTCAACGTAAAGCTGAACATCATCTTCGGGGACTTAGACATTATTCAGGAAAAGCCAATCGGGGGGCTTATCGTTATTCTTGAGGGGGAGAAAGATGCTTTGGAAAAGACTATGGAGTGGTTCCGTGACAAGGGTGTTCTGGTGGAGGTACTGAAACATGGTTGAATTGCTAAGAATGCTTATGCCGAATGTAATGAATCGGCTTCCTGAGCTCTGGACGAGCCTTGCCCAGAGTCTTTACATGGTTGTTTTTGTTGGAATCGTCTCGTTTGCCTTTGGAATCTTTTTCGCGGTTGTGCTGACTGTAAGCAAGAAGGGTGGTCTTATGGAGAACATTCCTCTCTGGACTGTGCTGGACAAGCTGATAAACTTTTTCCGTTCTGTACCTTTCATCATCCTGATTGCCCTACTTATCCCCCTGACGCGGGTCATAGCCGGAACCGCCATTGGGGTAAAAGGCGCCATTCCGCCCCTGATATTCGGAACCGCCCCGTTTTTCAGCCGTCAACTGGAAAACGCCCTGGCTGAGGTGGATTCAGGCTCGATTGAGGCGGCGTCTTCGATGGGGATCAGCAATGTGGGGATCATCTTCCGGGTCTATCTCCGGGAAAGCGTTCCCGGCATCATTCGGGGGATCACCATCACCCTGATAAGCCTTATCGGGCTTACTGCCATGGCCGGCGCGGTGGGTGGCGGGGGTTTGGGGGATTTTGCCATACGCTATGGTTACCAGCGCTACCAGACTGACATCACCATCGTAACCGTGATCATCCTCATACTGCTGGTGTCGCTGATACAGGCGGCGGGGAACTATTTTGCAAAAAAAGCAAGCCACTAGCATTGTGCTAGGCTTGACTAAAGGAGTTAAAGGATATGCCTGAAACAAGCCGCCGTACCGCTGGATTCGGCGAATCGGTAATACGCCGCATGACCCGCGTTGCTTTGGAACACGGGGCAATCAACCTTTCCCAGGGTTTCCCGGATTTTGACCCTCCGTCGGAGCTTACCCACGCTCTGGCTGAGACGGCAACAAGGGGGCCGCACCAGTACGCCATAACCTGGGGTGCGCCGAATTTCCGCCGTGCGCTGGCGGAGAAGCAGCAGCGCTGCATGGGTATACCTGTTGATCCGGAAAAGAACATCACCGTTACGTGTGGCTCCACCGAGGCGATGATGGCCGCCATGATGAGTGTGGCAAATCCTGGGGACAAGGTTATTGTGTTTTCCCCGTTTTATGAAAACTATGGCGCTGACGCTATACTCTCTGGCGCCCAGCCGATCTACGTGCCGCTTCTCCCACCTGATTTCGGCTTTGACCGAGACCTTCTGCGGCGGGCATTTGCGGAGCATCCCAAGGCGCTGATCCTCTGCAATCCTTCCAATCCCAGCGGCAAGGTATTCAGCCGACTGGAACTTGAGTACATCGCGGCGCTGGCGGAAGAGTTTGACGCATGGGTTATTACCGACGAGGTATACGAACATATCGTGTATGCGGATAGGGAAGGCGGCTCGCCCGGGCAGCATATCTACTTTGCTTCCCTGCCGGGCATGGCGGAGCGTACCATAAGCTGTTCCTCCCTTTCCAAGACTTACTCCATAACTGGCTGGCGACTGGGCTACACTATCGCCGGCGAGAAAGCCACTGACACTATCCGCAAGGTACACGATTTTCTTACGGTTGGGGCTGCGGCAATCCTCATGGAAGCAGCGGTTACCGCTCTGCGTTTTCCCCAGAGTTACTACGACGGGCTTTTAGCCTCCTACACCGGCAAACGGAAGCTATTCCTAGACGCGCTTGACCGAGCAGGTCTCCGCTACACCCGTCCCCAAGGCGCATACTATGTGCTGGTGGACGTCAGCGAGTTTTGCGGCAACGACGATACCCGTTTCTGCGAATGGCTAGCGAAAGAGGTAAAGGTTGCGGCGGTTCCGGGTTCCAGCTTCTTCCATGAGCCGATAAACCACTTGATCCGGTTCCACTTTGCCAAGCGAGACGAGACCCTCATCGCCGCGGGAGAACGGCTTGCCGGCCTGCGGGACGTCTGGGCAAAGCGGGGGTTTTAGCGGCAGGCGGATTTGGCGGGTATCAAAGGGTCAGTTGTTTCAATCGACACAAGAGTTTTTTATAAAAGCTCTTAAAACCTATTGACACCTCTCTTTATAAGATATATTCTTAGCAAATCACTAGGTATTATAAACAGAGATATAGGAGTGAATCATGAAAAAGATGCTATGTTCTTTTTTGGTTCTGTCGGTTCTTGTGGCGAGCCTATGGGCGAGCGGCAGGAAAGATTCAACAAGTTCAGGCGGCGAGGCTTCCGTTCCGACCCTATCGGGGAAAAAAGTGATTGTGGCGGACGCGAATTCCACCCACCACCTCAACCTCTATGTGGCTTATGAAAAGGGGCTGTTCGCCAAGCGTGGTCTTGAGGTGGAAATCCAGCAGACCAGTTCCGGGGTTGCCGCGGTGGTAGGCGGGGAAGCGGACATCGTGTTCAACTGCCCCACTGGCGTCATTACACCTATCGCCAAGGGGCAAAATATCACCATCATCAGCCAGGTGAAAATCCCTTGTACTTCGGTACTGGTTGTCCCGGCTGACTCGCCATACCAGACGCCGGCTGACCTCAAGGATTTGCAAATCGCCGGGCTGTCCACCACGTGCTGCGCTGTGGTGATTATTCGGGACGCCCTCCATGAACAATACAATACCGAGTTTGAACTGGTAACACTGGCTCCAGCAGCGGCGATCCAAGCCCTTGAAGCCGGGCAGGTGAAGGGCGCTATCCTTGAGGAACCTTTTGTCGCCCTTACCCTACTCCAGAAAGACGCCAACGGCGAGGCAAAATACAAGACGCTTTTTGATGGCACTTCCGATGCAGACGGCGATGGCAAGATTGACGCGAACCTTGCCGGAGTTAATCCCCCTTGCCGGACTATCAACGCCAACACCAGCTTTGTGGCTTCACGTGAAGCAGACGCGAAAGCCTTTATCGAAGCCATCGCCGAGGCAGACCAGCTTATCCTGGCAAATCCCGTTGCCACGGACATCGTGGACATTGCCGCCAAATACGTCAGTGTTGACCGGCAGGCGATCATCAACAGCAACCCAAAACTGGGCTTCACCACTCAGCTTGATACAGCCGGTCTTATCGGTTACGCCGACGCCCTGGTAAAACTGGGAACCATCGACCAGAATCCAGGCGAGGCACTGTTCGCCCCGCAGTTTAAGGGGATCACCTGGTAGAGCAATTCGCAAGGTCGCTTAAAAAATGAGCGCTAAAAACAGCGATCTTGCGTTTTTGGGAGAAGAAACCATGACTGATTACGAAACAAGAGGTATCCGCCGAGTCTTGCTTGAACTCGGCGGCTTCCTGAAAAATTCCTTGGGAAATTTCTTCTCCCCGGAATTTTTGTGCGTGTTAATACCATTACTCCTGCTCTGGGAATTTCTGCCTCGTTGGGGTGTGCTGCCTGAAGGACTCGTCCCCAGCCTTTCAACCGTGGCAGCGCGTTTCTGGTATATGCTCTGGCACAAACAGCTCGTCTTGCACATCGGTATCAGTATGGGGCGCTTCTTCACGGCTTTCAGCATAGCTGTTGTTCTGGCAGTTCCCATCGGTCTCTTGATGGGATGGAACCTTAAAATCCGCGCCTTTATACTACCTCTCTGGCAACTGCTCTCGCCCATACCGCCGCCAGCCTGGGTTCCCATGACAATTATCTTTTTCGGCATCGGATCAAAAATGCACGTCTTCCTCATGTTCATCGGGATTTTTTATCCCGTGCTGTTTAATACTTACCAAGGAATCAAAGACACCGATCCCCGCTATCTTGCTTCGGCACGAGTCTTTGGGGCAAGCGAATTCACCCTGCTGCGGAAGGTCTACTTCTGGCACGCTTTCGGTTCCGTCATCATGAGCCTCAAGACCGGCGTGGCAATGGGGCTGGTGATGCTCCTCATCGGTGAATCCTACGGTGGGCGTTACGGCATCGGCTACCTTTTGGGGCAGGCAAAAGACTACTTTGTCATTCCCGAAATGATGGTCTGCATGGCAATCCTCGGCTGGATCGGCTGGTTCCTTATCGAAATTCTTAAATACGTTGAGATCAAACTTGCAGTGTGGAAGGTGGGGAGATAGACGCGCATGATCGAAGCAAAAAGTATCGGCAAGTTTTTTTCAGTTATAAACGAAAAGGGCATTGCCGAGGGACTTACAGCAGTGTTGAACGTCTCCCTCACCATTCCCGACGGGAAAATCATTTCGCTGCTGGGACCGTCTGGATGCGGCAAGTCAACGTTCCTTGAAATCCTCGCTGGGTTGCAGGCGCCCACTGACGGCACGATCCACATAGACGGCAAGCTGGTACTGGAACCGTTGCCCACCACACGCAAGGAACAAATCGCCTACAGGCGGCGTTACCGGTTCATCTCGCCCCTTGCCAATGGCGTGTTCCGAGACCAGCCCAAACACGACATCGCCATGATCTTTCAGGATTACGCCGTGTTCCCTTGGATGACGGCGATCCAAAACGTGGAATTCGCACTCAAACTGCGTAACGCTGGAAAAACAGGCGCTGCAAGGCTCAAACGGGCGGAACTGACCGAAAAGGCGCGCTTCTATTTACACAAAGTGGGCTTGAGCAGCTTCGCCAATAAGTACCCGTCGCAGCTTTCAGGCGGTATGCGTCAGCGCCTCGCCCTTGCACGCGCCCTTTCAGTGGAACCAAAGATTATTCTGATGGATGAGCCGTTTGCCGCAGTGGACGCGCTAACCCGCGAAAAGTTGCAGGACGAGTTACTCCGGCTATGGAACGATACAATGCCGACGCCGATTACCATCATACTCGTTACTCATGAAGTGCAGGAGGCAGTGTACCTCTCCGACAAGGTGATCGTCTTTTCACCGGGACCGGGAACCATCCGCAACCAAATCCCCATCGACACTAAACGTCCCAGAGCAAGAACCGATCCAGTGCTGCTCGAAATTCAGGACCGCATCTTCGCCATGTTTCAATATGACCTTAATCAGGAGGCAGAGTATTCAATATGAGTGCTAATCTCACGGATAGTCGTGGAAAGATTTATAGCAATATCACCGAAGCGCGGGGAAACACGCCGCTGGTAAGACTGGCGAAGCTCGGCGCGGGTCTTCCGGCAACTGTGCTTGCCAAAGTGGAATCGTTTAACCCCATGAACAGCGTTAAGTGCCGTATTGGGGCGGCAATGCTGGACGTCGCAGAGCGGGACGGCAAACTCAAGCCCGGCGGCACAGTGATCGAGCCGACCAGCGGCAACACCGGCATAGGGCTTGCTTTTGCCTGCGCCGCCAGAGACTATAAACTCGTGCTTACCATGCCCGAAACAATGTCAGTTGAGCGGCGCAAGCTGGCACAAATGCTGGGCGCGGACGTGGTGCTGACCAGCGGTAAAGACGGCATGAAGGGCGCGGTGCGTAAAGCTGAAGAACTGGTAAGCCAGACACCGGGTAGTTTCATGCCCCTGCAATTCGACAACCCCGCCAATCCAGAGGCGCACCGCCGCACCACTGCTGAGGAAATCTGGGTTGACACTGCCGGAAACGTGGACATCTTTGTCGCCGGAGTGGGAACCGGCGGAACCATCACCGGCATTGGAGAAGTGCTGAAAAAACGCAAGAACAACGTGAGCATAATCGCGGTGGAACCCGACGCCTCTCCAGTCCTTTCAGGCGGTCTTCCCGGTCCCCACCGCATACAGGGCATTGGTGCAGGCTTTATCCCTAAAGTGCTTAACCGTTCCATCATTGACGAGATCGTGCGCGTTACCAACGAGGACGCGATCATCACCGCCCGCACTGTGGCGCGTGTGGAAGGCATACTCGTTGGCATCTCCGCCGGTGCTGCGGTTTGGGCTGCCCTGAAAGTTGCCACGCGTCCGCAAAATATTGGAAAGAATATCGTGGTTATTCTCCCTGATTCAGGGGAACGGTATCTGTCAACCCAGCTTTCTGACTTGGAGGCATAGATTGAAAAGCCTTGTTTTCCTTACCCTTGCAATCTTCGTTACTGCTTGCTCATCCCGGCAAGAGCTTGACGACCCGCCCATTATCACCTCGGCATCCTATCAGCACACCTTGTATAACGGCAGGGGGCAGAGCATCGACACAAGAGCCGCAAAAGAAGACGCCTTGATCACCGTTACCTACTATACGTCGGAAGCTGATTACGATGCAGACCAAAACGGATTCAGCGAAGCGCCAAGCGAAGTTGGTCTCTACTATGCGCGAATCCGACGCCCTCAAGGTAACGGGTACAAACAGGGAAGGGACATCAAGGTTGAATATCATATCCAAAAAGCACTGCAAGCGCCTGAACTAAAGTGAGGGGAAACATCCAAGACTATGAATGTGCTTGACTTAATTGGGAACACCCCGCTGGTTGAACTTAAAAGAATCTCCGCTGAACTTAATGGCGTGTCGATCAGCGCCAAGGCTGAATTCTGCAACCCTTCCGGTTCCGTCAAAGACCGCGCGGCAAAAGCAATGCTCCTTGACGGCATTGAATCTGGCAAACTATACCCCGGAAAGACCATCATCGACGCCTCAAGCGGCAACACGGGCATCGCGTATGCTGTTTTGGGGGTGGTCTTGGGCTATCCAGTAAGGATATACCTGCCGGCAAACGCTAGTCGGGAACGGAAAGTCTTCATCGCCTGCTGCGGGGCAAGCATTGTCGAGACCAGTCCCCTGGAAAGCTCTGACGGCGCGTACCTTGCCGCCAAAGCCGAAGCAGAAGCCCACCCAGATAAATACTTCTGGTCTGACCAGTACAACAACAACGCTAATTGGAAAGCACACTACCTCACCACTGGTGTTGAAATATGGGAACAGACAGAGGGCAAGATCACCCACTTCATTACCAGTATGGGTACATCAGGGACATTCATGGGAACGTCTCGAAGGCTCAAGGAGTACAATAAGGACATCGCGGCTGTGGCAGTGCAGCCTGATTCGCCCTTCCACGGCATTGAGGGAACAAAGCATATAGCCAGTTCCATTAAGCCGGGGTTCTACGACGAAACATTCCCAGACCGCTTTGTCACGGTAAATACCGAGGCTGCCTACACCATGACCCGCAGACTTGCCCGTGATGAAGGTCTTTTTGTGGGCATCAGTTCCGGCGCAAACGTGCAAGCCGCCCTTGACCTGGGGCGCAACCTTCCTGCCAGCTCTCACATCGTTACCGTGCTATGCGATTCAGGCTTCCGCTACCTTTCGGAGTCGTTCTGGAACATACCAAATGGAGAAGAAATATGATTCAGTTGCCCACCCAATGCTTAGACGCAATCCATGCGGAAGGGGAAAAGGCGTACCCAAATGAGTGCTGCGGTATCTTGCTCGGTGCCATTGCCGATGATGACACACGTTTGGTTGAAAGCATCCTTCCCATTGCCAATGCCCGTGGACAAGCGGAACAGTACCACCGCTTTCAAATAGAACCAGAAGACCTACTGCGGGCGGAGAAAGAGGCAAAGGTGCAAAACAGGGAAGTGCTTGGGTTTTACCATTCCCACCCCGATCATCCAGCGCAGCCCTCGGAGTACGACCGGAACAACGCCTTTCCGTTTTATTCGTACATCATCGTATCAATTGAAAAGAAGAAGGTGGCGGCTCTGACAAGCTGGCGCCTTTCCGATGACCGAGAAACTTTTGAAGAACTCGTTAAGGAGATATAACATGGCGGTAATCATTCAAATCCCCTCAGCCCTGCGGGGATTTTCGGAACGGAAACAGCAACTTGAGGTTGAAGGGCAGACCGTAGGCCAGGCAATCAGCGACATGGTCGAACAGTACCCAGACCTGCGGCAGCATCTCTACCAAGGTAACAGCTTACGCTCGTTTATCAATGTGTTTGTAGGCGAGACCAACATCAAGAAACTTGAGGGTCTTGATACAAAGCTGTCCGATGGGGAAACGATCACGCTGGTTCCAGCAATCGCGGGTGGCTTAGAATGAACTCTATTATAGAAGAAAGTCGTCTCGTGGAACTCACCAACGAGGAGATAGCCCGCTACAGCCGCCATCTCCTCCTGCCGGAAATCGGCGTTGAGGGACAGAAACGGCTCAAGGCGGCGAAGGTCTTACTCGTGGGAACCGGTGGCTTGGGCGCTCCACTTGCGCTCTACCTTGCCGCCGCTGGTGTGGGGACTATCGGCATTGTGGACTTTGACTTTGTGGAGGAATCAAACCTTCAGCGTCAGGTGATCCATTCCACACGGGACATAGGGCGCCCCAAAGTCGCGTCTGCGCAGGAACGCATCAAGGGCATAAACCCAAAGTGCAAGGTGATAGTGCATAACAAGATACTCACCAGCGCCAATGCCCTGGACATCATCAAAGGGTACGACATTGTGTCTGATGGCACGGATAACTACCCGACCCGCTATCTCGTGAACGACGCCTGCGTGTTATTGGGAAAGCCCAATGTGTATGGTTCGGTATTTCAGTTTGAGGGGCAGGTTTCGGTATTCTTCGCCAAAGAAGGACCCTGCTACCGCTGCCTGTACCCGGAACCGCCACCGCCTGGACTCGTGCCTTCGTGCGCTGAAGGCGGTGTTGTTGGGGTCTTGCCCGGCATCATTGGCTCCATTCAGGCAAACGAAGTGATCAAACTTATTGTAGGTTCGCCGGAACATTGCGGCGCAGGCCTTATCGGGCGGTTGCTCCTTTTCGATGCATGGAACATGAAGTTTCGCGAACTCGCTCTGGACAAAGAAAGCGCCTGCCCTATCTGCGGCGCAAATCCCACAATCCATGAGTTGATCGACTACGAGCAGTTCTGCGGTCTTAAAAAGAGCGAAGAGGAGGAACCCATAGAAACCATCAGCGCGACGGAACTTAAATCACGGCTGGATGTGGGCGCACCGGTACAGATCATCGACATCCGGGAACCCCACGAGCGGGCAATCGTCAAGTTTCCTAATGCAAAGCCAATCCCTCTGGGACAGATGGCTCGCCGCATTGACGAGTTTGATCCGGCAATCGACGCAGTGTTCATCTGCAAAATCGGTCGGCGGAGCGTTTTCGCCATTCGCGCCTTACGTGAGGCTGGCTACAAGGGACGCCTGCTCAACTTGAAAGACGGCGTAAATGGCTGGGCGCGGGAAGTGGACAGGTTACTGCCTGTTTATTAAATAGAAAGGAGGCTATTCCAAAACCTCATATTAAGGGGTTAGGCGCACAAGTTTAGCTCGGAACTAAACACGCTGAGTTCTGAACTCAATAAGTTTAGCCCGGAACTAAACACGCTGAGTTCTGAACTCAATAAGTTTAGCTCGGAACTAAACACGCTGAGTTCTGAACAGGCTCAAAGGAGAAACATTATGGCAGAAAAGACAATCAACACATTGGGACGGAGTGCGGCGTATCAGCTTGCGAATGTTACAAAAACACCGCCCCAGTTCGGCTCCCTTACCCCTAAATGGCTTACAAGGGTATTGGAATTCAAAGGACTGGAATCGGGTATCTACCGCGTCAACCGAGTTGTCGAGGGCGAAACGCCGCTTGACGTTCTGTGCAGCCAAGACCCGCGAAAAGGCGAAATTCCTCAGGGCTTCGTGGACTACGTTTCAAAACCGCGGGAGTATCAACTCAGCTCGATCTCTACGATCATCAACGTGGACACTAAAGTTTCAGATGTCTACAGTTCGCCGTATGATCAGACTCAGGAACAGATCAAGCTGGCAATCGAGAGCCTCAAGGAACGGCAGGAGAGTCAGATCGTCAACAGCGATGATTATGGACTCCTGAAAAACGTGGTGGAGGGGCAGCGCATAGAAACCCGCTATGGTCGCCCCATGCCCGACGACATGGACGAACTCATCACCAAAGTATGGAAAGAGCCGAGCTTCTTCCTTGCCCATCCACGGGCTATTGCCGCCTTTGAGCGGGAGTGTACTCGACGGGGCGTCCCGCCGGTAACGATAACTATCGCCGGAGGAACTTTTATCGCGTGGCGAGGTATTCCCATCATTCCTACGGACAAGCTCTTTGTGGACGGGCTTAAAATCCCCAAAGCCAAAACTGGCAAGACCAATATCCTCTTAGTCCGAACCGGCGAAGCCAAACGCGGCGTTGTGGGACTCTATCAAACCAGCATTCCAGGGGAACAGAGCCGGGGACTTTCGGTACGCTTTCGGGGCATTGACGCTAATGGCGTTGCCTCGTACCTCCTCTCGGTGTACTGCTCCGCAGCCATTCTCGCCGATGACGCTGTTGCCGTGTTGGAGAACGTGGAAGTAGGGGATTACTATGAGTATACCCAGCAGTCAGTTTAACTTTTTAGAGTGGGGCTTGCCGTCTGTGGCGGAGATCGCCGTGTTAGCCGCGGGTTACTTCCCCGAATTCGGCAATACTCCCACGGGCGTCTCCTCACAGCCGGTGTCAGACGTCTTTTTGCCTAACGCCTATTCGCCGCTTGTGCTTCCCAAAGAAAAGAACATGAAGTGTGGCAATGCTGAAGCGCGCCAAGGCAGCGCCGCCACACTTTTCACCAAAACACAGGGCGTTTCAGTTGGGCATCGTTCTCTTGATTCCATACGCGCTGACTTCCCCATTCTTGCGGAAAAGGTAGGTGGCAATGACCTGGTGTGGTTCGATAACGCGGCAACTACCCATCGTCCCAGGCAGGTGATTGATCGTCTGTCCTACTATTATGAACACGAGAACTCCAACGTGCATCGGGGAGCGCATGAACTGGCGGAACGCTCCACCAATGCGTACGAGGAAGCCAGAGCGAAGATTGCCCACTTTTTAGGCGCGCCCTCGCCGGACAACATCGTGTATGTACGGGGAACCACCGAAGGGATCAACCTTGTGGCGCAGTCGTATGTCAAACCGCTTCTCAAACCTGGGTCTGAGATAATCCTTACTATGCTGGAACACCACGCCAACATTGTCCCCTGGCAGCTTATCGCTGCTGAAACCGGCGCGGTTCTACGGGTTGCGCCGATTGACCAAAGCGGCCAGGTCGTTCTTTCGGAGTATGAAAAGCTCTTTAACAGCCGCACCCGCTTTGCCGCAGTAACCCATGTGTCAAACGCTTTAGGCACGATTGCACCAGTGGCGGAACTGGTACGCATCGCCCATGCACACGGAGTGCGGATACTCATTGACGGGGCGCAGTCTGTGCCGCATATTCCAGTGAATGTCGTGGCGCTGGACCCTGATTTCTTTGTATTTTCGGGGCATAAGATTTTCGGACCAACAGGTATAGGGGCATTGTATGGCAAAAGTGATGTTCTGGAAGCGGCTCGTCCGTACCAAGCCGGGGGAAACATGATTTTCGATGTTACCTTCGAGCGCACCCTGTATCAAAAGCCGCCCGCGAAGTTCGAGGCTGGTACGGGCAGCATTGCGGATGCGGTGGGTCTGGGCGCGGCGCTGGACTATGTTTCGGAGATCGGTATACAGCATATCGCAGCGTGGGAACACGAACTTCTGCAATACGGCATGAGAGAGCTTGCGAAGATTCCCGGCTTGCGCCTCATTGGAACTGCCGCTGAAAAGGCGAGTGTCCTCTCGTTTGTGCTTGAGGGGCGCAACCTTGAGGAAGTAGGCAAACAGCTCTCAAGCCGTGGGATCGCGGTCCGTGTCGGGCATCATTGCGCCCAGCCCGTACACCGGTTTTTCGGCCTTGAGGGAACGGTTCGCCCGTCCATTGCCTTTTACAACACGCCTGACGAGATCGACAAGCTGGTTGCGGCGTTGGGAGAGCTGGTATGAAGCAAAGAAAGTTACGCGCTACAGGTCTCGGAGATCAGACACTGGCGATTCATGCCGGCGAATTCCCCGATCCGGTTACTGGCGCCTCTGCGCCGAATCTGGTCATGTCTACAACCTTTGTGGTGGAGGCTGACACCGGGTTTTCCGTTGAGGGTCTGAGTGAGAACGATCCCTTTGTGTATACGCGGTGGGGCAATCCCACTATCAGGCAACTTGAGGAAAAACTCAGCGCGTTGGAGGGGTCCGAAACCGCTGTAGCTTTTGCCAGCGGCATGGCTGCCGCCACTGCCCTGCTGCTCCATACACTCAAAGCCGGGGACCACGCGGTGGTGAGCGATGTTACCTATGCCGCCGTGTCAGAGGCTGCCAATGAGTTGCTTCCCGGGCTGGGGCTTCAGATAAGCAAGGTTGATACGTCAGACTTGAACGCCCTGCGCGAGGCGCTGCGTCCCAATACGCGGCTTGTGTACATCGAAACCCCGTGTAACCCGCTCTTGCGCTTGACGGATATTGCGGCGGCGGCTTGTATAGCGCATAACGCAAACGCCCTTCTCGCGGTGGATTCAACCTTCGCCACCCCGGCTGGAACCAAGCCGCTTGCTTTGGGGGCGGACTTCGTTATCCACTCCCTGACCAAGTATCTTGGAGGGCACGGCGATTCGCTGGGGGGCGTGGTTCTGGGGAGAACGGCTGACCTTGTGCCGCTTCGCAAAAAGACTTCGATTCGTTTGGGCGGAACCCTAAGCCCCTTTAACGCCTGGCTGATCCTGCGGGGTCTTGCCACCTTCTCCCTACGTATGAAGGCTCACGAGGAAAACGCGCTCAAGGTTGCCGCGTTTCTTGAAAGCCATCCAAAGGTGGTAAAGCTGATCTATCCTGGGCTACCGTCTCATCCTCAGCATGAACTGGCACGGCGTCAGATGAAGAACTTTTCCGGCATGGTAACGTTTCAGACAGAACAAGGCAAAGAGACCGCCGTTGCCCTGGCGGACAAGCTGAGGATAATCCACTATGCGGTTTCACTGGGGCATCACCGCTCGTTGGTTTTTTACCTTAACAGCGAAGATCTTCTAAAGACCTCGTTCAGGCTTGATACCCCGAAGCAGCTTGAATCGTGGAAAGCATTTGCTGGCGAGGGAATTTTCCGCCTTTCTGTGGGGCTGGAGAACGCGGAAGACATAATCGCCGATTTGGAACAGGCACTGGGCTAAGGAGTAACTATGCAGCACGAAACCAATACAAGACTAAAACATCTGGTCGACATACTGTCGCGGAGTTATCGGGATCACGCGGAGATCATAAAAGTCGATGCGGGAAATCAGCTTAATCGGAGTGTCATCATCGATATTCTTGAGCGGCTGCGGAAACTTATTTTTCCTGGCTACTTTGGCAAGAAGCATCTTTCCGCTGATTTGATAGAATACTACGCTGGAGACTTGCTTGAGGAAGTTATCCATGATCTCTCCCCTGAGCTGGCTAAGGCGCTGCGTCATCTTGATGACACGGAATCACCGCCAGCGGAAAAGGTAAGCCGTAGTCCGTCTTTTGAAGAGCAGTCCAGTGATATTGCCTTTGCGTTTCTGTCGAGGCTGCCGGAAATCCGGGAATACCTTGTTACCGATGTTTCCGCCGCCTTTGACGGCGACCCGGCGGCGTTCAGCAAAGACGAAATAATCTCGTCCTATCCAGGCATATACGCCATCATGGTATACCGCCTTGCCCACGCGCTATGTGAACTTGGCGTCCCGTTCATCCCTCGGATTATGACCGAACACGCGCACAGCCTTACCGGTATTGACATTCACCCGGGCGCGGTAATCGGGCATCATTTTTTTATTGATCACGGAACCGGTATTGTCATTGGAGAGACAACCATCATCGGCAACCATGTAAAGGTATACCAGGGCGTAACTCTGGGAGGGCTTTCCACCAGAGGTGGTCAGGCGCTTAAAGGAACGAAACGCCATCCCACCATTGAAGACCATGTAACGATCTATTCAGGCGCTTCCATATTCGGTGGCGCCACGATCATCGGTGAAGGAGTTGTAATCGGCAGCAACGCCTTTATAACCAAGTCAGTGCCGGAAAAAACCAGGGTTAGCGTGAAGAATCTGGAGATGCAGTACAAGGTAGACAGCCAGAGCGTCCACGCCGAGCCTGCCCAGGACGGCTTTTGGGATTGGGTGATATAGAGTTGACAAGTCCTCACGCCTTTAGACATGGGGACTTCATTCGCCCCATAGTCGGATCACGAGCTTGTCGAATGGGCTTCCATTTCAAGTGCCTCAAGACTTTTTTATAAAAAATCTTAAAACCTATTGACACTTTATTTTTTTAAGTATATCTTTAGTAAATCACTAGGCATTATAAATGAAGGAGTTTCTATGTCGGAACTAAGCATAAGCGTCGCACCAAAGGGCCTGAGCGTTGACAAAGTCTCGTCGCTGTCCATCCACTTTGATTGGCGCACCCTGATCCCACTTGCGTCGGTAGCCTTTACGCAGGTATTGCATACCACGTTACCGGTGGCGTCAACGTACCGTACCAAGGTTCTGCCCTGGTTCACTTGGTTCAATGTCGTTGCTATCGGGGTACTGGCGATACTCGCAGTGGTGAGTCTCTTCAACAGCCGGTATCGGGATCACTTCACACATAAATCGTGGTTTCTGGGAGTGGCGTTTCTGCTGCTCAACCTGTACAACCTCATCACCGTCAAGTTCGACCTGATTCCCAGCCTCTATTTCCCATCGCCAGAACGGATCGTGTATGTGTTTCTCACTGACTGGTTCTTTATACTGCGCTGCCTAGTCTACTCGCTCCGTTTGTTGCTGGGCGGCTTCTTCCTCGGAGCGCTGCTTGGGGTGCTAACCGGTACGCTTATCGGCTGGAGCCAGCGCTGGAACTACTGGATCATGCCTTGTATCCGCATCGTAGGGCCGATTCCATCAACCGCGTGGATACCCATCGCCCTGGTGGTCTTCACCAAAGCGACCGATGCGGCACTGTTCCTCATCGCCCTGGGCGTCTGGTTCCCCACAACGGTACTCACTAGTTCAGGCATCCTCAATGTGCGGAAAAGTTACTTCGAAGTTTCAAGTACCCTGGGAGCAAGCAATCTGCGGAATGTGCTTTCAATCGCCCTGCCCGGCGCTGCACCCAACATATTCGCCGGCCTGTTTAACGGCACATCATCGTCATTCCTAACCCTGATGGCCGCTGAAATGATCGGTTGTAAGTTCGGCATTGGCTGGTACATCAACTGGCAGAGGGAAACCATGGCATACTCACAAGTTTACGCGGCGCTCATCGTGATTGCCATAACCTTTTCCCTCCTCATTAACCTCCAGTTCAAGATTCGCAATCGCGTCCTGAGTTGGCAGAAAGGCACAATTCGGTGGTAGCTGAAACTATGCAAACAGTAGTACATGGCGGGACCATACGGATCAACGGCGTAACTAAAACCTTTCCTCAAGAAGGCGCAGATGATATTACCGTGCTGGACAACATTAGCCTTGTTTTCAAAAGCGGGGAGTTCATTTCTCTCATCGGCCCATCGGGGTGCGGCAAGTCAACCCTGCTCCGGCTCATCGCCGGACTTACTCAAACTGACAGCGGCTCACTTTTTCTGGATGACGCCAAGATACAGGCGCCAGGTCATGAACGGGGATTAGTGTTTCAAGACCCTACTCTGTTCCCGTGGAAGACCATCTGGGAGAACATCGCCTTCGGGTTGCGGGCGCGCGGGGTCTATCGTGAAGAAAAACAAAACATACCAGGCTTTTTCAAACTCGTGGGGCTTGAGGGCTTTGAAAAGTCTTATCCTCACCACCTTTCCGGCGGTATGGCGCAGAGAGCATCGCTGGCAAGGACGCTCATCAATAACCCAAAGGCGCTCTTGCTGGACGAGCCTTTGGGCGCTCTCGACGCCTTTACCCGCATGAATATGCAGGACGAGATTCTCAAAATATGGGAAAAACGTCAGATGACTATGGTCATGGTTACGCACGATGTTGATGAGGCAATTTACATGGCTGACCGCATCGTGGTCATGTCAGCGCGTCCAGCAAAGATTGAGAAGGTGATTACCGTGGAAATGGGCCGCCCACGACAGCGCGACAACCCAGACTTCCTCGACCTGAGAGCAAAGATACTGCAAATCCTGCACTTCGCAGGCACAAAGCAGGAACCGGAGTACAACCTGTGAAAAAGCCGTCGTTGACGGAAAAAATTTTTTTAAGGAGAGGATATAAACTATGAAAAAAACTATCCTTTTGCTTTCTTTGGTTTGTGTGGCAGTGTTTAGTCTCCACGCAAGAGGTCAAAATCAGGGAACTTCCACTGCTGCAGTGGAAGACCCAAACTATGTGGTCAAGATCGGACGGGGAGTTTCCGTAGGTCTCTGTACCTCACCTTTCGTCATCGCCGAGCATTTCGGTTACTACGAGGAAGAGGGACTCAAGTGGGAATCCATCACTATGGAGACCGGTCAGGCTAACCTCCTGCTCACCACCGGCGCGGTTGATGTTACCAACAACCTTTTGGCTACGCTGATTCAGCCCATTGCCAATGGCCTTGACGTGAAGATTCCTCTGGGCATACACACAGGTTGCCAGAAGGTACTGGTACGCGTTGATTCTGATATATACACACCCGCAGACCTACGCGGTAAGCGGATTGGCACAACCGGCATGGCATCCAGCGGCACAGTGATCACTCAGCGTTACCTGGCCGAACTAGGCATCGGCGTTACCGCAGACAACCTCGAAGTTGAGTGGCTGATCTATCAACAGGCAGACCTCCCCTTGGCGCTTGAGCGAGGACAAGTCGACGCCATCGCACTCGGAGACCCAACCGCTTACATCGTTGAGCAGGAAGGAAAGGCTAGGGTAATCATCAATCAGGCCACAGACGACTACCTCAAGGACGAATTCTGCTGCGTGGTAGTTGCTTCGGCCAGCTTCGTGAAGGATCATCCCGAAGCCGCGGCAAAGTTCACCCGCGCTATTCAGAAAGCCGCGGCCTTTGTGCAGGAAAACCCTGATGAGACCGCCCGTATCCTTGATGAACGAAAGTATGTAGCCGGCGATCCAGAGGTAAACGCCGCCATCCTCAAGACCTACAACTTCAGGGCTTCCGTGAGCGAGGCTGAGGTGGCGATCTCCCGTAATACACGCGATCTCCAGCAGATCAATCTCGTGGACAAGGACGTCGACCCTGATGCCCTCACGCGAAACGTCTTCATCGCCCTGCCCGGCGTGCCGGATTCACTGTATAAGTGAGGGTTTCAAAAGTTAATGCCGAGGATTAACCACAAATAACACTGCGGTTAATCCTCTCCGCTAACAGCGCCTAGAACGCAGGTAAGCGTACTGACCTACTAACGATATCCATACATGAAGGAAAGAATATGGCAAAGATTGCAAAGAAACTGACTGAACTCATCGGAAACACGCCGCTGCTGGAACTGAGCAGCTATGCCGAAGGCTTGGAACTGCGGGGCAGACTCGTGGCAAAGCTGGAATACTTCAACCCAGCGGGAAGTGTCAAAGACCGTATCGCGCTGGCAATGATCGAAACAGCAGAACAACAGGGGCTGATCAACAAGGACAGCGTGCTGATTGAGCCAACAAGCGGAAATACCGGCGTGGGACTGGCCTTTGTCGCCGCTGCCAAGGGCTACCGCATCATACTGGTTATGCCTGACACCATGAGCATAGAACGGCGAAAGCTGCTGGCCGCCCTGAACGCCGAACTGGTACTCACACCCGGCAAGGACGGCATGAAAGGCGCTATCAGGAAGGCTGAGGAACTCCACGCCCAGATCAGCGGTTCCTTTATCCCTCAGCAGTTTAATAACCCGGCAAACCCAGAGATTCACCGGAAAACCACCGGCCCTGAGATATGGCAAGACACTGACGGAGACATTGCCGCCTTTGTCGCAGGCATTGGAACCGGCGGCACCATCACCGGCGCGGGCGAATTCCTCAAAGCCCAGAACCCTACAATACAAGTGATCGCCGTGGAACCATACGACTCAGCAGTACTGTCCGGTTCAGCCCCAGGTCCGCACAAGATTCAGGGCATTGGCGCAGGCTTTGTACCCCATGTGCTTAACACCTCGATATACAACGAAATTTACAAGGTGCGTAACGAGGAAGCCTATATCGCCTCCCAGCGCCTTGCCGCAACCGAAGGCTTACTCGTGGGCATCTCTTCCGGCGCGGCCACGTACGCGGCAACCCAGATCGCCAAGCGACCAGAGTTTCAGGACAAGACCATTGTCGCGCTCCTGCCAGATACTGGCGAGCGATACCTCTCAACAGCGCTCTTCGATTCATTGGAACGACCATTGTGAACGTAATGTTCGACGCCCGCCACAGCTTTCACCCTTCGTTAAACCACCCCTGCTTTTCCAGCGAGGCAAACCTGAATCGCGGACGGGTTCACCTGCCCGTCAGTCCAGCGTGTAACATACAGTGCCGGTTCTGCAAGCGCTCGTTTAACAAGCGCGAGAACCGCCCCGGAGTAAGCGCAAAACTGCTCGAACCACAAGACGCGCTTGATCTGGTGAAGCGGGCGCTGGAACAGTGTCCAGAGATCACTGTGGCGGGCATCGCTGGACCGGGTGATACGCTGGCAACGCCTCACGCCATTGAAACCTTCGCGCTCATTCATCAGGCATACCCCACGCTCATTAACTGTTTATCCACCAACGGCTTATTACTGGAGCGCTGCGCCAGCAGCCTTGTGCGTGTCGGGGTCAAAACCCTGACAGTAACCGTGAACGCGGTTGATCCGGTCATTCTTCACCAGATTTGCTCCCATGTAATCCTTGACGGCACGGTCTACACCGGCGTTGAAGGCGCGGCCTTGTTAATCAACGCGCAGCAGCGGGGCATACAAAAGGCGGCGGCGCTTGACTTCATCATTAAGATTAACATCGTGCTGATTCCAGCCATCAACGGCGCGCACATTGCCGGCATTGCCCGCGCCGTGCGGGATTGGGGCGCGTCCATCATTAACATCATTCCCCTTATACCCCAGCACGAGTTTGCGGAGTACGACACGCCGGACTGCGACGCGCTTGCCCGCGCTCGTGAGGAGGCTGAAGCCTACTTGCCGGTGTTCAGGCACTGCCAGCACTGCCGCGCCGACGCCATCGGCATTCCGGGTAAAGAGGATATTACGTCCCAGATTTATGGCGACAGAGCATTCAACAGAATACTCATTGAGGAGACTGAGGAGACGTTTTCTCATGGTTAAAACGATTAGCAACCCGTGTCAGGTTCCAACTAGGAACAGGGATCAGGTTCCAACTAGGAACAGGGATCGGTTCCAACTAGGAACAGGGATCGGTTCCAACTAGGAACAGGGATCGAGTTCCAACTAGGAATAGGGGTCAGGTTCCAACTAGGAACAGGGGTCAGGTTCCAACTAGGAACAGGGGTCAGGTTCCAACTAGGAACAGGGATCAGGTTCCAACTAGGAACAGGGATCGCTTCCAACTAGGAACAGGGATCAGGTTCCAACTAGGAACAGGGATCAGGTTCCAACTAGGCACCGGGATCGAGTTCCAACTAGGCACCGGGATCGAGTTCCAACTAGGAACAGGGGTCAGGTTCCAACTAGGAACAGGGATCGAGTTCCAACTAGGAACAGGGGTCGTGTTCCAACTAGGCACCGGGGTCGTGTTCCAACTAGGAACAGGGGTCGTGTTCCAACTAGGCACCGGGGTCAGGTTCCAACTAGGAACAGGGACGCGCGGGATGTTGGCGTGGGTGTCAGAGGTGCGGGTGTTGACGCGCGGGGTGTCAGAGACGTGGGTGTGGACACTTTGTTCCCATCGAACTCACGTTAACTAGGAATCGAGTGCCGCACTAAGCTAGCGTGTGGGCGCCGCACTGAACTAGGAACGTGGAAGGCTTTCCCATCTGCCTTGACAGTCAAAAAGTAGTATACCAAAGTACAAAACATGAAACAGCAGGCGCTCTTTAGCGTAGTGTATGAAGACAAACAGATTGTGGTGGTGAACAAGGCTTCAGGTGTCGCGGTGGGGGGCGACCGCTGGGATACGGCAAAGGAACGGCTAGACCTGCTTTTGCCCTACCGCGTATTCACAGTACACCGCATCGACCGCGACACGTCGGGGCTGGTACTGTTTGCCCGGAACGAGGAGGCCCACCGGCGGCTTTCAATCGCGTTTGAGAATGGGCTGATGAAGAAACGCTACATCGCCATTGTCCACGGCAGACCAGCATGGACTGAAACCTCTTGCGAGCTTTCCCTGGTGCCAGACGGGGATAAGCGGCACCGTACCATCATCGACCAGTATCAGGGCAAAAAGTCGCGCACCGCGTTCAGGCTTCTGGGAAGCGTGGGAACCTATAGCGCGATTGAGGCGTTGCCTGAAACCGGACGCACTCACCAGATTCGCGTTCATCTGGCGAGTCTGGGTTATCCACTGGTCTGCGATCCTTTGTATTGCCGGAGCCAGAAACCCGTGCTGCTCTCATCGTTCAAGCGCGGCTGGCGTGGCGATCCACTTGATGAGCGTCCCCTGCTCGCCCGTCTTGGGTTACACGCGCTCTCGCTTGTTACGCTTGAAAGAAAGTTCTATGCGCCGCCGGCGCGGGATATGGCGGCACTCATCACGCAGATGGGGAAAAATACCGGCAACGAGGCGTTGCTGTCGCTCTTGGAACCATAGTGCCAGAGGCGCTGCTGGTGCCAGACACCGGTCTATGAATGGCTATAAGGCAATGTTGGCGAAGGGCGGGGCGCGTTTGAGTACCTGCGCGACGCATTGATGTTCGCTCTGGAGTAGATCGGGGTCTGCTTCCAGCATGGCGAAAACATCGTTGCGGGCATGTTCAAGGATGTTTATGTCCCGCACCAGATCAGCGATGCTTAAACCAAGGTTGCCTGACTGCTCAATACCCGCGATCTGCCCTGGTCCGCGGAGCCGCAGGTCTTCTTCGGCTATAACAAAACCATCCACGCTGTTCTTCATCACTTTAAGCCGCTCCTTGGCATCATCGGAGAGGCGGTTGTCATCGCCAACGGCATACACAAGGAAACAGTAGGACTGCTCACTGCCCCGTCCCACGCGACCTCTCAACTGATGCAAGGCGGAAAGCCCAAAACGCTCGGCGTGTTCAATAACCATGCATGTGGCGTTTGGCACGTCAACGCCCACCTCAACCACGCTTGTAGCCACAAGCACGCGAATCACGCCCTGTCGGAAGTTTTCCATGGTTATCCGCTTTTCCTCCTCACTCAGCTTTGAGTGAATCAGCGACATATCATACTCAGGGAAGATTTCCTCAGAAAGCCGCGTCGCCATAGACTCAGCGTCCTTGAGCGACTTATGCTCATCAGCCTCAATAAGTGGATAGACGAAGTACGCCTGCCTGCCTGCCGCAAGCTGCCGCCGGACAAAGTCATATACCCGCATCTCATTGGATTGAAGTGCGAGGTGCGTAATAACCGGCTTCCTCCCCAGCGGCATGTCCCGAATGATCGACACGTCCATGTCCCCGAAAACCGTGAGCGCCAGCGTGCGCGGTATCGGTGTGGCGCTCATCATCAGTAGGTCTGGCTGCTCGCCTTTCTCCACAATCGCCTGACGCTGTAAAACCCCGAAGCGGTGCTGTTCATCAATCACGACCAGTCGCAGGTTCCTATAGCACACATCTCTTGAGAAAAGCGCGTGAGTTCCTATCACAAAGTCAATTTGACCAAGCGCGAGGTTTTTGAGAAGCCGGGCGCGTCCTGATGATTTGATGTTACCGGTGAGAAACGCAGGCCGCAGACCAAGAGGTTCCAGAAGCCGCGCCGCGTTTTCCGCGTGCTGACGCGCCAGTAACTCGGTGGGAGCCATAAGCGCCGCCTGTCCGCCCATTTCAGCAGCCTTGAGCGCCGCGAGAAACGAGACCAGTGTCTTGCCCGAACCAACGTCGCCTTGAAGCAGCCGCGCCATAGGGTATGGCCCGTCCATGTCGCGGTTAATATCGGCGAGCGCCGCAAGCTGTCCCTGAGTCAGGCTGAAGGGCAGGCGCTCAAGCAGACGCCTTTGCAAAGACGAAACCGGCGCATTGGGCAATTGTCCGCCCGGCGCCCGACGCCGCTCAATCGCCCGTTTTGCCACTACTATTTCAAGATAGAAAAGCTCTTCGTAGACGAGCGTTTGTTTCGCTATGTTCAGTTCCTCAAGGGAAGCGGGGCAATGAATCGCCTTGATTGCCCGCGACTTGGGAAAAAGTCCCCGGCGCTCAATGAGGTACGCCGGCAACTCGTCCTCAAGCGGCTCGGCATACTGTTTAAGCGCCTGTTCCACGCAACGCCGCAGGGTACCGGCTCTTAGCTTCGCGCTTAAACGGTACACCGGTACAAGGCGCCCAAAGTTCTTGCTCGCCTCGCCCTGAACAGCCTCTAGCTCAAAGTTGCTGGATTGAATCTCCCCATATTTATAGAAGAATGTTCCCCAAAGCCAGTACTGCTTCCCTATCACAAGCTGGTTTTCAAGAAAGGGACGCTTGAAACAGACCAGCACTCCCCGTCCACTCGCATCCTCAACGTGAACCTTGAGGGTCTTCATCGCCCTAAAGCCGAACCAGTCATGGGCAATGACCCGAACCATTGTACACACAGTGGCGCGCTGAAAGTCCTTGATGGGAACAATCTGGCTTCGGTCCTCCCAATCGCGGGGATAATAGCACAAAAGCCCGCCCACACTGGTAACGCCGACGTGGGTAAACGCACTCCTCAGCTCAGGACCCACACCTTTGATATGGTCAAGCGACGCGCTTAGTTCCCTCAAAAACATGCTTATAGGGGGAAGTTCCCCAGCATCGAAAACACAAAACCAACCAGAAAGTGGAGACCTACGGCAATACCGGCCAGAGTCAAGATTGACACAATGAGACCGTTCCGGTAATTGACGATACGTGGACCAAAGAGAATTCGCTTGATACGGTACAGCACCGGCTGGGAAATCGTGTCTATAATCTTCCAGAAGGGGGTGTAGTAAATGTCCTGTCGCGACAGATAAGCGATCAACCGCAGTACCAGTATCACGGTGAAAAAGCCCAACAGGAAAGACACCACCGACCATAGCGCTGATACCAGCATTGCCAGAATGATCCCCAGCCTGATCCGACCATAGCGTGCAAGGAACAGGAAGATCTGGTTCACGAGCGAGATCACTGTCATTGCCACAATCGGGGACAAGTCCAGCATACCGGCTCGTATCCCGGTAAAGCGCCGGAACCACTTCAGATACGGCTCGGTAATGTCGTAGAGGATTTTGGGCGATTTGCCATACTCAGCCTCGCTGAACCAAGTAAGGATGATCCTCACAAAGATCAGGATCATGTAGAGACTGGTGAGAGTTGCCAGAATATTCATAAGTGCTTGCATGTTTATAACTTAGCAGAACATTCTGATTACGTCGAGATCAATTTGGCATAGGCATCCTTAGAAAAGGTCGGCGACTAGACCGTACGCGGACTATCTTCTTCTTTCACATAACATGGGTTATTATGGATAACGTGAGTTCGACCGTAGTGCGTCTCTGACACCGCGGAGTACGTCTGACACCGCGTGGTGCGTGACGGTTAGAGAGCGGCCTTCTAGGGTTAGAGTCTCTGACACCCGCGGAGTGCGTCTCCTTGTTTTAGGGACTCGTCGAACTCATGTTAGATATATAAGGAGCATACCAGTGCAACAGAAAGAAACTGATCTTGCGGGCCTGCGCGCCACTGACGCGAAGACGTATATCGCTCAGTACCTTACGACGCTGAAACTCACTGAAAAGAAGCTGGCGGAATGTACGGCGGAAGAAGCCAAATGGTGCGCCCGTGTCGCGCTTGCCCGTTCAAAGGGCGTTGAGGATTTGGTGCGGGAAGCGGAAAAACAGGCGGAACGCGCAACAGAGCAAAAAAACAGCCTGAGCGCTGAAATCATGGAACTCAAGTCTCAGATTGAGACCATGAGGAAACAGCTACCCGGACTCGCAGCTCGTGAACGGAGCGTAGACCCCGACCTTCTGGAACAGGAACTTCTCATGGCCACGGGTTATTCCCCAGGTGATGAGGAACTCGCCGCGACCGATCGTCGCTTGAAGGAACTGGAGCGAAACGCCACACTGGACGCAGAATTGGCGGCACTCAAGACAAAGTACAATTGCTCCACGCGATAGTTTCTTCTACTATATAGGGCATGAATTATCTCGAACTTCCTGTGTATAAACACAAAGACCGCATTCTTTCAGCCCTTGCCAGCAACCAGGTGGTGGTGGTGGAAAGCCCGACCGGTTCAGGCAAAACCACCCAGTTGCCGGTGATCCTCCACGACGCGGGTTATGGAGAAAACGGCATTATCGGCGTAACCCAGCCGCGACGCATCGCGGCGGTCTCGGTGAGCGAATTCATCGCCCGACAGATAGGCCAAGTCATACCCGGACGCGTGGGCTATAAGATGCGCTTTGAAGACAAAACCGTCCCCCACACGCGGATCAAGATTATGACCGATGGCATACTGCTTCAGGAGATGAAGCTCGACCCCTGGCTATCCCGTTACTGCTGCATCATCGTTGATGAGGCGCATGAACGAAGCCTTAACATTGATTTCATTTTGGGGCTTTTGAAGCGGGTCCTTGAAACTCGTCCTGAGTTTAAGGTCATTGTCTCGTCGGCGACCATCAACGCCCAGGTGTTCTCCCAGTATTTCGGTGAATGTCCAATCGTCAAGATCGACGCCATCACTTATCCAGTTACGCTCATCTATGATCCGGTTA
Source organism: Treponema sp. (assembly GCA_031279205.1). GTDB lineage: Bacteria > Spirochaetota > Spirochaetia > Treponematales > Breznakiellaceae > JAIRMT01. The sequence continues at coordinate 5,569 of JAITIX010000105.1, read as the reverse complement.
AAGCGCCGTCGGCGCCCCAGCCATGGAAACGCAACCCCTGGGAAAGCCAACGCGCACGGCGACGGGCAATTGCAGAAAACGTGGAAGACGCGCTCCTTGAGAAGATCACATCAATTGTTGAGCGCGTGGTGAGCGAGGAGCGCACCGGCGATATCCTGATCTTCCTTTCTGGTGAAAAGATTATCAAGGAATGTATGGAACGCCTGTTTAACGGGCCTGTTGCCGAGTATATCCACGTACTCCCCCTTTATGGCAGACTTGCCCGTGAGGAGCAGGAGCGGGTCTTTGACCCCGCACCCGGTGGTAAGATAAAAGTGATCATCTCCACCAATATCGCGGAAACTTCGGTAACAATTGATGGAGTAACAACCGTCATTGATTCCGGCCTGTCAAAGCTCAATCACTACAACCCGCGTACCTTCACCTCAAGCCTTGTGGAAGCGCCTATATCAAAAGCCTCCGCGAATCAGCGCAAAGGACGCGCCGGACGCACGCGGGAAGGAACCTGCTACCGGCTCTACAACCGCAAGGATTTTGAACGCCGCGACCTTTTTACAACCGAGGAAATCTACCGCACTGACCTTTCCGAAGTGGTACTCCGTATGTCCGACCTCGGTCTGACCGCGTTTGAGGAGTTTGACTTTATTTCCCCGCCCAACCACGAGGGCCTCATCGCGGCTATTGAAACCCTGAACCATCTTGAAGCGCTGGAAAGCGACCGTAGTCTGTCCAACATTGGGAAGATGATGACCGAATTCCCCCTGCTACCCCGTCAGTCCCGTATCATCGTTGAGGCTATACTCAGATATCCCAACGTGATCATCGAAACCACCATTGCGGCGGCTTTTTTATCAACATCAAGCCCTTATGTTCTGCCACCCAGTGAAGAAATGGAGGCGCGTCAGGCGCACCATCGTTTCCGCGATGAGTACGGCGATTTTGTTTCATACCTCAAGCTCCTCCACGCCTTTGAGGAAGCGCCGAACAAAGCGCAGTTCTGCAAGAAAAACTACTTCGACGACCGCACTATGGCTGAAATATCAAATATCACGAAACAGCTTGCCGAAATCGTTTCCAGTTTGGGTGTCCCACTTGCCAGTGGCGGCCTAATTGAAGACTACCTCTGCTGTGTGGCGCGGGGACTCATCCAATTTGTCTGTGCGCGGGAAGAAAGTCCCAAATGGAACAGCGACTGGGGCGCCTACCGTACCCTCACCGAGGACAGCATCCTCATTCATCCAGGCTCGGTGATGTTCCGCATGAACCCACAGTACATCGTGGCTGGTGAAATCGTCCGCACAAGCCGTATGTACGCCATGTCTGTGTCCCCGCTCTCAAAGAAAACGTTGCTCAGGATAAGCCCTGATCTGTATGAGGGCTTGGTCGGAATTACGGAGGCTGAAGAGATTATTATAAAAAAGAAAAAGGCCGACGAGATTGAAAAAACAGTAAAAGCCGGGCAGACAGAACAAAAGAAGAAAAAAAAGGAAAAACCGAGCGATGCGGTCGACGCGCTGGCTAAGCTGCCTATTGGGGACGAGGTTTTCGAGTTTGAGGAATACGCGGACAAGAGTGGCAAAGATAAACGCTATCTGATCATACCGCTGGAGAAGATAGTGAACGTACGGGAGCAGTTCATGGTTTTTATGAAGACCTATAAACAGCGCTACCGGAACCTGCGCGGCGTTCTTGTTGTGCGCGGTGAATACCGCCTGCTGCTTGGCAAAAAAGTTACGCGCATCCTCTCTCTGCTTCCTCATATTGAGGCCTCGCTCTCCGACGCCCCTGAAAAGCAGTGGCCACGGCGGGAAGCGTTTGATATAAAGCAAAACCTGGATGCCCTGCTTGCCTACCTCCCTGACCTGGCCACTCCCGCGCCATGGCGGGAACAGAGTAAGCACTTGGGCTTCATTGGTCTGCTCTCGCGGAACGAGGGACACTATATGTTTAACTGCTCGCGGGATTTTTCAGCTATTGTATATCAAAGCATATCCGCCATGGAAACCCTCATTGAGGAACTGGGCGAAAACGTGGATGAAGAGACCAGACAGCGCGTGAATCAGACCTATCGTCGGCTGACAAGCTGTTTGGACTAGAAGAGTCCACGAATGGCGACTGCTAGTAGCCGCCATTCGTGGACATCTCACTAACGCTACTTCCGTGAGAATTGACTCTTGGGTACGCCGCAGATCGGGCATACCCAATCATCGGGCAGGGACTCAAAGGGGCCGTCTGCGCCATCGTATTCATATTCACAGACATCGCAGACCCACACAGAGGCGGACGTGGACGTTGCTACGCCTGCTGGCGGCAGTTCAACGAACGTGGATTGCGGCACATACGTTGGGGCATTGGCAGGAGACGCGCCTTTTATGACGCGATGGTAGTACGAGTAGGTCATGGGAATGCCGTCGAAGCGCTCCGCATCAATGACCTCAGCGATGAATACGGTGTGTGTTTCAAGGTCGAAAGAGTCGCGCACCCTACACTCAAGCCAGCCGCAGATGCCGGTGCTCAAGACCGGCATTCCGGTCTTGGTCAGACTGTGCGGAACAGTGGCAAACTTGTCCGTATCCCTGCCAGAATGAAAGCCGAAAGTCCCAATGACGCCTGAATCCACGGCTTCCGATAGAATGGAGACCGAGAACAGTTTACGCTTTTTCAAGCATTCATTGGTCAGGTTATTGTGGTTAACGGAAACCGTTACCAACGCCGGCGTCGATGCGGCCTGTACCACCGTGTTGACCACGCAGCCGGTGAGCTTCTCCCCATCCGTGGTCCCGATGACATACATACCGTATGTTAGATTTTGTAACGCTAGAGTATTCATGACACAAGGATACACGGGAAAAGACTATCTGAATACCTCCCCTTTTGCCTTAAACCACAGTGTCAAATCCAGCGCATCAAGCGGCACGCCCTCATCGCGCGCAAAGCGCTTCATGGCGCGTTCAGTCTCAAGATAAACCTTTACCGACAGCGAGCCTGGCATCGCCGTGATAACGCCGTAGTCCACAAGCTGTCGCAGGATATGCCGGTCCAGAATGCAGATTTCGCTCCCCTGTCCAATGTTACGCAGGAAGTGCGATGCCTCTTTAAGCCCCCAGCCAGCAACCCGGAGCGTCAGGCTTGACCGCGCCTCTCTGGCACCGCCGCTCAATATGCCGGCGATCTTGCTTCTGGTACCCGGGGAAAAAAGCCGCTGGTTAGCCTCAATGTACGCGGCCTTGTTGTTGTGAAAACGGACGCCACTCCCACGCAACACCGCAGCAAGCGCGTCTCGCGCAGCACTGTCGTGGACACTACTTTCAAGCAGACCGGAATCCGCCAGCCGGTTCACCGCCTCCCACGCGCGTTTCGCGTTAGTCTGGGGTGTGCAGACACAGAAACACAGTTCGCGCAACAGTTCGCCGTCCGAGCCATACGCCCAGAGTGCGCGAAACTCTTCCAGCCGCGCCTCAACCTCATCGCGTATGCTGGCGTAGAGACGGCCCAAATCGGTTTTACCCATCACAGCGCTATGGAACGTTTGACCTCCACGGGGAAAACCCCGAAGAGCCGGTCCAGCGGCGAGTCCAAAGTGAAGGAGGCGCCCGCGGTTTTGTTGTATATATCCACCACCGTTTGTAGCTCTTCCCTGCTTTTGGCATAGAGCGCTGATGAATAAGCCGCGCGGAACAGCCCTTTTTCCGCAAGATCCCGCGTAGAAAGCGTGGCGTAGCGCCGCTTTGCCTGACTATCCACCACTGCCACCGGCCCATCATAGCCAATGGTAAACACAAAATCATCTCTTGACAGCATGTTTTCTAAGCCTCCATCTTCACTATACGGCTTCGCCGGGACTTTGGACTAGGTGCCAGACACTGAAGTTGTTAATACCGACTTGGACGACACTATGGGGACTGGGTTTGTTAATGATTACCCCTCTGTTGGGTATGATGCCTTCATCTCTTGCAGGAGTCTCTGGAGAATCATCGGTTCTGGGCAAGAATATCAAGCCATTACCGGTAAGCAACCAATTTATATCCACTTTATGGATTGTTATCAGTTTTATGAGGACATCTTGCGATGGTTCTCGCTTGCCAAGTTCTATATCACCCGATACCTGTGAAGATTATAGAAATAAAAGTGGACAGACACACCGAGCTTAGGTGTGATGACACACCGAGCTTAGGTGGACAGACACACCGAGCCTAGGTGTGATGACACACCGAGCCTAGGTGTGATGACACACCCAGCCTAGGTGTGATGACACACTCAGCCTAGGTGTGATGACACACTCAGCCTAGGTGTGAAGACACACCCAGCCTAGGTGTGATGACACACCCAGCCTAGGTGTGATGACACACCGAGCTTAGGTGGACAGACACACCGAGCCTAGGTGGACAGACACACTCAGCCTAGGTGTGATGACACACCGAGCCTAGGTGTGATGACACACCGAGCCTAGGTAGACAGACACACCGAGCTTAGGTGTGATGACACACCGAGCTTAGGTGGACAGACACACCCAGCTTAGGTGTGAAGACACACCGAGCTTAGGTGGACAGACACACCGAGGCTAGGTGTGATGACACACCGAGCTTAGGTGGACAGACACACCGAGGCTAGGTGTGATGACACACCTAGGCTAGGTGTGAAGACACACCGAGCTTAGGTGGACAGACACACCGAGGCTAGGTGTGATGACACACCCAGCCTCGGTGGACAGACACACCGAGCTTAGGTGGACAGACACACCCAGCCTAGGTGTGAAGACACACTCAGCCTCGGTGGACAGACACACCGAGCTTAGGTGTGGGGACACACCGAGCCTAGGTGGACAGACACACCGAGCCTAGGTGGACAGACACACCGAGCTTAGGTGTGATGACACACCGAGCTTAGGTGTGATGACACACCGAGCTTAGGTGGACAGACACACCGAGCCTAGGTGTGATGACACACCGAGCTTAGGTGGACAGACACACCGAGCTTAGGTGTGATGACACACCGAGCCTAGGTGTGATGACACACCGAGCTTAGGTGTGATGACACACCGAGCTTAGGTGTGATGACACACCGAGCTTAGGTGGATAGACACACCGAGCCTAGGTGGACAGACACACCGAGCCTAGGTGGACAGACACACCGAGCTTAGGTGGACAGACACACTCAGCCTAGGTGTGATGACACACCGAGCTTAGGTGTGATGACACACCGAGCCTAGGTGTGATGACACACCGAGCTTAGGTGTGATGACACACCGAGCTTAGGTGTGATGACACACCGAGCCTAGGTGTGATGACACACCGAGCTTAGGTGGACAGACACACCGAGCCTAGGTGTGATGACACACCGAGCCTAGGTGGACAGACACACCCAGCCTAGGTGTGATGACACACCGAGCCTAGGTGGACAGACACACCGAGCGTAGGTGGGAAGACACACCGAGCTTAGGTGTGATGACACACCGAGCCTAGGTGGTCAGACACACCGAGCGTAGGTGGACAGACACACGCAGCCTAGGTGTGATGTCACTCCGTGCGTAGGTGTGATGAGACTCCGAGCCTCGGTGTGTTGTCGCTCG
>JAITIX010000064.1 GCA_031279205.1 Treponema sp. | reverse complement strand
GCGCTACATCGGCCTGTCGCGCTGCTTCAGCCGCCGCATCTTGCGCTATCTCTGCCTGTTGCGCCACCGCTTCGTTCTGAGGCGCGATGTTTGCCGCCGCGTCTTGCGCTATCTCTGCCTGCCGCGCCGCCTCTTCCGCCGCCTGTCGCGCAAGCTCTGCCTGTTGCGCCGCTTCAACCTGCCGCGCCGCTTCAGCCCGTCGAGCAGCTTCCGCGGCAATGCCGCCATTCTGATCAATAGCAATGTCCTCGCGGTCGCTTTGAGCATCGAGCATCTTTCTTTCAGCCATACGCTCCGCCTCATCAGCCAGCCTACGCTGTTCTTCCAGCGCCTTTTCCCTAGCGGCAAGGTCATCCTCAATACGCCGCGCCTCTTCCGGCGACGCCTGTTGCGCCCGCCGACGCTCCGCCGCGATTCTGGCTTCCTCCGCCGCAATAGCTTCTCGTAAATCCGCGGCGCGAGCCTCAGCCTCATCAGCCTCGCGCTCTTTTAGCTCAACCATCTCTTTCCGTACGTCCAGTCCCTGATTTGGATCACGCCGCAGTTCCTCAAGCACGCCCTCATCGCTAACCGCCGATGTATCTATGGCGCTCAATGATCCGGGACTGGCGTTACCCAGCGGGATTACAATGAGCGTCCGTCCAGGCCATTCATTAAAACGCACAGAAAGACCAACGCGGTCAGCGCTTAGGTTTCCCAGAACCGCTTGTTTATAACGGGAACCGAAAAAGCTCCAGTTTCCCCGATAGAATGCGTTGTAAATAGTAATATATTGGGCAAGCAAGCGTGCGTCCGCCGCTGAATAGTTATAGGCGCCTTCAAGATAGCCTTGGATGATGAGCCTTAGGTTCCGTATGTGGTCTACGCCCACGCCAGCCCCTAAGCCAAAGATGTCCGCATCCATCCGCTCTCCCTCTGGCGCGGTAACCGAATGAATCACGAAGTACCGGTTCGTTGCGCCTGAACGGGCAGCCCCGCGCCGAACCGCAAGCCCCTGTTCATAACCAATGTTCCGAATCTGCGCGACTGTATCAACCCGCGTAACTGGACCAGTATAATTGTAGAACTCAATCGAACCTTGCCCCTGTTGCAACTCATTGGTATTCACCTGCGCGAATAGCAATGGCGCAAACAGTCCTCTTAATACGACACAAGCGACACAAGCATAGCTAACTCGTTTATTCATCAGACCTGACCTCTTTATAAACATATCATTACATAATCGGTAAAAATGACAACGTGTTGAACGTCTTGATAAAGGATTTCGCTACAGACCGCGCGCGTCTATCAGTCTCCCTGATTGCGCCAAGCTCCGGCTTACCGTCCCAGTTCTGTTCCAGCGTCAGTGCCACAACACGGGCAATGTCAGGAAAGTGTATCTGCTCTGCGAGAAACGCCGCGACCGCGACCTCGTTTGCCGCGTTATACACGACCGGATACAAGTCGCCGGCGCTCAACGCCTGATACGCAAGGGGGAGCATGGGGAACTTCTCCCCATCCGGCTTCTCAAAACTGAGCGTAAGTTGCTTAAAGTCAAGCGTTTCAAAGCCTGATGGCGCGTTTTCAGGGTAATAAAGTGCGTTCTGAATGGGAAGCCGCATATCAGGTTGTGAAAGCTGCGCGTAAATCGACCCGTCTTTCAGGCTAATCATTGAATGAACAATACTCTGAGGATGAACAAGTACTTGTATCACGTCAGCTATCGCGGAAACTGGTATGTCAAACAGCCGCACGGCTTCAATCACCTCAAGACCCTTGTTCGCCATGCTTGCCGAGTCAATGGTAATCTTGGCGCCCATGTTCCACGTGGGGTGCTTGAGCGCGTCCTGCGCCCGCACTCTGCTAAGCTGTTCCGGCGTGTATGTGCGAAACGGCCCGCCTGACGCAGTTAAGAGGATCGCCGCCAGATTCTCCCTGCCATGTGCCTCAAGCAGCTTAAAGATAGCCGAATGTTCTGAATCAACCGGCAGTATCCGGGCTTTCTTTGCTTTAGCCAGAGCGCGTACCAAATGACCCGCCATGACGATGGTTTCTTTATTGGCAAGCGCTAGGTCCATGCCTGACTCTAAAGCCGCGATGGACGGTGCAAGTCCTGCCGCGCCAGCGATCCCGTTCACCACAATATCCGCGCCGCAGTCGCTGATTGCCTGCAACAGACCTTCTTTGCCAACATAGCCAACGCAGGACACGTCCTGTTCCACGCCGGAGAGCGCCAGCGCCGCTTCGGGGAACTCCGCGCCCAGCGCCGCTAAACCCACGCTATCAGTGTGGCTTGAAAAAAGCACAGGCTTAAACATATCTTTCCCTCGCCGCAACACATCAAGTGTGCTTTTCCCAATAGAACCGGTAGCGCCGAGCAGAGCTACTTTCTTTCGCATAGCGGTCATCATGGCGTTACATGCAGATAAAATCAATAGAGGCTGTCTTGGCGGTTCAGACACTCTCACAGGGCGGTTCACGAGGTTGACACGTGGAAAACCCTTAACGAAAGGCGGGTGGAGAAGGGGCGGAGCCGATAGACATAGCCAAAGTTAAAAACCCGGCAGACCTGCCTATGAACGTGCAAGCTGTCCAGTTGTGGCAATCACGGCAGGGTATGGGCGGTGGCAATAACAGTCCCTTTGATATGGGCGATGATGATTTTGAAGAAGACGAAGGCGCCGGGAGCGATGAGGAAGAAGGGAACCCGGAGGAAGATGGAGAGGCGGAACAGACGGAGGGTGAAAGCGCCGGAGGTGGCGAATGGGATAAAATCGAAGCGCGGCACAACGGGGACGCCATCAAGAAGTCTCTGGGAAGCCGAGGCGCGGTAAGGATTATGATTTTATTTTTCCGAAGGCTGTGGCTTGTTTTTACTGCGATAAGGATAGTGGTCAGGGTAATAACACTTCACTTATAGAGTATTCCGGGAGAACAAAAGAACTTCCGCGCCACAGCGAAAGCGAGGTTTATGAATCAGCATTACACGATCGTAATTGAAGGGCGGCAGTATGACACAGCCACTTGAGTTGGTGATCTTCGATATAAACATCGACGGTCAGCAAGGTGGAACATACCCACGAGCCGTATTGTTACGATGTGCAGCAAGAGCTTTCCGATCAGTGGACAGGATACTCCGCAAGATTTACGGCATGGTCATTGAAGCCCTGAGTCTGCCTCCGGTCGATGTGGAAACCATGCGTAAAGCCCTAGTCGATAGCGGGTGCGGTATCGGGGGAAGGTGATTTACAGCCCAGAAACTGGGCAGCCCATAAAGAAAAAAGACTTTGACGCGCTCATTAAGGCGATAGAGGACTACCTGAACCGAAACACCCGCGAAACAGGGAAGCGGATTGTTTTTGACGCGATTGCGGTGGGGAAGCTGCTCAAACGCATGGCGAAATACCAGACGGTGCGGAGCATGGAGTCCTTGAAACTGGACGCCCTGAAATATCACGGCAAGACCTTTGACTGGTACGCGACGACATGAAGAACATACAGGAAGCGTTCCGGCTTGATGGGCGCGACATGAGCCGCAATGAGATCGCCCGATACCAAGTCGCGCAGGATTGGGTGGCATAGTGGAGAAGCGGAGCCGGTCGCAGGTATCGCAAGATTTATTCAACCGGCTGGGCGGCTGCAACAAGGACTGGAAGCGCGTAGCGGATACCGAGATCGTGAACACGTCGAACCTTGCTGGTATCCTTAAAGAAGTGCGTCAGGTTCCTGAAGGTGAGAAGGTGTATTTTAAGCGTGTGGAATTGCCGAATTGCTGCCCAAAATGCGCTGCTGTTAATGGACAGATCGCGTTATGGTCTGACACACCGCTTGACGACGAACATATTAAAGACGAATACGCTGAAATTACTCTATGGGACGGGAAGCGACAGGAGAAGGGCAAACAGTATTGGTAACAGGCGCATTGCATCCGAACTGTCAAGGCGAGTGGGTACGCTGGGGGAGGCCATCAGGCGGACGCTATGATAGCCCGGATTCAGGGCAAGAGAATGGAATGGGATGAGGCCGTAACGCAGGCGCGGGATGAGTACCGCAAACAGGGCGACGAAAATCCACCTAGGCTCGGTGTGTCTGTCCACCTAAGCTATGTGTGTCTTCACACCTAGGCTCGGTGTGTCTGTCCACCTAAGCTATGTGTGTCTTCACACCTAGGCTCGGTGTGTCTGTCCACCTAAGCTATTTGTGTCTTCACACCTAGGCTCGGTGTGTCTGTCCACCTAAG
>JAITIX010000091.1 GCA_031279205.1 Treponema sp. | reverse complement strand
GACACATTATGGACAGACTACCTTAAAACAGGCATTTTGCGCACCGTTTTGGTACAAAACGGGAGCAAATGCAAGGTCTGTCCATAAAGTAACCGACTTTATGGACAGACACTAATTAACGCGAATATACACCAATTGGCTAGTAGGAATTAGCGATAATTCGCGTTCATTCGCGGATAATGCGAAATATGAGTGAGGCAGTCCCAAAATCCGCGGCCCGGCAGGACTATAATTGTGGAACCTGTTCAACTCATTCCGGTTTTTGAACGGGAAAGACCAGACGTGCCTTTGTACCTTTCCCTGGAGCGCTTTCAAAGACAAGGGCCGCCATGCCATTGAATTGCAGGCGTATCCTTTCGCGAATGTTGGCAATACCTACACTGGCTTTGCCTGTTTTTATGGAATCAGGGGGCGGCCCATCTTCTGCTCCAGCGGCTGTTTTTCTTTGTTCAGGGCCGCCGGAATTCCCGGTAAGATTGAGATGCAAAAGGGTTTCAGAGTCTATGCCGCAGCCATTATCAAGCACTTCAAGGCAGAGATTCAGGCCTTCAAAAAAGGAACGGACGATTATTTCGCCGCCGCTTTCTATATCATCAAACCCGTGGATAATCGCGTTCTCCACCAGGGGCTGCAGGACAAAACGCGATATGACGCAATCCTCCGTGCCGCCTGAGATCAGAGTTTTGATCTCAAAAATATCGCCATAACGGTATTTTTGTATTCCCGCGTAATTTTTTATGCTTTCAACTTCCTCACAAAGTCTTGCGGTATTCTTTGAAGATAAATTGTATTTCAGCAGATTTATGAGATCCTGAGACATTGAAGCTATATTATGAACTTCCTGAAAACTCGCCAAAAATTTGATTGAATCCAGGGTATTGTACAAAAAATGCGGATTTATCTGCGCCTGGAGCACTTCAAGACGAAGCTCATTCATCCGTTTTTGTTCTACCAGTTCTTTTTCAAAATCGGCGTTTATCTGATCCATGATCAGGTTAAAAGTATGCCCAAGCTTCCCCATTTCATCATTGGTATTGATATGCACCCGCTTTGAAAGGTCGCCCAGTTCTATTAATTTACAGGTATTAAAGAGCTGCTGTACCGGCCTGGTAAGCGCTTTTGAGATGTAAAAGCTGAACAGGATGCTTATAATAATTGACATAGCGAAGACAAAATTGAAATATGTCTGCATTTTGCGGGTATCGGTGGTCACATTCTTCGCGTCAATTACCCTGATGAATTTCCAGCCCAAAACGCCGGAGACTTCCGAAACGATCACATAGTCCTTTCCATTAAGCCTGCCTTCGATAGTCATATCGACGTTTTTCAAAATAGCGGGATACCCGGTGAGGACGCTTTCCAGGGATTCGTAGGCCGGATAGGTATACACTATTTCACCCTCATTATTTACCATTAAAAATTTTTCGTCGTTTGTCAGCGGCGACAGGATAAAGAGTTCCTGAAAAACAGTATAGCTCAGGCCCACAAAAATTGCCCCCCACAGCTCTTGACTTTTGGTTTCAAAAATAGGCCAGACCCCGGTTAGCAGGTTGTTATAACCATTGGGATCATAAGGACTATGCTGAATACCAACAAAGTATGCGACGCCGCTTCCGCTCCTGAAACTATTCACATATTTCCCAAAATGCCCAAGGATCGCGCTTTTGTCTATCGCGAGATTGCTTGAAAAAAACTGGCCGTTCATCCCGACTATGGTGACATCGCCAATGAAAGGCTGTATGGTCTGCAAAGACTGAAGAAAAGTGTTAACTGAAAAATCGTTTTTGTCACCTGGGTCTTCCCGCCCGCCGGCTTTCAAAGCCCCGATTATCTGGGCGCTTGCGCTTATGTCCCGGGCCGCGCTGTCGATAACATTCATAATATAATCAAATTGGTAACGTGATCTGATGGTCGCACGGACATGCACATTAATCTCATTCTTTTTAAGGGAATCCGAATAGGAAGTCTTTACCATTAATGACATAATGACAATTATAATACCGCTTAACGCTGTCATGCCAAGGAATATTTTGTAAGACACCTTGTTTATTTTCATACATGCCTACTCCTTGCCTCAGTGTAGCGCGCCGGGTAATTTTTCACAAGTTTACACAAGCCGATTATCCGGGGTACTGATTATGGTATTTCACCTTAAATACCGGCCAGACAGATTCAATTGAGATCACCATTTTCAGAATTTGTAATCGAGTAGGAGGCTCCCATTATTTGGGCAGCCGTCCTCCCACACCACCGTGCGTACCGTTCCGTACACGGCGGTTCAACGGCCAACGATAAGGGCTCGTATCTTCAACGTCCGCCCTATCCTCTCGTGCAGCACCTCAAATCGTTTTAGTACATCCGGAAATCCAATCGATTCACGATACTGGCTGCTCAGTGTATGTTTGAGTATCCGGCTGTCGGCAGTATGCCAGCAGCCCTTCCGGGTGTTTGCCCTGGGCCACGCCCGGTCTTTGGGTATTCCTAACTGAATCAGGTTCTCACCTCGCGTCCGTGCCCTCTTCCAGCGTTTCCAGTACATCGGTCGTATCCGCCGCCTCAACCAGCCGCTTATCCGTTTCACATGTGCTTTCAGGTCGGCGATACTGTAATATCCTAACCAGCCTATCAAAAGCCTGCCTATCTCTGGTAGTATCCGTTCCATACTTCCCGCCTCGTTTCCGGCTCGTCAGTCTTCTCAGCCTGTCCATAAGCCGTTTTAAGGGCGTTTCATGTACCCGTATCGCGATTCCGCACCTTCCGCCTATACAGGCTGAACCCCAAAACCTTCAGCTTCATTGGGCTTCCGGTTCACTTTCAATTTCAGCTTCCATTCCAAAAACTTTGTACAACTCTCCATCACTCTCCCGGCAGCTCGGCTACTCTTGACGTAGATGTTACAATCGTCCGCATACCTGACAAACTTATGTCCCCGCTCTTCCAGCATCTTGGGAAACTTCTTTATCAGCGTGATAATGGCCTCGTCCTTCACCGTTTTCCGTACCATCTTTATCAAAGTGTCAAAGAACTTTTCCAGGTCCAGGTATACCCTTCCTCGTAGTATCCTTTGGCCCGTCCTATCGCCTGCTGCGCACTCCGTCCCGGCCTGAAGCCGTAACTGCTGTCCGACAATGTCGGTTCAAACACCGGTTGCAGAACCTGTACCATCGCCTGTTGTACCATCCGGTCTATCACCGTCCAGACCTCCCCGGGTAAGAGCGAGTAACCTTGGTCCCATGTAACCGCAACATATACAGCATCAGGGTTCGGCAAGCTCCGCGGTATCTTTAGCGTTGGGTTGTGCCGGATCGGAGGCGCGTTCGAGAGGAAATTTATTGTACCGTCTGGTTTAATACCAAATTTTTGTAAGCGTTGCGTCATTTGAGCCGGAGCAGAGCTCCGGGGTATTAAACCAGACTTTCGAATAACATTCTAATGTTTTCCACCGTCGTGCGGTTTTGTACAATCGTTATGAGAAACGCTTCAGTCGGCGCCTGCTCCGCGGAGGTTCACCCGGATCATTCAGGCTTTTCCGCCATCTTTTCGTCCGCGACCCGCAGCCGCCGCGACAGGTCCCGCGCAAGATTCATGATCAGCAGGGAAAAAGATTTGATGTCGATCCTGTAAATTTCCCGCAGGGATTTATTGGAAATGGAGAAGGCCGTCACATTGGTCACGGACCTGACGGTGGCGGCGGAAGGCATGACATCCAGGACTTCCATTTCGCCAAAAACATTCCCTTCGGGCAGTTCCCAGATAAAGACGCCCCCTTTCCAGATGGCAACCCTGCCCTCGGTGATAAACCTGATTTTGTCGTTGGGGGTTCCTTCCACAATGATGTCCACGTCAGAGCCGTAGGTTTCCTGCTCCATGAGGGGGATGATTTTCTCGATCTGCTCCTCCATCAAGCCGCCGAAAAGAGAATAGCGCTGCAGTGTCTGCGCATTTACCATGATGACAACCTCCTGAGATTTACCGGAAAAAGAATTCCTACTACAATATACACGCCAATGCCCACCGCGAGCAGTACCGGAAAACCGCTTGACACTGAGATGATCCGCGCCAGCGCGCTTCCGGCCACGGAAAGCCCGCCGTTCATGCCCCAGGCCCAGGGCATGAGATTAGGTTTGTTTTCCTGAAGGCTGTCAAGCCCGTTCGGATAGGGTATGCCCATGAAGAAAGCTACCGGCGCAATGATAAGACTTGCTGCCAGGATGCGCGCCGCAAGACCCGTCGAATGGAACCATCTGAGGAAAGGGTCCATGCGGAAAATATAAAACAGAAGGCCGGACGCGACAAGCAGGCAGGCGGCGGGAACCACGAAGATGCGCCAACGCTTCACCATTCCCGACGCCAGGTTCCCCAGGGCTGAACAGATCAGCATCACCGTTATCACGATGCTGGCCGAATAGGTGGGGTTGGAAAGAAAGGCCCCCAGACGCTGGATGAGGTATATTTCGATAAGCATGTAACCGAGGCCCAGGCCGGCATAGTACAGAATGACGCAGACCGTGCTCCCCGCGTCGGCGCGGCTGCGGAAGAGTTCCCGCCACCGCCACACGAGGGGGACCAGAATGACGATCAAGCCGAAGATGCAGGCCTGGATCAGCATGCCTAAAAGAAGCAGGTGGCCCCATTCCTCAGAAATGTCTTCCATTTGATCCAGATACATCGAAAGGTTCTCCAGCTTGAGAAAGCCCGAATAGTAGGGCCGGGAATCCCGGATCGGCCGGATATCAAAAATATAATCCCGCTCCAGTTCCCCTCCCCTGCCGGCGAAAAAATCGGGGATAGCGGCGCGGTACATACCGGCGTTGGTAAAATTCTCCGCCGGTATTGCGCCGCCTTCAAAATGAGCGCGGTAAGCGGCCGTGAGGGTTCCAATATCACGTAACGGCAGTTTGCCTTCGGGAACGTAGAAAGGCTCAAAGGAGCAGGTTTCGACAAACTTGTTGAGATCGTATAACTCCCTGTCGGTAAAAGCTCCGTTCTTCACCAAAATCGTCGAGGTAGACATAAAAAGCCCGAAAGAATAAAAGCTCCGCTCGGGCGCAGGGAAGCCCGACTCCCGCATGGCGGTGATAACGCTGTTGAGGAGCCTGAGCACATTCCGGGGCGGGTTCAGGCGGTCCCAGACGGTTACCGAAAGAATCCCGTCCCCGGTGAGCGCGCCGAAGTAGTCCTTGAACGCTTCCACGGTGTACTTGAAATCCTCATGCACCGGGTAGCCCCCGGAATCGGAAAGGCCAATGGAATCGATCAGGCTCAGCTCTATCAAGTCGTAGCTTTTCGGGCGGTCCAGGCACCAGGAGCGGCCTTCGCCCTGAATGACGCGGATCTCAGGCGAGGCAAGCAGGCCGCCTGAAAAACGGGAAATGTTGGGATCATCCCGCAGCAGAGTGATCATCTCTGCGGAAGGCTCGGCAATATCGATCCGTTCCGCGCCTTTGTAGCGGGCGATCTGGGCGTTGATGCCACCTGAAAGGCCCACCAGTAACACATCCGGTTTTACGAGCATGGTATAGGGCGCGGCCATGGGGAGGTAATCCATGTAGGCTTTTTCATCTTCCTTAAGATTTCCCATAACGCCCACGGGGCCTGAACCGTCCACAAAAAGTCCCCAGTACGGCTGTTCGGGAACAACCGGTATTTTCAGCGCCGCGTTATCCGAAAGTCCCGGCGCGAAATGAAAGTACTCTGAAGCGTAGACATGAAATTCCCCGCCCGGCCCGTAGGAATGATGGACCAGTTTGGAATCAGGATATTTGCGCGCATAACTTATGGCCTTGAAATCCGAGACCCTTATATTGCCCCAGAAAAAGACGCAGCAAATTGAAATCAGGGCGCTGGTAAGCAGGCAGAGGACAACAGGCAGGGGAAATTCGCCGTTATCATCAACACAGGTAAAGAGCGCCGCCGCTATGGCCAAAGCCAGAATGGGGAGGATCAGGTACTGGGGCGGCAGGAAAAACATGAAGATGATGATGAAAAAGCCGCCCAGCCCGGAACCCGCCATGTTCCAGAAATACACCCGCTGTATTCTGTCCCGCAGGGCGATAAAAGCCGTGCCGGTATAGGTAGCCACGGCAAAAAAAGGAATCCCGTAAATTATATAATAAGCGCCGATAAACCATACCTGCCGGGAATTCGAAGCGAGAAATACCGGGTTAAAGGGAACCATCTGCGCCACGACTACCGCCAGTGTCATAAGCAGCGGCAAGCTTACGGCGGTCATCTTGAGCAGAACATCCCAGTAAAACTGGACCCACTCGTCTATAAGGGTAAGAACGATCCCCGAAAGGCCTATCCCCAAGAGGGCTGTGGAAATAACCAGAGAGCCGAAATTGGACCACCCCCCCACGGAAAAAATCCGCATCACGTACAGTTCATACGCAATCCCCATGATTGAAATAAGGAACAAAGCGGTTAACTTGGTATTTCTCATAGGAATTAAATAATAACAAATCCCCGGTTTAACCTCAATAGAAAGGTTCAACAAGGCAGGAATTTTACATTTACAGCTCATTTTACGCACAAGGAGGGCAAAAGCATTTAGGGCTGAAGCCCGCGTAAATGCGTTTGCCTGATGCCTACCGCCCCGCCCTCTTAAACTTCTCCCAGTACTCGGCGATCTCGATCATGGGCGGGCGTTCTTCTCCGGAAATTTCGCTTTTGATCACCTGGTGTTCGCTGCCCCGCTGTTCAAGGGTGATGTGGCGGTAACCGGGTTCCCGCAGGAGTTTCGCGTAGCCGTATTGCTCGGCCCGGGCGAAAAAGGTTTTGAGGATGCCGAAGGACATTTTTCCCAAGGCGGCGGTACTCTGGTTGCGGTGGATGCGCATGTCCAGGTCCACCTGGGCGATGGCGCCGCAGCCGGAAAGATGGCAGATGTCGATGAGATGGCCCAGTTCCACGCCGTAACCGGTGGAAAAGGGCAGGCGCTCCAAAAGGGCGCGGCGGCCCGCATACTCGCCTGAAAGGGGCTGCACCAGCATGGCCAGCTCCGGATAACAAAGCGAGAACAGGGGGCGCACCAGAATCTCCGTTACCCTGCCCCCGCCCGAATAGGCGATGCCCCCTGATGAAGAATGGATGGGCCGCTCATAAAAGGCCTTCACGTAGGAAATGCCGTCATCCTCAAGCAAAGGCCCCACAAGGCCGTAGACGAATTTCGGCGCGATGTTGGAAATGTCGGCGTCCACCCAGACGACAATGTCTCCTTCAAGGGCGTACAGGCTCTTCCAGAGATTTTCGCCCTTGCCCGCTCTTGCGCCGTATTTGGGCAGGATGGTCTTTGACGCGATAACCCGCGCACCGAAACGCTCCGCCACCTTGCGGGTTTTGTCCTTTGAGGATGAATCTATTACGGCGATTTCATCTAACAGGGGAAAACGGTCCATAAGCTCGGTACGGATAACGAGGATTTCCTTGCCGATGGTAAGCTCCTCGTTGAGCGTGGGAAAGGCCAGGGATATGGTAAGGCCTTTTTTCTGTTTGAGCGAAACCAGACGGCCCAGGTCCTCAAAACGGGAATGATGCCATGTTCTTTTCAAAATCGAATCGTCAATTTCAGAAACCATCGCGCGCCGCCGTTTCAACAATGAAGCGTTCCAGAATCAGCCTGCCCTTCTCCACCGAATCGAGGTTGATAACGTCCCGCTCCGCCCCTTCCCTGCCCAAGGCTATCCCCATGGACAGGGCGGGTATATCAGCGCTCGTAAAAAAAGACGCCGGGTCCGCGCCGTTTTCTTCGGTTATCTTTATCCGCTGTTCCCGTGTCAGCTTTCGCAGTATCTCAAAAAGCTCCATGCTTTTTTCAGGTTTCCCCGAAGGAATAAAGGAAAGCAGTTCCGTTTCGCTTTTAAGGTTTGCCGCTTCGCCGATTTTCCCCGCGGTAGCCTTTACCGCGTTTATCGCCAAGTCAAGGAGCGAACCTTCGCTTGATTCAATTTCCAGTTCCAGCACGCCCTCCTGGGGGCTGAGACCGTACACCGTCAGCGCCTCAAGACGGCGGATAAACATTTTCGTCTTTCCCTCGGCGTCCCAGGCGATACCCAGGAGGGTGCGGGCGGTATCGATAAGGGTTTCGGTCACTTTGTTGGAAGAGGCGGCGTCGGGATTCGGTTCGCCTGAAACGGTTATTTTCACGCGGTAGGAACCGACCGAATGAATGATACGGTCCAGCGAAAGCCCCCGCACCCCGATGGCGGCACAGGGCCGGTCCCGCGGACTGTCCAAAAGCGGGCCGAAGCTGATGTTAGGATCGTCCAGGGATTTGGCGGTAAACAGGAGCAGCAGGTCCCGCCGGGGGAGAAAAACGCCGTTCTGGCAGTTCTCCGCGACGGACAAGAGCGCCGCGCTTCCCAGGCTGTCGGAAAGCCCCGCGCCGGCGGCATTTTCCGCGTCCAGCCGGGCGAGGGATTTGGCCGGATGCCAGCGTTTGGATCCGAGATCGGTAAAAAGGAGTATCGGCGCTTCGTCGTCGGCTTGTTCCGAGTGGAGCCTGACCAGGATGCTTCCCGAATCGTTTACCTCGGGCAGCAGCGCCAGACTTTGCAGCCGTTCCAGCACCAAAGCCGCCCGCGGCTCCTCGGCCGGCGCGGGGGAAGGCAGTTCGGCAAGACGTATTGCGTCCACGAGCAGCCGGTCGGTCCGGGAGGAGGTTTTCGCGGAAGGCTTGAACGCCTTCGCCGCCTTTCCGAAAAGGGCGTCCACTGTTGAGAACAACCATTTTTTAATCGAGAGAGCCATTTGCCGTTCCTGCCCTGATTATAGCATAAAAAAGGGAAAGGTAAAAGCGATAATGCGGGGGTGCTAAACTCAAGAACCCGCTTGCGCTGGGAGGGTATAATAACTTTCCTCTCGAACAGAATTTTGTAAATTGTCTTAACAAAATATCAGGCTGTGGTACAATAGTAAAACATGCAAAGATCCTGCACTCCACGGGAGCGGATGACGGCGGCCTTCAATTTCGAACGGCCTGATAGGGTTCCGGTCTTGTGGAATGGCTCAGTGCTGATTTTAACTGTACCGTTCAGGACCCTCGCTATGTCTGCGAAATTCTTGACCGCCTCATGGGCGAATACCCCGCGATATATAAGCTCATCCTCTATGTGGAACAGCCCTTCCCCTACGATATCGAATCTTATCCAATTGATGTCCGCTCGGTGAGCGCCCGCAAGCCGCTCTTTATGGACGAAAGCGCCCATGACTGGAGCTTTGTCAGAATGGGCCGGGAGCTGGGCTGGACCGGGGTTGCCCTAAAAACATGCAAAACCATCACCGGGGCGCTCCTTTCGCTTTGCTGGGCAAAGGAATTTTCCTTTACCCTCATGGTGCAGGACCTTACCAATCCCATGTTTGCCCAGATTCCCCATATTGGGCTTGGCGCGCACGCGGGAACCATCCTGGGCGTAGAATCAAACAGCATGCAGTTTTACCCTGAAGCCTCAAAGGATGAGGCGCGGATCCATCCGGGACTGTATAAACGGGCGGGAGGGCGGCTGCGGCTCGATTCCCTTGGCAATGATGGTTTTGGTTACCGGGCGGAGGAAGTTTTCGCGGCGGCTGAAAAGAACGGAGGAAATAAAAAATGGGTGGAGGCGTGATGAATCGTCCTGGACTGGAAGTTTCTGGAGAAGTATTGTGAATATCGGCGTATTTTTAATATTAAACCGGGGAGATTCACTGGAAGAAAATCTGAGACTCGCAAGCGAGGCCGGATTTGAGTGGGCCGATATTACCTACACCCATGACGGCGGAAGTATGATGGAACGATCCGGCCTTATCCCTTCGGTAAGCCTGGACGGTAATCCCTTTGAAACAAAAAAACTGTTTGAAAAATACGGAGTCCATATTTCCACTGTTTGCGTCCATGCACCCCTTTTGGAACCCTCAAGCCCCGCTCGTTTCGGCGCGGCGGAAATTATGAAGGCAATCAAAGACCCCCGGCATAGCCGGTGGCTTGAGGAAGCCCCCTTAAAGGGGGCAAGCTAATTACAAGTATTTTCCCTCCTCCAGAATGTCTTGATTGGCGCTCCGCCCTACCCTTATTTCCTTAATCTTTTGCTTCAATATTTGTATCTCCCAGATCTGGCAAATATAATTTCTAGTTTTTTCACACTGTCTGGGGGCAGCGCCCCGCTGTGGGGGATGCTCCAGACCGCAAGTGGGGGGCTGGAGCGAGGGGGAGACTTCCCCCTCCTTTACGATAGTACAGGTGTGTGGGCGTGGCGCTTGTCAGGGGCTTTACGGCGCATCTCGATAACTCGGCGGCGTTTCGGCCACAGTGGATTCAGCCGCGCTGTCTTCCATCGCGAGTAAGGCCAAGGACTTGCCCGCGTTCCCGTCTCCCCGACCACGCGCCTGTGGCGGCTTGTTTTGTGCGGACAGCGCCTCTGACACTGCGGCTTTGATTGCCAGCGCCGTATGCTCGTTAAGCGCAGCTGTGGCTCTGAGGTCTGCAACGCTTGCGGCGGCTATGGAAACCAGGCTGCGGTAGCGCTTCATCAGCGTGGCGGCTTTCTTTGGACCAACGCCTTTCACTGTTTCCAGCCGCGAGAAGGCAAGGTCTTTTGAACGCAGCTTCTGGTTTAAGGTTGTGGCGAAACGGTGCGTTTCATCACGCACGAACTGTAATACCTTAAGGCCGTCTGAGCGTTGGGGAAGTCGTATTGGTTCGGTTGTATGGGGGAGATAAAGTTCCTCTTCCCGTTTGGCAAGTCCCACGAGGTCGCAGCTAATCCCCAGTTCGTCCAGCACGCCCTTAGCCGCGTTTACTTGACCGATACCGCCGTCAATGAGGATAAGGTCGGGCAGTTCCGCGTCTTCCTGCAGGAGTCGGGAGTAACGGCGACGCACTACCTCTCGCACAGCGGCGAAGTCATCAACCACGCCTACCACAGTCCGCAGTTTGAAGGCACGGTAGTTCTTCTTGTCTGGCACGCCATTTCTGAACGAGATGAGTGATGCCACTGGGTGTTTTCCATCAAGCTGGGCAATGTCAAAGCCTTCAATATGAACTGGCCTCGAGTGCAAGCCCAGCGCTTGCGCCAATTCGTCCAGTGCGGGGCCAGCGCCGCGCTCCTTGAGTTGCCGTCGCAGGTCATCAAGCGCGTTTTGCCTTGCCATAGCCAGCACTGCCTCATGTCGTTTTTCGCTGGGTGCGAGCAGTGCTGGCGCGCGGCTAAAGGTTTTGGTGAACCAGTTTTGCAGGAGCGTGTGGCTGGGCGCACTGCTCTCCTGTCCGGACTTTTGGATAAAGATTTGTGCGGGTGGCGGACGTTCTGGCGTGTAATAGGCTGCGACAAATGTTTCGAGGGATTCTTCGTCTGGAGCTGCGGAGTGGGTGCGGAAGAGTTCCCGGCCACGCATTTTGCCATCGCGAAAAGAAAAGACGGTGAAGGTGGTGAGCGTCCCTTCACTTGCCCAAGCGATGTAATCACGGCTTTCCGGGTCAAAGTCAAGTACTGCGTTTTCTGGTGAAAGGCTTTCAATGGCGACTATCGCGTCGCGGAAGTCCACTGCCTTCTCGAAGTGAAGGGCGCCAGCTTCTTGGTGCATCTGAACGGTAAGGTCTATGATAAGCGCCTCCATATCGCCTGAGAAAAAGCGTATGGCGCATCTGATGACTGTCTCATAGTCTACTTCGTTGATTCTGCCGCAGCAGGGGCCACAGCAACGGCCAATGTGATAGTACATGCACGGGGTTTTTCTTTTACGAAGTGTCTGGCACTTCCGCAGTGGATAGAGTTTTTCCACAAGCGTCAGCAAGGTATCCACAGCCCTGCTGTTAGGAAACGGACCGAAGTAGTGCGAGCCATCCTTAATGACGCGCCGTGTCTTGAATATCCGCGGGAAACGCTCGGCGCTGACTCGTACCAAGGGATAGGTTTTATCGTCCTTGAGAGCGATGTTGTAGCGAGGCATGTACTGCTTGATGAGTATATTTTCAAGCAGGAGTGCCTCATACTCATTGGTTGTGATGATGGTTTCTATAGAGGCGGCATGTTTCAGGAGTGTGGCGGTTTTCGCGTCTTTCTTCCCCGCGAAGTAAGATCGCAGACGGTTCCGCAGAACCTTGGCCTTGCCAATATAGATGACTGAATTGCCGCTGTCTTTCCAAAGATAGACACCCGGCTCAAGGGGCGCGTCAAGGGCGATGACTTTGAGGGTGGCGTATCGTTCAGCTCTTTCACGTTGTTTCATAAGCGATAATTTAACACAGTTATGGTTTAGCGTTATCGCTGGCTGCATTGCGCAAAACATGCTAGAATAAGCATAAGGAGAATTTGTGAAGGTATTGCTTATTGGAGGCGGCGGACGGGAACACGCCATTGCGTGGAAGCTCGCCGAGTCGGAACTGGTTGAGAAGGTCTTTGTCGCGCCTGGAAACGGCGGCACGGCGCTTGAGGCAAAGTGCGAAAACAGGGCGCTTATGGGGGAAGAGGCTGTCGCCTTTGCCCAAGCCGAAGGAATCGCGCTCACGGTCGTGGGACCTGAGGCGCCGCTGGCTGAGGGGATCGTTGATCAGTTCCGTAAGGCCGGGCTAGCTATCGTTGGTCCGGATAGAAACGCGGCGCGGCTTGAAGCCAGTAAGGTTTTTTCAAAGGACTTTATGTCTCGCTATGGGGTTCGCACCGCGAAGAGCCGCGCCTTTTCAGAGTACCGTGAGGCGCTTGTGTACTTGGAGGCACTGGCTCTGGAGCAAAGGCTGGTAATCAAGGCTGATGGGCTTGCTGCTGGCAAGGGTGTTCTTATTGCGGAAACCATTGGCGAGGCGAAGGATGCGCTTTTCTCTTTAATGCGGGAAAGAACCTTGGGCGATGCGGGAAAAGCCGTGCTTATCGAGGAGTTTCTTGATGGCCGGGAAGTGTCGGTGCTGGCGGCGGTGAGCGTGCGTCCGGGCGTGCGTGGGGTGATTCGACCTTTTGTTGCGGCGCGGGATCACAAGCGCCGGTTTGATGGTAACGCAGGTCCAAACACCGGCGGCATGGGAGCTATCGCGCCAGTCATGGACTTTTCCCCGGCGGCGCAGGCGGACTTTATCCGGCATATCCTTGAACCAACGCTTCGGGGCATGGAAGCCGAAGGTTTTGATTACCGGGGCTTTATCTTCTTCGGGCTTATGATACACAGAGAAACCTGCTACTTACTTGAGTACAACGTGCGCCTTGGCGATCCTGAAACACAGGCTGTTTTGCCACTCATGGACGCTGACTTTGCGCGACTCTGCCTTGCCATGTTGGACGGCAGTCTTGCTAAATTCCCCCTGGCGTGGAAACGCGGCGCGGTCTGCGCCCCAGTTGTAGTTGCGGATGGATATCCGGGCGCGTACTGTAAAGGCAACCGCATCAGCATAGACCGCGCGCGATTTGCCCATGCCAACGCGCGACTCTTTGTTGCTGGCGCGGAACTGCGTGGGACAGAGCTATATACCGCTGGCGGACGGGTTTTTGCGGTATCGGCTTATGGGCAAGACGCGTTTACGGCGCGGGAACAGGCATACTCGGCGCTTGAGGCGCTGAGGTTTGACGGTATGGCGTTCAGGAAAGACATCGGGAGTGTACTATAAATGGAGGACCCGCTTTTATGGCAGTTACTTTTACAGCTTATTCTTATCATGGTAAACGCGGTTTTTGCTTGCGCGGAAATTGCCCTGCTTTCGGTTAATGTAACCAAACTTGAAAAACTTTCTACTAACGGCGACAGACGCGCAAAGCGGCTTCTTGGTTTAACCAGAGAACCAGCGAAGTTTCTCGCCACTATACAGGTCGGCATCACCCTGTCGGGCTTCCTTGGCAGCGCCTTTGCTGCGGACAACTTTTCAGAAAAGCTTGTTGACGCGCTTGTTGCTCGTGGCGTTAAGGTTCCCATAGCCACGCTGGACACGATATCCGTGGTACTCATTACGTTCATTCTCTCCTTCTTCACACTGGTACTAGGAGAACTCGTGCCTAAACGGATTGCCATGAAGAAGGCCGAAGACCTGGCCTTTGCCATGTCGGGCCTCGTCGCGCTCATCTCCCGCGTCTTCGCGCCTGTGGTGTGGCTCTTAACTCAATCAACTAACACGCTGTTGCGCCTGATTCACATTAACCCTGAGGCGGAGGAGGACGAGATAACCGAGGAAGGCATCCGTATGCTGGTTGATGCGGGTAGCGAGAAGGGGGCTATTAAGGAACAGGAGCAGGAAATCATTCATAAAGTGTTTGAGTTTAACAACAAAATCGCTGGTGAAGTGATGACTCACCGGCTTGATGTTATTCTGCTCTGGCTCAGGGACGACGATGAAACCTGGGAAAAGATAATCATCGAAAACCGGCACAGTTATTACCCCATTTGCGCTGATTCGTGTGACGAGATCACCGGCATCCTGAGTGTGAAAGACTACCTCTATCTCAAAGACCGGAGCCGTGAAACCGTGCTTCGGCAGGCAGTTCGTTCCGCTCAGTTTGTACCTCGCTCAGTGCGAACCGACGTGCTGTTTAACAACATGAAGAAGAAGCGCAACCATTTCGCGGTAGTGCTGGATGAGTATGGCGGCATGAGCGGCATTGTTACCATGAGCGACTTGCTTGAGGAACTGGTGGGGGATTTGGAGGATGACAGCTCGGTTCCCCCGGAAAGGCCGCTTATTGAGCGGATCGAGTCGCGCCTGTGGCGGGTGAGCGGAGCTGCACCGTTGGAAAAGCTAGCCGCTGCTGTGAGCCTGCCCCTGCCTGTTGATGAATACGATACGGTTGCCGGCTTTGTGTTCAGTCTGCTTGGGCAGATACCCGATGATGGTCAGACTCCGATCCTGGAAGACTGGGGTTTACGCATTGAAGTTCTGGCGATTCGGGACCACCGGCTTGAGACCGCGCTGGTCTATCTGCTGTGAAGGAGCAAACGCTCGCTGTCTCTAGTCGCTTCATCTGCTGCGGTTCCTGTAAAGTGCTGCGGCTGAGCGTTTGCAGGCGTCGCAGTCGGGCGTTCGCAGGCACTGCGGCTACCCGCTGAAGTGTCTGACACCCGTTGCGTAGGTGCGTTATGCGCCTCTCTCACCCACCGCCTGACACTCGCTGCGTAGGCACATTTTGCCTACATGTCGGCGCGTTTTCCCGACATGTCGGCGCGTTCTGACTACCTGTCGGCGCGCTTTCCCGACATGTCGAGAAGTTCTGCCGACACGTAGGCGTGTTATGCCTACATGTCGGCGCGTTCTGACTACCTGTCGGGAAATTATGCCGACATGTCGGGAAGTTCTGCCGACCGGTTGAGAAATCGGTTGGAAGGTTTTGGGGATGGGCGAACCAGCGGGGCGTTGTGGAGCGGCGCCCCCGCAGAGGGGAAGCGGAAAAGCCGGAGGCTTTGAAGCGAGGGGGGAGACTTCCCCTCCTTAACTTGTTGATAAGAGGTTTTGGAACATAAAAGTCATGCCTTTAACGAAGCATACTTGATATTCGTTCTTTGCTCATGTTATTGTATGAATCATGGCCGTTTGACACGCTGCGTTTCAAAACGAGCCTAAGTATTTTAAGGAGGAAGCCGCGGGGTTTCCCACGGCTATTTCAGCATGAATCCATTGACCCTTTTCCCGCTCTTGGGGACACCAGACGCTGCGGCCGCTGCATCTGGAGGAGGCGTAGGTACGCTTG
Source organism: Treponema sp. (assembly GCA_031279205.1). Taxonomy (GTDB): domain Bacteria; phylum Spirochaetota; class Spirochaetia; order Treponematales; family Breznakiellaceae; genus JAIRMT01. The sequence continues at coordinate 6,272 of JAITIX010000091.1, read as the reverse complement.
TTTCAAGTTTTATCCCATTCGCTTTGATTATTGGTATCTTCTATTTTCTTATCATCAGACCGCAGAACAAGAAGCAGAAAGATACCCAGAAGATGCTTGCGGCGCTCAAGAAGGGCGACCGTGTTACCACCATCGGTGGTATCCACGGAACCATTCAGAGCGTCAAGGAGAACACTGTGATCGTCAAGGTGGACGAGAACTCCAAGATGGAGTTCTCCCGCAGCGCCATTTCCAGCGTCGATGTAGTGGCCAAAGAAGAAAAGGTCGAGAAGCTGGAAAACAAAAAGGAAGAGAAGGCTGACGCCGGCGACACGGATGGAAAAGACGCGGACAAGTAAGGCGTCTTTATCGTGTTACCCTATAAGGGCGTTGCCAAATGCAGTCTTAATTTGGAGGTTTATTAAAAAATGAGTAAGCGGTATCGGTTATGCATCATTCTGGTAACGGTGGTGATGTGTTTCGTCTTTTTATTTCCAACGCTGCGCTGGTATTACATGATTCCTAAGGAAGAACAGGCCTTGGCTTTGAATTCCCGTGAGCAGATAAAGATTTACGCATCGGAACGGGCGCTGGCGGACTATCAGAACTTCCGTGAAATCGCCTTGGCATCAGGCGACGCGCCAACGGAAATGGCGCCGCTGGTGGCCGAAGCCAAGGAAATCACCAAACGCGCCAAGGCGAAAGCGCCCACAAAGTGGGACGCTGCTGAGGTGCTTTCGACGATTCCCGGTAGAAGCGAGGTAGTGAGCATCATGGAAACTAGCTATCGGGACAGAATCTTTGATCTGAAAGACTTGCAAAAGAATGCGGTGCAGCTTGGGCTTGACCTGTCCGGCGGGTTGAGCATTGTGCTACAGGCTGACATGGCTGCCCTCTCTGAACGCCTTGGCCACGCGGTTAGCGATGCGGAGCGGGAAGACGCGATGGAAGGGGCGCTTGAGGTGCTGAACAGCCGTATTGACCGTTTCGGCCTCACCGAGCCGGTGATCCGGCGGCAGGGAGCTGACCAAATCTATGTGGAAATCCCCGGCGCCGCAGACCCTGAGCGGATCAACTCGATCATCATGGGCAGGGGTGGGCTAAACTTCCGTATGGTTGATGACGAGGTTGCGACTACCTTCAATACATACTACGCAGAGCATCCAACCACGACTTTTGATACTAACGGGAATCTTGTTGACCCCAGTATCGTACCAAGCGATGTAGAAATACTGGGTGTGTATACCAAAGACCAGTACGGGCTTGACGAATTTCAGGGCTACACAGCGGTTAAGAAAGAGATCGGGCTTGACGGCAACCATATTCAGAGCGCTGTTGTTGAGCGCAATAACGTCAGCGGCGAGCCGGAGGTTACGTTTATCCTTGACGGCGAGGGTGGCGAAATCTTCTATAGATTAACGTCGGCCAATGTGGGTAAGCGGCTTGCCATTGTACTTGATGACCATGTGAAGGCGCAGGCCACGATAAATGGCGCGATCCGCGAATCAGTGCGGCTCACTGGCTTTGGGCTTGATGAGGCGAACAACATTGCCCTCACTCTGCGAACCGCTGCCCTGCCTGTGGAACTGGAAGTCGTAACCCAGCAAAACATTGGCGCTTCAATGGGCGAGGACGCCATACGTCAGGGACTCTACGCGCTCATTGGCGGGCTTATCGCGGTCATGGTCTTCATGATTGTTTACTACAAGTTTGCGGGCATTAACGCGGTTATCGCCCAGATACTGAACATTTACTTTATGTTCAGCATCTTGTCGGCGTTTAACTTCACCCTTACGCTTCCGAGCATTGCGGGTTTCATTCTCACCATTGGCATGGCGGTAGACGCCAATGTCATCATCTTTGAGCGCATGAAAGAGGAACTCGCCCTGGGCAAGAGCCGCAAAGCCGCGATTGACGCGGGCTTTGACAAGGCGTTCTGGGCTATTATGGACTCGAACATCACCACCTTCATCGCGGCGCTTTTCCTCTCGCAGCTTGGTTCTGGCCCGATTCAGGGCTTTGCGGTGAGTCTGGCAATCGGTGTGTTTTCCTCGGTGTTCACTGCGCTCTTTGTCTCCCGGCTCATCTTTGACTTTCAAACCGATGTGCTGGGGAGTAAGGCCCTTTCCGTAAGCTGGAGGATTAAGTAAATGAAACGTATTATTCCTTTTTCACGGTATTTTTTACGCGCCGCGATTCTCTCCACTGTGTTGATTGTGATTGGCCTTATTGGTTATGTGGTCAAAGGCGGCTTTAACAACGGCGTGGACTTTCAGGCTGGTCTCATACAGGAGATTCGCTTCGCGCCGACTGCATTTACCATTTCTTACAGCGGCTTGGGTAACGCCTCGGTTTCTCTGAGCAGGAATCGTCTGGACATTGTGCTGTCGGGTTCAGGCGTGAATGCGGAAACGCGGACATTTCCCTTTGCCAACTATCCGACGCTTGATTCTCTGATTCAGGGGCTGTCCTCAATCATGGGTATTCAGACCACGCTGCTCAGTCCGGGCGATGTCTCCACCTCGATTCTGGTGCAAAGCGCGCAGAGCGATTCCCAGCTTGGGGCTGCTCCCTTTATGGTACACTATCTGCCGCCGAATGTGGAGGCAATCCCGATTGAGGATGTCCGGGCTGCGCTCCAGCCTCTAGGCACGGTCTCGGTGCAGGTGATGGGACAGCCATCCGACCGGCATTTCATGATCCGCATGGACGCCAGCGAAGTGAACAGCAAAGAAGGCGTTCCAGCGGAAAAGATCGTCGCGACACTCGAAGAGCATTTTGGCGAGGGCGGCGTCGCGGTAACCAGAGCCGACTTTGTGGGTTCGCGTTTCTCCAAGCAGCTTACCCAGCAGGCCGGCCTTCTTCTTGCCCTCACCCTGCTCCTCATCCTGGGCTATGCCTCTATCAGGTTTAAGCCGCAGTTTGCCATTGGCGCGGTGCTTGCCATCATTCACGACATGCTTATCATGGTAGCGTTTATCATCTGGACACGTATGGAGTTCAACACCACGACCATAGCGGCGATCCTCACGATACTGGGCTATTCGATAAACGACACCATCGTTATCTTTGACCGTATCCGCGAGATCACCCGCGTTTACCCCAACGACCCCTTAGAGAACATCCTGAACCGGGCTGTAAGTGAAACCCTTGGGCGCACCATCATCACCACCATAACGACCATGCTGGCGGTCTTGTCGCTTTTCATCTTCACCACAGGTTCCATGCAGGATTTCGCGCTGGCGCTCCTTATGGGCATGGTTTCTGGCGTATATTCCACGATTTTCATAGCCGTTGGCTTTGTGAACTTCTGGGACATACAGGTCAAAAAGAGCGCGAAGAAGAAGCTCGCGCCCTCGCCAATTATGCCGGCGAAAGCGAAGCGGGCATGAAAATACGGGGCGGCGTTTGTCGCCCCGCTCCAGTTTATGAGCTTTCAACCCGTATTATTTGATTCTAACTCATCCGGGGCTTTTTGTGAGAGTGAAGATTATCTGACGAAACAAATCATTACTTATATTGGCAATAAACGTTCTCTGTTAAGCTTTATCGATAAAGGCGTACTCTTAGTACAGAAAAAGTTAAATAAAAACAAGCTACGGCTGTTTGACGTATTCAGCGGCTCTGGAATCGTGGCGCGGCACTTTAAGCGCTACGCGAGTCTCCTGCTTGCCAATGATCTGGAAAAATACTCAAAGACGATTAACGATTGCTATTTATCCAACAAAACAGACCTGAATATACCGCGCCTGAAACGAATATATACAGAACTTCTTGATGAAATAGTGAACAAGCCCCTGCGTTCCGGTGTTATCGCTGATTTATACGCGCCGGTTGATGATAATAATATAAAACCCGGCGAGCGTGTTTTTTACACACGGAGAAACGCGATGTATATCGACACTGTCCGTGCTTTAATCGAAAATATCACAGAGAAAGATAAGAAATATTTCCTCGCGCCATTGCTTTCCGAGTCATCGGTTCATTCAAATACTTCCGGCATATTCAAAAGCTTTTATAAAAACAAAAAGACTAAAGTGGGACAATTTGGCGGAAGCAATCAGGATGCGTTATCGAGAATCAAGGGCGATATTACTCTACCTTTCCCTGTTTTCAGTAATTTTAATTGTGAAGTGATGGTGTACAACTACGACTCAAATAATGTTGTGAAAATAGCGCCTGAAGTTGATCTGGCCTATTTAGACCCACCGTATAACCAGCATCCTTATGGCTCAAACTATTTTATGCTTAACCTGATTCTTGAAAACAAATACCCCGAAGCGTTAAGTAAAGTTTCCGGGATTCCTGAAACATGGAATCGTTCCACGTATAATAAAAAACAATACGCCTGTAAAGCCTTGTCGGATTTGTGCGCCAACGTTAAAGCAAAATACGTGCTTATATCCTTCAACTCCGAAGGCTTTATTCCTCTTGAGGAAATGCAAGATATGTTAAAGAATATTGGAAAACTTGAGGTACTGGAAACAGCTTATAATACGTTTCGCGCTTGCAGGAATCTGCACGGACGTGATATTCATGTTAAAGAATATCTTTATTTGCTGGAGAAATAAAATGTCTCATAGGAGGAAAATTCATGCTGGACAGAGAAAATAACAGGATATACATAAAATACCGGAAGAATGGTTTAGCCAGAAACATTGTGTCCATCGTTTCATTTGGAGTTTTCTGGTTCGCCATGATTGATAATTACAGCAAAGCGCAGTATAAATCCGAAACCATAAACATATTTTTCCAAAGCCGTTTCGCCTCGATATTATTCGCCATGAGCTTTGTCATATTATTCATTATATACACGATGAACATGCTATTTTCCAGCGATATTAATTATTACATAGATTTAAGCAAAAAAATGCTGGTACTGATACAGGGGAAAAAACCGTTCAGGACCGAAATCAACGTTGATTTTGATCAGATAAAAGCTGTTGTGGTAACAAAAGGCGGACACATGGGCGAGGCGAAATTTTATCGCACATACAGCATTGACATCTATGACAAAAACCTCAATGCCTATGAATGTTATGATGAAATGGATTATCAGACCATAAAAGATATAGCCGGTGAACTGGGCAACGCGCTTAATGTCAGCATAGTTGACAGAACTGACATTGAGAATTACGAGGGGTTTATCCAGCGGGTGATATAATAGACCAGATTCGTCAATGACTCTGGTACGCATCAAGGGATTCTGTTTGGAAAGCCGTACCTATCAGACTTAACACCCAAGGAATACTATATCATGCGGATCACCCCGGAGACTGATACCGGTGTAGCCCTTTACGTTCGAGCTTGAAGTCAGCTGGATTCACGGATCACAGGGACTCTCTTCGGCGGGCTTTGCTCTTGATGGCCACAGTATCGATGGATCAATGCAACGGTATATTGACCATCTTAAAGCGCGTAAACATTCCAGCTGTTTACGATGTTTGGGTGGCACGAAACCTATGGGTTTCGTGCCACCCAAATGTGCTGGAGAAAACCGCCTACTGGCGGCGAAGCGTAAACAGTCCTGTCATGCGACGTAAAACCTGTTACAAATGTCCCACAACATCCAGCAAATAAATAGAATTCATCATAGTTCTATTATTTTTACTGCTCTGAACCTTACTGTCTTTATACTGGGTGTAACTTCATCAACTTCAACATATACCCTGAGTTTTCTTCCCATTGGATAATCAGCAAATTCAGTAAGTGTTATTTGATTCGTTACACCGACATCTGAAAGCATTAATCTGGCACCATTAACACCAAAACAAGTATCATCAAACACATAGCGTTCACCCTTTTTAACAGTACCATTGTCAATGTCAAAGGCAAGCTTTTTTGGTTCAATTTGAGTATAAGTCTGACCATCGATAACTGTTTCAACTGCGGACTGTGTTCCCGCGGCTTCTCTTACGGCTTCTCTAACCGCACTTCCAATAATTTCATTCCCACCAGCAGTATCTACAACAGCCTTGGTAACTGCGGTACAAGTATAAACAGAATAACCAACAACCAAAACAATTATTATAGCAACGACTATAAAAAACCATTTTATAATCTTCCCAACAATGCTGGCTCCTTTTTTGAGACCATCTTTTACATTTTTTCCAGTTTCTTCTGACATTTTATGCATCCTGGTGGTATATACGACCTTTACGCATACACCCTCGTTTTTGCGGCGATTCCCGCAGCCAACGACTGCTTTCACGGAACGCCTTTCGCGTCATTTGTACGCTCCTCATGCGGCGTACCCGCATATCCGTCATGCCTGTTGTTATTCTATAGGCGCC
>JAITIX010000090.1 GCA_031279205.1 Treponema sp. | reverse complement strand
TCTTTGCTTTTGTAGATCACATCTTTAGAAGGATGGAGTAAATCTTTAGAAGGATGGAGTAAATCTTTAGAAGGATGGAACAAATCTTTAGAAGGATGGAACAAATCTTTAGAAGGATGGAACAAATCTTTAGAAGGATGGAACAAATCTTTAGAAGGATGGAACAAATCTTTAGAAGGATGGAGTAAATCTTTAGAAGGATGGAACAAATCTTTAGAAGGATGGAGTACGTTATAGAGCAATGGGGCGCATCATTAGAGGGATGAGGCGCGTTACTAGAGCAATGGAGAGAATCATTAGATGTGGAGTAGATCATTATCAGACAATAACTTACGCGATGAAATCCTCGAAGCCTTCACCGGCAGCGCCCTGCTGTCAGTGGCAGTGGTACTGCTCGGCTTCTTTGTCGGAACCATTCTGATTCTGCTGGTAGGCCGGAATCCGGGCGGCATGTACTCAGCAATCGTACAGGTCATCACAGGTCTTGATCTGCGTTCAGGGCGCTGGAACACGCGCTACATTGGCGAATGGCTGGTCATGTCTCTGCCGCTCATACTCTGCGGCTTCTCAATGGCATTTGCGGCGCAAACCGGGCTTTTCAACATTGGCGCTGAGGGGCAGTACATTATGGGACTGACCGTGGCGCAGTTCGTAGCCATCTATGGCCCGCCAGTTCCGGGGCTGCACTGGGTGCTGGCGCTTGTTGCAGCGCTGGCGGCAGGCGCGGTCTGGGGCGGTCTGGCCGGCTTCCTCAAGGCAAAGTTCAGCGTGTCAGAGGTCGTAGCTACTATCATGATGAACTACATTGCCTACTATGCTTCTCGCTACTTTACCCTGCTGATACCGGGCAGTAACACCTTTCAGACCCCGCCGTTTCCAGCAACAGCGCGGCTAGCCAGTCCCTTTCTGGAAGCCATCACCAATCAGTCCCGCCTGAACTATGGGCTGTACATCACCATCGCCGCGATCCTGTTTTACTGGATTATTATGGGTAAGACGCGGCTTGGTTATGCGCTGCGCGCCACAGGCTTCAATAAAGACGCGGCGCGTTATAGCGGCATCAGCGTCAACAGTAACATCACAGTGGCAATGGGGATCAGCGGCGCATTTGCCGGACTCGCGGGCGCGGTAGTGGCGCTCGGCCTGTTTACGTCCGGCCGCGTGCTTTCCTCACAGGACGGCTATGGCTTTGACGGCATTGCCGTGGCGCTGGTGGGCAACAGCACCGCGTGGGGAACCGCTCTCTCCGGCCTCTTATTCGGTATGCTCAAGTCAGCCCAGCCTCTGATGCAATCGCGCCAAATCCCCAAAGAAATCACCTCGATCATCATGGGACTGGTGGTGGTCTTTATATCCCTTCGCACCGGAGTCCGCATCTTCATTGACTGGCGGATGAAGGAACGTCTCAAAGCGCGTGAAGCGCCTCATGAAACTCAAGGAGTATCCAAGCAATGAATCTGCTTACCATGCTTCCCTCTACCCTAATGATCGTTGCGCCCATACTCATTGCCGCCACCGGCGGCATGATCTGCGAGCGCGCCGGCGTAGTGAACATTGCGCTGGAAGGACTCATGTCTATCGGCGCAATGGCTGCCGCGACCACTCATGTACTATTAGAAAACAGCGTGGGCTTTTCGATACCGCTGGCGCTGTTTGTGGGCGCGTTCTTTGGCTGTCTCTTTTCCCTGATTCACGCCTTCGCTTCCATCAGCCTCCGCGCTGATCAGGTTATCTCTGGCACCGGCATCAACCTCTTTGCTAACGGCATCACGGTTTTTTTCTGCCAACTGCTCTTTAGAATGGACCGCACGATGAATCCCCGCATGGGTATGCTTCCCGGTATTGGGGGGATTTATCCCACTGCGTGGATTGCCTTGGTGATTCTGCTGATAAGCTGGTTTGTGTTATACAAGCGGCCAATTGGCTTACGCCTCCGCGCCTGTGGCGAACACCCGCAGGCGCTTGCGTCTGCCGGCGTCAATGTGCTGACGATCCGCTACGCCGCCGTGCTTATTTCAGGCGCGCTTGCCGGACTTGCTGGCGCGTGCATTGTGCTGACGCAGGATATTCAGTACACCCAAACCACCATCAATGGTAAGGGGTTTATCGCCCTTGCCGCAGTGTCGTTTGGTCGCTGGCTTCCGCTGGGCATACTGGGCGCGTCGTTTTTGTTTGGCGCGTCGTCGGCGCTCGCGGTAAACATCATCAACATAAAAAGCCTGCAATTCATTCCGTCTGAGTTCTTCAGCGCCTTCCCCTATTTCATCACCCTGATAACGCTGGTGTTCTTCAGCGGCAAAGACTACGCGCCCCGCGCATCAGGTCAGCCGTATGACAAAGGCCGAAGTTAAGAAAGCGCGTAATCAGGCATGGATCACGCGCGTGATGAGAGCTTGCCGAAGCTCAAGTTGGCCGTCCATTCGGCGCTGGACAGATACAAAAAATAAAGACAGTATGTTGGGCTATGATTATGCAACAAGTCTTGAAAAATTATATTGAGTTAATCGAACACTTATGCCGTGCGCCTGGGCTTTCTGGGTTTGAGGATGAAGTGGTTCGGGTTGCGGCGGGTTACGCGAAGGAGAACGACATTGCTGAAACGCGTGAAACGAATATCCGCAACCTCTATCTCAAGCGACGGGGTAATACGGGCGGGAAACCAGTGGTTATGCTGGACGCGCATACGGACGAGGTGGGCTTCATGGTGCAGGCAATTCGGCCTGACGGGTGTCTGCGTTTTGTTGATGTTGGGGCTATGAATCGTGAAAAGATTCAGGGGCAGGGGATGCTTGTGCGTAACGCGGAGGGGCGTTATCTCAACGCGCTTGTCTCTAGTAAGCCGCCGCATTACGCGGGTGCGGACAGCGATGTTTGCCTTGACGTTGGTGCGCGCACGGCGGAAGAGGCGGCTACTGTTTACAAAATCCGTATTGGGGAACCGGTTGTTCCGGCGTCGTCCTTCATCTGGGATCAGGCTCATGGGAACATTTTTGCCAAAGCCCTTGACTGTCGTATTGGTTGCGCGACGGTACTGGCCGCGCTGGAAGTGCTTGCGGGTGAGGAACTGGCGGTTGATGTTGTTGGTGCGTTGAACACGCAGGAAGAAATCGGCGGCCGAGGCGCGAAGGTTGCGGCGCAGACATTACTGCCTGCTGCCGCCATTGTCTTTGAGGGTTCTCCGGCTGATGATACGTTTAACACTGGCTTTCTGCCCCAGACCGCGCTGAAACGCGGTCCCATGCTGCGCCACATTGACGGCAGCATGATTGCTAACCCGCGCTTCATGCGTTACGCGCTTGACTTGGCCAAGAACAACGGCATTGAGGTGCAGGAAGCGGTACGTTCTGGCAGCGGCACCAATGGCGGCGTCATTCACCAGACTGGCGAAGGCATACCTACCATTGTTGTCAGTATACCTGTGCGCTATGCCCACGCTCCGCTCGGCATTTCGGCATACACGGACTTTGAAGGCGCGGTGCGTCTTGCTGTTGCGCTTCTTCGCGCGCTTAACGCGGAATGTATCGCGGGGTTTTAGTGGACAAAACGCAGGTGAGGGAAGCATTCCGGTCTGTGGGAGTCATAGACACCGTGTGCACCCAGCGCCCAGCCCGCGCTTCCCGTGTTCTGCCCATTGAAGCGCATGTTCTCAAAGCGGAAGAAGTTTGCCCGCAGGGTATCGCCCTCAGCGGGCGGGAAGGTTCGGCTGGCATACATTTTGCTAATGCCTTCCCAGGGGAAAGCAAGCTCTACAGTCCAGCCCTTATCAAGGCACGACGGGTCGTTTATGGCGCCATCAACCTTGACCGCAGTCTTCAGTCCGGGGAAATCGTAGTCCATGAATGCCCATCGCTTGCCGCGGGGGTGCTTGTTATAGCGTGTGGGGTCTTGGAACCCACTCAACACGTCGACGTTGCGGGTATAAAGGTCGAACTCCGGTGTGTCAAAGCGGCTTCCCCGCCGGAGTGCGTCCTGATAGATAAACAAGACCTCGTACACTGTGTTAAAAGCGTTCACTTCAAACTCATAGTAACAGTCTTCCCCGTCGATAAACACTTCCACATCGTTGTCATACCAGATGAAGGAGTCCCGTTCCGTGAGGCTTGCCTGCACATTAGGTTCTGATAACCAGAAACCCACGTAAAGGTTCTGCTCGTTCCAGAGGCTGGCGACCCGTGTCTCCAGAAACGCTGGTTCGCCGTTCACCATGTCCACAAAAGGGGCGGACTTTTCCGCCTTTTGCCAGACCGCTTTGTCAAGGTTGCCGTCAATAACGATTGCTTCACTCGTTTTGCGGCAGGTATAATACATTAGTTCTTTGGTAGTCATGGCATAAGACTACCTGAAGAAAGCGCCGGACTCAAGCTGGCGTACCTAAAATTAAAGGAGCTATTACAAAAATGCGTATTGTTGTTGGCGGTATGAACCATGAGTCAAACACGCTCAACCCCATCATCACTGGAGAGGACGACTTTGTTGTTTTTTACGGTGATGAGGTTCTTTCAAAGGGTGCCTCACCCTACCATTCCTCTACTGGTATTATCAAAACCCTTACGGAGGCGGGCTGTTTCCTTGTACCCACTGTGCTTGCCCGCGCTGTGCCAAACGGGGTGGTCTCGTTTGCATTTTATCAGCGCATCAAAGCCGAGTTCTTGCGGCGGGTGGATGAAGCCTTGAAACAAGGTTCTATTGATGGGGTCTGCCTTGCGCTGCATGGTTCCATGAAGGTGGAACACCTGGGCTGTGCTGAGGGAGACCTGCTCACCGCGCTGCGGGAACGTTTGCCAAGGGTTCCGTTGACTGTGGCGCTTGATATGCATGCGACCATTACGCCTGAGCTGCTCGCCTGCGCTAACGGTTTTGTGGGCTACAAAACCGCGCCCCATGTTGATTGTCAGGAAACTGGCGCGCACGCGGCGCAGCTCTTGCTGGAATCGCTCAAGACCGGCAGACCCCTGTACACCGCGTACCGACGGATTCCCATGCTTATTGCCGGAGAAAAGTCCGAGTCTGAGGTTGAGCCGATGAGTTCGCTCATTGCGGCGTGCCGCGCTGCGGAACAAGAGCCGGGGATACGTGCTGCCTCCTTCCTCCTCGGTTTTCCCTGGGCTGATAATGAACACAACACCGTATCCGCGCTGGTAACCAGTCTGGACGCGCCTGAGCCTGCCGAGCAATGCGCGGAACAACTCGCCGCCGCGTTTTGGGCGCGCCGCAAGGACTTTGCGTTCCGCGCCGAACATTACGACTCAGCCTGTTCCATAAAGATTGCGTATGAGGCTGTGCTTGAGCAAAAGCAGGCTCCGGTCTTTGTCTCTGATTCCGGTGATAACCCCACTGCCGGAGCTGCTGGCGACGCAACCGATCTCCTGGAACAGATCATGCTGACAATAGACACCGTAGACAGCCTGCCAACGCCGCTCCTCTACAGTGGCTTTTACGACGCGCCTGCCGTTGTCGCTTGCTTAAACGCTGGTGAAGGCGCAACCGTGGACATCACTCTGGGCGGCAACTGGGATACGCTCAACGGCAAGAAGATTCCCCTGCGTGTGGAAGTGAAAAAGATCGCCCGCAACTATGGCGCCTATCACGCCGATCTGGTACTGGCTGCTCACCGGAACCTGCTTATCACGATCACCTCGAAGCACATCGGCTTTGGCGATGAAAGCCTGTTACCCGCGCTTGGTGTCAAAGCCGAAGCTCACTGCCTCGTGGTGGTGAAGCTCGGCTATCTGGAACCCTGTTTCCGCAACATTGCCGCCCGCGCAATTATGGCAACCAGTAAAGGCTGCTCTAACGAGCTGCTGGAAACCATTGCCTACAAGAAGGTTCGCCGTCCCTTGTATCCGCTAGACGGGGAAGCAAACGGCGGCTCTTAGCGGGCTGCCGTTTGTCTAAACCCATTATATGCTTGGGAATATTTCCCAAAAACAGAGGAAGGTAATGAAATGAAGAATGTGATTTTGCTTATTGGTCTTTTGGCACTGGGCGCGGCTTGCTTCGCCGATCCGGTGGAAGGTTACTGGGTCAGTATTGACGACAAAACAGGGCGCGCTACTGCCGGCTGGCAGATATACACGGAAAAAGGTCTGCTCTATGGGAAGATACTGTCCATAGCCGGTTATCCGCAGGATGTCAAGGCGCTCAAGTGTAAGAAATCGTATCGTGGCTTCCCCCTCGCCGGAGACGTGAGCGCTATGCCGGTGATTGGGACACCGTGGATATTCGGCCTTCAGCCACTACGAAGCGGCGAATGGAGCAAGGGTAATATCATTGACCCGGAAAGCGGCAATATGTATCAGTGCCGAATTATTTACCACGCAGCCGATGGGAAGCGCTATTCGCTTGACACGCTGGAAATGCGTGGCGAAATCGGTCTGGGCATAGGCAGAAGCCAGTTCTGGCGAAAAAGTACCCGCGAGGAAAGCGCTGGTCTGCGCTGAAATAAACCCTGAAACCAAAAGCTCTTATAAAAAAGTTTTGTAACCAAGTGTAAAAAGCTAAATATACGGTGTTTAATATTTAGACTGAAAGCATCTCTCTTATAAAAATCTTAACTCGTGAATCGCTGCGCTAAAGCGCCGCACGGGTACTATTAAAAAATTAGATCGGAGTATATATGAAAATTTTCCCTATAGTAAAAAAACCATTTAACCTACCATTTATTGCGCGGATGGGCGCAATAATTTTACTGAGCGCCTGTGTGTCAATCTTACTGAATGCCTGCGCATCAACCATAACCACACAGTGGGATTTGAGCGGCTTTCCCCGCGATTCATACAACAACGAGGATATAAACGGTGATTTCCCAGAAGCGATATACATTAAAACAAAAACGCAGACCTTTAATACTTACCACTACTACCTCGTCCGCGACGGATTTATATGGTATAAAAGCATTGATCCGGAAAAAACGCCGAAAGATTGGGCGCTTTTCGACGGAACCGGCGTGCCGCATAACGCCTGGGACTTTGGCTTTTCTAAGACTGACGCGGTTGTGGAAATAAGCGCCGACGCCGATGAACTCGTCGCGCTTTCAGCAGAAGGCGGGTTTTACCGCTATTCTTTTGATAAAAGCATCGCATACAAAACCAAAGTCTGGCTTGATAAACAGGGCTGGCCAAAAGGCAGTCAGCTCCGCCTCGACACGCATACCGCGCGAAACCGAGCGTGGGCTTTGGGTAAACGCAATATGCAGGTTCTGTACTATGAAGACCCTTTTGGTAACCAACACCATAACGGAACCATGGACATAGCGACAACGTATATACTGCTTGAGGATGGACAGGAAATCGCCTTTGCAGATAATGGACTGCCAAGCGATTTCTCGCGGAACTTTATTGGACCAGAACGCGGCGCGTTCAAAGCCGTGTCGCTATCCGCAAGTGCATCAACCATGTTTGTCATAAACGACGCTGGTGAAATGTACACCCGCATCGCGGATTTTGACATTGTTGGCTGCGATCCAATGCTTTTTAAGTATACCTATACCCCTTATAAATCTGATTTACCCGGAAGTAACTATTTTTCCAACCTCAATGAATGGGGTTTGCCTGCTGAGGATTGGCGGGCGCAGCCACGCATCCCGCTTAACGGAAAAGCCGCAATTACGCGCCATATCACGATTCTGCAAAACGGACAGGGCAACGGCGCGCGGGAATTGCGCGTGGCTGGCATTAATGAGGCGGGTCAGACGGGCTATTGGACCAAGGCGATTTTCGCCGATGAGTGGCAGTTCGTAGCCACGCCTCTGTTTTTCGCCGAAGATGCCCTGCTAAACAGCGCCGACGGCACAGGCGAGCGCGGCGAGACTATGGACAGGCGCGTGAGCGGCTACTGGTGGAATGGCGGCGAAAAACAGACGGAATTCAAATATGAAATACCTAATTTTAATATCCTTGAAGGCAACTGTGATTTGTATATAAGCTGGCGCGATGAAACGTGCCTGCTAAAACTGTATCCAATTGAGCTTTGGACTTATATCAAACGCGATTATTTACCCGGAAGAAACGGTCCGCCAAAAATGTTTCTGGTTACGCTGGATATTCCCGAAGGCGTATTTAACGGCCTTTCAGACGAATTTACCCAGGCGCTTACCACTGAGTTTGGCGGAAAGGAAAAGAAACTGTTTCATTATATTATAGTGGCGTCAATACACTATGTGATTATGCAGGAAACCGGCAATACTGACAGAAAGTTATTCCTTATTGATGAAACTTTATCCGACAATTTCCCTGAATTTCAGCACCTTTGGTCTGTTAATAATTTCAGCGAGCAGCAGCGTTACGAATCAAGCGAACTGATGCTTGATAGTTCCACGCCGCTGGGAAGAGAGCGTTATGGCGAGTTGCGGCAAAAGATAGCGTTAAACAAAACATTCCGCGATGAGCTTAAAGCACGGGTTGACGCGCTGGGCTGGAATAAGTATGACGCCTTTGCCTTTAACTCCATCTATTTACCGCTGCATTATATCGTCCGCTATACCCCGCTTAATTTTATTAACGTACCTAAGTTTAATACAATCACCCGGCATGGGAAAAAAATTGTTCTGGCCAATAGCATCTACATAGACACTGTTTCCAACGTCCAAATATGGCTTTGCAAGAAAATCATCACGCTTTTGGATATTAGAATACAGTGTTACACTGACATGGCGAAACAGTTTGAGCGCGGCGCGGAATCGGTTAGTTTCCCCGCGTGGCACTCCGAATATCCGCACGCTTATTGGTATCTTGCCGGCTTTCCACGCACTATATCCGGCGCGCTGTTCACCTTGTTGTCCGAACAAGCGCCTGTCGCGCTTACTTTTTCACCGTTAGAAGGGGGATATTTTGGCTGGTCTCTTGCCATAAACGATACTGCTGGAAACCCTACGTCTTTTTCAATGTTCATTGATCCGGCTAAAAGCATGAAAGATTTATATGAGCGCAAAGGAAAAACACCGGAAGCTCGCGCCGTGCGTATAAAGTGTACTATTCATTTTGACACGGTGAAGGTTTCTTCCGGCAGCGTGAATCCTGACCTTGAGGAAAAACTTCTGTCAATCGCGGCTCTTTTTGATAATGACGTCAACGTGGTGATTACCTTTGACGGGAAAAACTTTGAGATAAGAAGAGAGTCAGCGCCGCCGGATCACACGCTTGTTTTCCGTGGGACAGTGCAGTAACGCTTTTTCCAACTATTAATCCCGCGCGTCCTCAGCATCGGCTTGGTTAAACAGACCGTCGTATGCTGCCGTATCAAAAGCCTTTCTGAGACGCCGGGATTGAACATACTTACAAAGCCTCTCTTTCAAGTATGCCCCATTTCCCGTCAAAAAGCCTTACCCAACTACGGAATGATTGCCGAGTAGATTTCCCCATACGGTCCCTTCAAATTTGTGTTGGATTCCCAGCGCAGGCAGAAATACAACCGCTTTCCCCGGTCGCTCTCATCAAATTTCAGCGTGAAGGGAGTAGCCGTGTCAAAGTCCGATTGTATAAGTTCCTTCTCTGATACCGGCGCGTGGTCAAGCAAGGCCCAGCGGATTTCCGCCCCGTGAATCCCGCGCGGCTTTCCCCGCTTCTTCGTGGCGCTGTCCCAAAAGTGAATCGTTATCTGCCGGATTACCGACGTGTCCGCCTCCGCCTCTGGATAGGTCGTAGGCTCCACATCCACCGCGCGCGTTTTGCCTGATGAGCGCAAGCCGTAAAACAGCTTATCCTCGCTCCGCATTCGCTTGTTGAAGCGTAAGGACGTATTAGCAAAGTCCCGCATAGCGCCTCTAGCCGCGTACATGGCTTCGTCCTTTTTCAGGCGGTTTTTGCTGGAGTCATTCTCCTCGTAGGCAGTTCGCGCCGTCAAAAAGTCGGTAATCGCGGTCAAGACAACACTAAGGTCATCCTCTTTCCAAGCAAAAGCGAGAACATTCGCCTCGTCCGACAAGCCTGCCTTCCATTTTAGGCATACATCCGTAAAATCCTGCTCCCGATGAGGGATCCAATCGCCACCCGGCATAGCAAACTCCTTGTTAGTAGTCTTCTACCATTTTTATACCCCGCTATAGAATCACCATAGTTATCTATAGGAATTCTGCAGCCTCCTACTAGGCTTTTATACTCTACTGTGGAATCACGGCAAACGTCTACAGAAATGTTATAGACGGCTACAGAAATGTTGTAGCCGTTTACGGAAACATTATAGCCGTCTACAGAAATGTTATAGCCGTTTACAGAAACATTGTAGCCGTCTACAGAAATGTTGTAGCCGTCTATAGAAATGTTGTAGCCGTTTACAGAAATGTTGTAGACGGCTACGGAAACATTGTAGCCGTCTACAGAAATGTTATAGCCGGCTACGGAAATGGTGCGGCTGGCCGCAGACCCTTCGCGACCGGCAACAGACCCTTCGCAGCTAGCCACGGAAATGGTGCGGCTGGCCGCAGACCCTTCGCGACCGGCAACAGACCCTTCGCGGCTAGCCACGGGAACAGTGCGGCTGGCCGCAGACCCTTCGCGGCTAGCCACGGGAACAGTGCGGCTGGCCGCAAAAATGGTGCGTCTGTAACATAATTCTCGCGGAAATGCTGTTCTCTGGTATACTCATCCTATGCGGCTTCGTTATACCCTGTCTGGCCATGTGTTTATCACGCCAAAAGACGACCTTGACACGTTGGTTGATGAACTTATCTCAACCGGCTATGACGAGGAGTTCTGCCTTGCCTCGGATATTTCCCCTAGCTTTATAGCCCGCCTTATGAAGGCGGGGTTTCTGGTAATGTCTATTAGCATTGGAGATGATGTGCTGCTTCTTCCCAAGATTCACCTCATTCGCTCGGTGCTTCTCTTCCCGGAGCTTCATGTTAAGAAGTCGATTAAACGCTTTCTGGGGCGTTATGAACTACGCGTTGATACGGACTTTAACCAGATACTTCGCCGTTGTGTTGAGATTCACGGCGATGGCTGGCTCACGCCGCCCCTGACGCGGTGTATCAAGCGTCTCCACCGCAAGCGCGTGCCTATAGTGCGCCTCCTTTCCTTTGGCGTTTATCGTGATGGGAAACTCAGAGCCGGGGAATTCGGCGTGGTATCGGGGCGGGTATACACGAGCTATTCAGGCTACTACGACGAGCCAAACGCGGGAACCTGCCAGCTTGTGCTTACCACCCGCTATCTGCAGGACATGGGCTTCGCGTTTCTTGATTTTGGGATGCCGCTTCCGTACAAGGACGAACTGGGCGCGCGGAATGTGGATACGCGGAGTTTTGTTGAACTATTCCGCCAGAGTCGTTAAGCTGGGTGTATGCGTATCATTGATTACTCAGAATTTGAGGACTATTGGAAAACTGTTTCGCGGCATGGGGAAGATTCGGCGCTGACCGAGGCGGTGGGGCGTGTGATAGACGCGGTGCGTTGTGAGGGAGACGCGGCGGTGCGTCGTTTTGCCGCTCAGTTCGACAAAAGCGCCCCTGAAACGTTGGAAGCGTCGCCGGATTGCGTGCGGGCTGCGTATCAAAAGCTGGAGCGGGATAAGCCTGAGCTTCACTGGGCATTGAGCCTTGCCGCGGTGCATATCAGACGGTTTGCGGAACAGCAAAAGGCGCAGTTTGTGGATTTTGAGTATCAAATGGCGGATGGCCTTGTTACCGGCCAGCGGGTGATTCCGGTGCGGCGCGCCGCGATATACGCGCCGGCGGGACGTTTCCCCCTGATCTCCACGGTGCTTATGGGCGTGATTCCGGCGCTGCTTGCCGGTGTGGAAGAGCTGATCGTGGCCTCGCCCCCGCTGGAAAACGGTTTGCCCGATGAGCGCGTTATGGCGGCTGTCTATCTGGCGGCAGCCGGCGCTGGAAATGTCCGCCTCTTTGCTATGGGCGGGGCGCAGGCAATCGCGGCGTTGGCTTTAGGTACGGAAACGGTTCCGCGTGTTGACGTCATTGCCGGACCGGGGAACAAGTACGTAGCCACAGCCAAGCGGCTTCTCTATGGCGAGACCGGCATTGACTTTATCGCAGGCCCAAGCGACGTACTCATTATTGCCGATGCTCCCAATGCCAACGCCGACATCATTGCCGCCGACATGCTTGCTCAGGCCGAGCATGATCCGGACGCCCGCGCCCGCGCCCTGGTTCCTGACCGCGCCTTTGCCGCGCTGCTTGCCGCGCGCCTTGAGGCGCGGCTGGACGGCCTGCCTACCGCGGGAACAGCCCGCGCGTCTCTGGACGCCGGCGGGCTTATCATCACCTATACTGCACGGGAAGAGGCGGTTTCTATCGCCAACGCCATAGCGCCGGAACATCTGGAGCTTCAGGTTGCGGAGCCGGCTCTTTGGATACCGCGTCTTAGAAACTATGGATCGCTGTTTATCGGGAGTCTGGCTGTTGAGGCGCTGGGCGACTATTCGGCGGGTATCAACCATACCCTGCCTACAGGGGGAAGTGCCCGTTTCACTGGCGGTCTTTCCGTGCGCCACTTCCTCAAAACCCTCACCACGCTTCGCTGTTCCCCTGGCGCTGGCTATGACGACGCGTGCCGCGCCGCCCAAATCATCGCGCAGGCTGAGGGACTCACGGCTCATGCGGAAAGCGCTGCTATAAGGTAATCAGTGCGCTATGCCTGAGCGGAGAGCTATTGGAGGCGACAAACCGGATGATGATAGGCTGGATTTGTCTGAATCTTTGTTTTAAGTAGTGGACAGATGGCCGCAATGGACTTATAGTAGGCTCATGATTGGATTTCTTATTAAGAAGACATTCTTCGATCTTTGGGACAATATGTTCAGGGTCGCGCTCATCAACCTTGGGTTTATCGCTTCAGCGGCGATTCCGGTCTTTGTGCCGTCGCTGCTGGAATCGGTCCCTATACTTGGTTATGTAGCGCTGTTTATCGGTATCGCCTGGTGTTTTGTATACCTGGCGGCGGCAGCCCTATCCCTCAAGGTCGTGTCTGACTACGGCTCTTTCGGGTTTAAGGACTTTTTCGCAAACCTCAAAACAGCCTGGCCCGTGGGTTTGCTTCTGGGGGCGCTGGTCTTTGTAGCGGTAATCTTGGTTACAGTGGCCATTCCGTTCTACCTTAACATTCAGTCGCTCGTTGGCTTGCTTCTGGCTGCGGTGATCTTCTGGACTATGGTAGTCGGCGTGCTTTCGCTTCAGTTTTTCTTCCCTACCCGCGCGCGGCTGGACACCAAACTGACCAAGGTTATCAAGAAATGCTTCCTCATCTTCTTTGATAACCCCATGTTCTGCATTTTTTCCTTTATTTATGGTCTTGTTACAGTGGTGATTTCAGGCTTTTTGGCGTTTTTGTTCCCCGGACCCGCCGGACTGCTGCTCTACCTTGATGAAGCCCTGCGTCTGCGTATCCTCAAATACGACTGGCTGGAGCAAAATCCCGACGCAAACCGGCGTAAGATACCTTGGGACGCGCTCCTCATTGAGGAACGGGAGCGAACTGGCACCCGCTCTCTCAAGAGCTTTATCTTCCCCTGGAAAGACTAGGCGCGCTTGCGTCTTAATATGGAGGTGCTATGAACTGGGCGCTTGTTGGAACCGGCGGGATTACAAACCGCTTCCTTATTGGATTATCTGAGGCGGCGGGCGCGAAACCCTATGCTATCGTGTCTCGCACGCAGGAAAACGCAGACTACTTTGCTGCAAAGTACGGCATTGAAAAGGCTTACGGGGATTACGAGGCCATGTTAAACGATGATGCGGTTGACGCGGTCTACATTGGAACGCCGCACGTTACGCACAAAGACCTGGGGATCAAAGCGTTTAAGGCAAAGAAAGCGGTTCTCTGCGAGAAACCGGTGTGTATAAACGCCGCTGAACTCACCGAGATGATCGCAGAGGCGCGGGCGAACAAGGTCTTCTTTATGGAAGCCATGTGGACGCGCTTTGTTCCGCCGCTGGTGAAGGCGCGTGAGTGGCTGCGCGAAGGACTGATTGGGGAAGTCAAAATGGTTCAGGCGAACTTCTGCTTCTCCGCACCCATGAACAAGGAAAGCCGTCTCTACAACATTGAACTTGGCGGTGGGGCGCTCCTTGACGCCGGTGTTTATCCCATCTCACTCGCGTCAATGGTGTTTGGCGGCAACATGCCTGAAAAGATCACGTCGCTGATGTACCTTGGCGAAACCGGCGTTGACGAGGAAGTCTCGGCGCTGCTTTCTTACGGAGGGCCACACATGGCACAAGTGAACGCCGCCATCAGCGCCGCCTGTATCAATGACGCATGGATTTACGGCGCGCAAGGACACATTCACTTGCCGAACTTTGTGTTTTCCCACAGCGCCGCACTTTCTGGTAGGTACACCTATAACTACGAACCAGACTTTGTTTCTAATGGCTATAACTACGAAGTGGAGGAACTGATGCACTGCGTTAATGAGGGCAGACTGGAAAGCGACGTTATGAGCCTTGACGAATCGCTCAACATCATGCGGACTATGGACGAAATCCGTTCACAGTGGGATTTCCGCTATCCGGGGGAAGAGGTATGAAGGCGCTTATTCTGGGCATTGTGATTCTGTTTGCGGTGTCATTCTCGGTGTTACCGGCTGGGCTGGGTTGGGGACCAGAGGTACTTGTTTTCCTCAAAGGCGCTCTGCCAGTCATTGCGGCCTTTATCGGCTTGGTCTCGTTGTTCATTGGAGTCGCGGATATCAAAGATCAGGCGGAGACTCACAAAGATGACACCACAGAGAAAACCCTATGAGCCTTATCAACGGTTTTATCGGAACCTATACCAATGGTCATCTGGGTAGGGCAAAGGGAATATACTCGTTCGCGCTTAACGAAAACGGCGCGGTGGAGAATATCGCGCTTGTTGCCGAGTGTGTTAATCCCGCGTACCTTACCCTTTCGCCCTCAAAGAAACGGCTGTACGTGGTTAACGAATCCTCTGAAGGCATGGTTTCCGCGTACAGCCTTGAGCCTGAAAGGCCGCGCTTCCTTAACCAGAAACCAAGCAATGGCGCCAGTCCCTGCCATATTGTAATCAACAACGCGGCCACACACGCCTTTGTCGCCAACTACCTAAGTGGAACCCTCTGCGTCCTGGCGCTTGAGCCAAATGGATCGCTGGGCGATCCAGTGCAGCTTATCCAATTTACTGGTAGCGGCCCGAACAAAGAACGGCAAGAAGCGTCTCACGCGCATTTTTTCATGCTTGACCGGAGCAACACCCACGGCTTTGCCTGTGATTTAGGCGCGGATTGCCTGATGGCTTTTCGGTTCTTGCCAAATCAAGCGTATGCGCCCCTGGCGCCGCTTTCCCCTTACCGCGCCAGACCAGGCTCCGGCATCCGGCATGGCGTCTTCCACCCTAACGGCGGCTTGGCCTACATAGCCTATGAGCTTGATTCCACAATGGAAACCCTGCGCTACGACGGACAAGGCGGCTTTGAGCGCCTGCAAACCCTAAGCACCCTGCCGCCAGCCTTTCAGCGCCCCAGCACGGTCGCTGCTATAAAGCTCAGCCCCGATGCCCGCCACCTCTACGCCTCGAACCGCGGCCATGACAGTATCGCTGTTTACGAACTTAACGCCGGTAAAACACTTACGCTCGTGGACATACTCCCCAGCGAAGGCAAAACCCCACGCGATTTTGCCATAGACCCAAGTGGGAACTTTTTGCTTGTATGCCATCAGGATTCAGATAATCTCGTGGTGTTCCGCATAGACCGCAACACCGGCCTTTTCACAAAAGTTGGAGAATACCCCATGCCATCAGGGGTATGTATCCTTTTGTATTAACAAGAACTGAAAAAGCATCCCACTCAAGTACCACGCCGCCACTTGAAAACTACTCCCAGCTTCCACAGCAGCGGCACACAGGGCATCACAGCAGCGCTATTCCACCTTGAACTTCGACACCTCCTTAACTAGCACGTCAATGCTTTCCTTGTTCTGCTCGCTAATCTCGTTCACGCGGTTCACTGCCAGATTGATCTGCTGCGCCCCATTAGCCATCTCGTTCATCCCATTGGTTATCTCTTGAGTCGTGGCTTCAAGGTTCTTGCTCTCACTGATCACCAAATTGCTCCCCTCCAGCATCTCCCCAAAACCATCTTTGATCTGATGCGTCTCTTCGTTTAACACACCGATAGCTTCCAGTATCTGATTGCTCCCCGTACCTTGTTCCTCCATAGCTTGACGGATGTTATGCCCCTGATCCGAGACCTTCTTCACTTTTTGGTCTATCGCCTCAAACTTGTTCAGCACGCTGTCGGTGGACTTACTGATCTTGTCTATCGAGTCTTTTATCTTCTTCAGCACCTGGCTTATGGTCTTAGACTGCACGCCAGAAGACTCAGCCAACTTCCGTATCTCGTCGGCAACCACCGCAAACCCCTTGCCCGCTTCCCCAGCGTGCGCCGCCTCAATCGCGGCGTTCATGGACAGCAAATTAGTCTGGCTCGCAATGTTTTGCATCACCGCGTTGATCTCTAAAAGCCCCTCAGACTCGTGGGCAATCTCCTGAATGTCTGCAGATACTTCCCGCAAACTCGTTCTCCCCACATCAGAAGCCCCGATTAACTCCTTCATGTCTCCTGCATCCCTAACCAATAACTGGATAACTGACTGGATATTGGCAAGCATCTCCTCAACTGCAGACGAAGACTGCGCCACATTCCCACTCTGCCGGTCTACATGGTTTGAGAGTTTCTTGATGTTGAGGATAATCTGCTCCATCGCATCGTCAGTTTTCGTTACCGCCACGCTTTGATTCATCACCTGCGCCTTGATGCTCTGGATGTTAGCGGTGATCTCGTTGATCGCCGCCGCAGTCTCGGTCATGTTGGCGGCAAGCTCGTGTCCAATGTTAGAGAGCGCGTCAGACTGGTTTTTAATTACCCTTGCCAGATTTTTAATGTTCCCCATGGTTTGATTAACATGATGAGCAAGTTCCCCAATCTCGTCGTGAGACTGAATTCCAACAGTCTGGGTCAAATCGCCTTGGCCCGCCGCCTTCAGCACTGACACGATGATCGTAAGAGGCTTGATCAGTATCCGCCTGAACACCAGAACAGTCAGTATCATCGCGGTAATCAGGATAACAACCGCCAACAGCGTAACAAAAAACACCTCGTGGTCGATTCCTTTGTCGATTAGATCATGCACCGAAGATATTTCAACGCCAAGAAACAAGGTTCCAATCACTGTCCGCGAGTTCTGGGCGAAGAGCGGCTCATAACAGGCGATGTACTCCTTGCCGAATATGTTGGTACGCCCAATGTAGGTATTCCCCGCGTTTATCAGCGGATACGCGGGGCTGCTCGTTCCAAGCATGCTTCCCACAGCCCGATCTCCTGATTGTTCAATGATACTGGTAGCAACGCGGCGGTAATCAGAACCAGTCTTCTCAAAGATAGTTGCTGTTATCGACAGGTCTCTGCATATTTGATCAATCACGTCATGCTGCCCATAAAACGACCCATACCGGTCGCCCACCAGATGGTCGTTTTCAAGGCGTAAGTCTCCATACGCGTCCTTGATGATATACTTGATAGAGTTAACATCACCCCGCAGCTTGTTTTGAACAACTACTGTGGAAGCGTCAAGACTGACGCCTCTCATCTGACTGATACTGTACACCGCCAAACTAAAAACCGCGAGAAACAAAAACCCAGAGGACAGACCCGCTATCTTAAGCAGTATACTGACATTAGGTTCCTTCTTTACAAAAGCGTCGTGAGTCAATTCGTGAGACATATCTCTCTCCTTTTAGGGTAAGCCGTAAAGCGACTTGTATAGAGCGTTACGCCAGCAACAGCTCCTAAGCGGCTAGAAGTAACACCACTGACTTTGGACGGGCTCCCGTTTGCCTTGGACGGGCTCCCGTTTACCCTGAACGGGAACCCGTTGAGACTAAAGGAACTCTCATAAGCCCAAACCGTACCGTGTCAGCGCCTCTGTCTTGCGGCGGAAGCTCCGCGCTTAAAGCCACTTTAGCGTAACGCATGGCGAAATAATACCATATATGCAAATTTATTCAAGAAGCTCATCCAGCGTTTTCCTAAATGGGATGAAAACCCGTGCAACGGTATAAGTCTTGTATAAAACTGAGGAAGCTTGTATTTTTATACAAAATACTTTTGAGGAGATTGGTTTATGAGAAGAGCATTATTGATTGTGGCGGCGGCGGCGTTGCTTACCGCGCCGGTGTTTGCGAGTGGGAGGAGCGCGCCCGCGCCCGCTTCTGGTGTGGTGTATCGCACGTTGTACGCGTCTGAGGTAGAAACCTTGAACTATCTATGGTCATCAAACGCGAATGATTGGAATATTCCTGCCAATGTGGTTGACGCGCTGGTTGAGTACGACCGCTATGGCGTGGTTAAGCCCGCGCTTGCCACGAGTTGGGAACACAACGCTGATTACACCGTGTGGACGTTCAAGATACGGCAGGGGGTGAAGTGGGTTGATCACACGGGCAAGGCGGTTGCCAATGTAACCGCGCATGACTGGGTAAGCTCGGTGCATTGGGTTTCCAATGCCGCCAATAAGTCGAACACTGAGTATGTATACAATGGGTATATCAAGAACGCCGAGGCGTATTATGCCCAGACCGCTGACCCAAGCGTGCCTCAGACTCTGAAGTCTGAAGACCTTGGGGTTAAGGCGCTGGACGACTACACCCTTCAATTCACGCTGGAGAATCCGTGTGTGTACTTTATCTCCACGCTTTCCTTTGTCTGCTACCTTCCGACGTATGGGGCGTTTCTGGCGGAGAAGGGCGCGGACTTTGGCCGGGACAATCAGTCCCTGTTGTACTGCGGCGCGTATTATCTTGCCACCTTCAAGCCCCAGCAGGAGCGGGTCTTGGTGAAGAATCCGTTGTACTGGGACACGGGTAATGTGTTTATTGACCGCGTTGAACACACGTTTAACGCGCAAGCCAGAACCATTGCTCCGACTATGTTTCAGCGTGGTGAGATTGACGCCGCTAACATCAACGCGGACATGCTTGGGCAATGGCTGACGAATCCCGCGACTAAAGACTTGGTACGGAACAACCCGCCGGATCGGTCTTACTCCTATTGGTACTTGTTTAACTTTGAGCCGCGTTTTGACGCGGTGTATGAGCCGGACAACTGGCTGATTGCCGTGAACAACGAGAACTTTCGCCAGTCGCTTTTCTGGGGATTAGACCGGCTCAAAGCCCTTTCTGTGATCGACCCTGAAGACCCGAATACGCTTTTGTCCAACACGGTAACGCCGGCGGAGTTTGCCGTTGGCGCGGGCAAGGATTTCACTCAGTACGACGCGATAAAGGCGATCACCGATCGTAACAGCTTTGACGCGGCAAAGGCGCTTGAGTACAAGGCAAAAGCTGTTCCGGAACTGCGGGCTGCGGGGGCGACGTTCCCGATCAAGATACTCATGCCCTATAATCCGGTGATAACGAACTGGGACAATGAATGTCAGGTTGTTGAACAGCAGCTTGAGGCGCTTTTGGGGACTGAGTACATCGACATTGTGATTGAGGCGGGACCTTCTACGGGCTTCCTCAATGCGATTCGGCGTTCTGGCAAATACGCGCTTTACAAGGGCAACTGGGGCGCGGACTACGCAGACCCGGAAACCTGGGCAGAGCCTTTCCGCGAAGTGAACAACACGTACAACTTTATCTCCCAGCAGCCTTCTCAGGCGGTTGACGGCAAGCCCGCGGTGAACAAGACGCCTGCTACTCAAGCTCTTATCGCGGAGTATTTCCGGCTGGTTGATGTGGCAAAAGGCTACTCGGTTGATGTGGAGAAGCGCTACACTGCTTTTGCTGAGGCTGAGGCGTACTATATCAACCACGCCTTCATCATTCCGTTTTCAGTAGACACGTATGGCTATGTGGCAAGCCGCCTGAATCCCTTTGAGAGTCAGTTTGCGGTGTTTGGCGTTGCGCAATACCGGTTCAAGGGGCAGCATCTGCTCGACAAGCCTATGAGTAACGCTGAGTTCAAGACCGCTTATACGAACTGGCGCAGGGAACGCGAAGCCGCGCTTGCTGCGGCGAACTAGTGTGGGGCGTGGCGTTTGATCTCAGCGCCGCGCTTAGTTCGTAGTAGTTGCGGTGTCTGACACCGCAACTACGGAGGTCTATATAAGTTGTATTTGTCTTTGGAGCTTAGGCTTAGGGATATTCAATCACAGATTGATGAAAAGTATCAGATTCAGATGATTGAGGACTTAAATGATGGCGAATATGATACTGTATACACACCAAAGCAAATTGTGCAGGTTATATCTGGATTAGAAGCCGAGATAGCGAGTTTGACAGAAGAGATTTTTTCTATAGAGTCTGAACTTGTTAGTATGCACTCAAAGGCTAGGTTAGGGGAGGATGATGGTATTTCCTTCTACATCAAACCAGAACAATCGACCATGCATAAATTATGGCACATTCATTGTAGGTATTCAGGGTATGAGTTATCTTTGAGCGTAGATGGTGATTATTTGGCTGGAAATATGCCTAATAAACAGTTTGCTAAAGCAGTAAAGTGGATTATGAAGAATAGAGCTTTAATACATAAGCAGATTAAAGAGTATAATGATAAGATGTAGATGTAAGCGGTATAGCGTGTGTTTATTGTCCAACTGCCTAATCAGGCGGTGTACGGGAAGCAGCGGTATCGCTGAGGCGCTGGCGGCATCGCGTTAGTATGGGCGTGGCGTTTGATCTCAGCGCTGCGCTTAGTTTGTGTTATGGTATCTGACACCGCCGCTTGGGATGTTGCCTAACGACTTTCCTTTGTGGTGATGTTTTTTATGGAGGTTTTCTTATGAAGAAGGTTTTAGTAACAGCGGCATTGATCACGCTTGCCGCGTCGGTATTCGCCTCGGGCAGCAGGATCGCTTCCTCGTCCGCGAGTAGCAGCGAAGT
The DNA here is from genome assembly GCA_031279205.1 of Treponema sp. Classification (GTDB taxonomy): domain Bacteria; phylum Spirochaetota; class Spirochaetia; order Treponematales; family Breznakiellaceae; genus JAIRMT01. The sequence continues at coordinate 4,704 of JAITIX010000090.1, read as the reverse complement.
AGTGTACCGGAGCCTGTATTCAGGCGAGGTCTCTACCTACAACTATCTGGTTACGGCAAACAGCAATGACTGGGCTGCCTACGCCAACCTTGTCGACACCCTGATCGAGTATGACAAGTACGGCGTGGTTAAGCCTGCATTGGCGACGAGCTGGAAACACAGTGATGATCTGACGGTGTGGACATTCACTATCAGGCAAGGGGTGAAGTGGGTTGATTACACTGGTAAGGCGGTTGCGGATGTAACGGCCAATGACTGGGTAAGCACGGCGCACTACATTGTGGAGGCGTCGAATGGAGCGCACTTTGGCTTGTATGGCGGCTATGTAAAAAACGCCCGCGAGTATTACGAGCAGAGCGGGACTCGCATGATTGCGGCAAACGCGGTTAAAGCCGGCGAATACCGAACTGTGGAGGACTACTACGCGGCGAAAGGCATTGACCCCGCTTCCCTGAGCCTCACCCTCAACGACATTGGGGTAAAGGCGCTGGACAACTACACCCTGCAATATACGCTGGAACGCCCGGTCAGTTACTACCTGAGTGTTGTATCCAATGGTCCGTATATGCCGGTGTATAAGCCCTTCCTTGATCAGCAGGGCATTAACTTTGGCATTGGTAACGAGAACCTTTTATACAATGGCGCTTATCTTCTTTCGAGCCACAAACCCCAGCAGGAGCGGGTTTATGTTAAGAACCCGACCTATTGGGACAGAGCCAATGTGTTTATCGACAAGCTGGAATACACCTACAACGCTGAGGCTGCGCGTTTGTCGCCTGTGATGTTTCAGCGTGGCGAGGTTGACAGCGCTACGATCAATTCCGAGATGGTAACCCAGTGGCTGAACAACCCTGCCACCAAAGACTTGGTGCGGAATAGTCCGCCGGATCGTTCTTACTCATACTTTTACCTGTTTAACTTTGAGCCTCGCTTTGACGCGGTGTATGAGCCGGATAACTGGCTGATTGCGGTAAACAACGAGAACTTCCGCCAGTCCCTGTTCTACGCGCTTGATAGGCTGCGGGCGCTTTCAGTGTTTTCGCCTGACGCGCCTGAGTCCTTGGTGAACAACAGCATAACGCCCGTAGCGTTTGCGGTTGCCGCTGGCAAGGATTACACCCAGTATCCGGCGCTGAAACCAATTTCGGATCGGGACAGCTTCATACCGGCAAAGGCGCTTGAGTATAAGGCGCAGGCGATACCGGAACTGCAGGCTGCTGGGGCGACGTTCCCGATCAAAATTCTCATGCCTTATAACCCGTCAGTGGCGAACTGGGACAAGGAATGCCAGCTTGTGGAACAGCAACTGGAAGCCCTTCTCGGCGCGGATTACATCGACATTGTGCTTGAGGCTGGTCCTTCAACAGGCTTTTTGCAGTCGATCCGTCGTTCTGGCAAGTATGCCCTTATGAAGTGCAACTGCGGCGCGGGCTATGTTGATCCTGAGACATGGATTACCCCTTTTGTGGCGCGGGATAACACCTATAACTTCATGTATCAGGATGAGACCAAAGCCGTTGATGGCAAGCCAGCCACCAACAAGAGCGCCGCGACTCAGGCGTTGGCGGCTGAATACCTGCGCCTGCAAGAACAGGGGCGGGCTATTGCCGACGTTGTTCCCCGCTACACCGCCCTTGCTGAGGCTGAGGCTTTCGCCATCAACCACGCGCTGGCTATCCCGTTTTCGGTAGACACCTACGGCTATGTTGCCAGTAGAATCGACCCGTTTGAACCCCAGTACGCGCCCTTTGGCATCCCGCCATTCCGCTTTAAGGGCGTACACCTCCTCGCCAAGCCCATGAGCAACGACGAATACCGCGCCGCATACACGCGCTGGCTAAAAGAGCGCGAAGCCGCGATTGCCGCATCAAACTAGAACAAAAGCCCCTCATCCCTGCTCCTTGCTCAAGGATAGGGGCTTTTGTTTCACTCTAAGCAAAACCCCTCCTTACTACCAAACGCCTGCTTCGGGCGTTGAGCTTATCGAAGTAAGCACGTTTAACACAACTTGACAACACTCAGAACTTGTAGACACGGTACATATCATATTGATATTATATCTATACTATATCAATCTCAAGGAGAATACTATGATGAGTGAAAACAGTACGTCCGTAAACTGTACGGACAGTGGTGTAAACGAAAAGGCGGCTTCACGCCTGAATGGGATGGCGGTGCTGGTGATAAACACCGCGCTGATGATGGCGGCAACAGGACTGCTGGTTTGGGGCTTTATAGGCTTTGGCAGGAATATACCGCCGGCAGTCCTCGCACTGACGCTCGTGTACATCTGCCTCGTGGGACCCGTGTTGTATAAAGGTCTCAGGGTACTCAAGCCAAACGAAGCCCTTGCCCTCGTGCTGTTCGGGAACTACTACGGCACGCTGAGTGGACCGGGCTTCTTTTTCGTGAACCCGCTGGTGAGATCAGACGGCGTTATGTCCCTCAAGATGCAGACCTTGGATAACAAAGAACAGAAGATAAACGACTTGCAGGGAAATCCCATCATCATTGGCATTGTGGTTATTTGGCGGGTGGTGAACACCGCAAAGGCAGCGTTTAACGTTGATAACTATGAGGAGTTCCTGTCGATACAGAGCGATGCCGCGCTGCGGAACACAGTGAACCGCTATCCTTACGATGTTCCGGGCGAGGCGGATGGCGAAAAGTCTCTGCGGGGAAGCAGCCAGGAGATTGCCGCCCAACTGCGTAACGAGCTTCAGGCTAAGGTTGATGCGGCGGGCTTGCGCATCGAAGAAGCGCGGATTACCCAGCTTGCCTACGCGCCGGAGATTGCGGCGGCAATGCTTCAGCGCCAGCAAGCATCGGCAGTGATTGACGCGCGGCAGATCATCGTGGACGGCGCGGTTGGTATGGTGGAGATGGCTCTTGCCAAGCTCTGCGACAAAAATATCGTACAGCTTGACGAGGAACGGAAAGCCGCTATGGTGAGTAACCTTTTGGTCGTGCTTTGTTCCAACAAGGACACTCAGCCTGTGGTCAATAGCGGCAGTCTCTATTAGCGAGGCGTGATGAGTGAGCAAGACAACGCCGCTGTTGGAGACGGCGCAAGCGGCGATAAGAAAAAGCAGATACCCCTGCGCCTGTCCTACTCACTTTGGGTGGAACTGGCAGCATGGGCTGACGCTGAATTCCGTTCCGTCAACGGTCAAATTGAATACTTGTTGAACGAATGTGTAAAAACGCGGAGAAAAAACAAAATGGAGAATAAAGAATGACAAACGCTGATTGGGACGCGGTGATCTCCGCGCTGGAGGCTTGGCGGGATAGCTTGAAAGCCCAAAATCAGACTGTAACAACAGTGCCTTCAGTAACAACAGTGGCGGAACGCTACAAACAAGACCCATGGGCAGTGCTTGCTTCAACCATACTAAGCCTGCGAACCAAAGACGCGGTTACGCTGCTTGCTTCCAGGGCGCTGCTGGAGAAAGCGCCCACGCCAGCGGCGCTCCTGCCAATTCCAGAAGATGAGGTCGCCCGACTCATTTATCCAGCCGGGTTTTACCGAACCAAGGCGGCGAGCCTCAAGCGGATCGCCGCTATTCTTGTGGACAAGTACAACGGCGCGGTTCCGGCGGACATGAACGCTTTGCTTGAACTCCCTGGCGTGGGAAGGAAAACCGCGAACCTCGTCCTCATTGAAGCCTTTGACATGGACGGCATTTGCGTTGATACCCATGTACACCGCATCAGCAACCGACGCGGCTGGGTATCAACGGCAAACCCCGACCAAACCGAGCTTGTCCTGCGGGAGATACTGCCCAAGAAGCACTGGAAACCGATTAACGCCCTGCTAGTACGCTATGGACAGGGCATTTGTCAGCCAGTCAGCCCGTTCTGTTCCCGCTGTATAATTACTGATGGCTGTGAACAGCGCAATGTAAGCCGCCGCCGTTAGTAAGCGCCGGCCACACCGCACGTTGAAAAACTCCTACGGAATAACAGCGGAATAAATCTCCCCAAAAGGCCCCTTCAGGTTCGTGGTCGATTCCCAGCGCGGGCAGAAATACAGGCGCTTCCCCCGCTGACTCTCGTCAAACTTCAGCGTCAAAGGACTGGCCGTGTCAAAGTCCGAATTTACCAGCTCATTCTCCGAGACCGGCTCGTGGTCAAGGAGCGCCCAGCGAATTTCCGCCCCATGAACCCCGTGAGGCTTCCCCCGCTTCTTCGTGGCGCTGTCCCAGAAATGGATCGTAATCTGCCGGATAATCGAGGTGTCCGCTTCCGCCTCCGGGTAGGTCTCAGGCGCTCCGACGGAAGTCGAGGTGTGGTCAGTCGGGTGGATGCCGTAGACCAGTTTGTCTTCAGGCTGCATAAGTTTGTTGTAGCGGATGGAAGTGTTGGCGAAATCACGCATGGCGCTTTTTGCCTCATCCTTCGCCTCGTCCTTTGCCAGACGGTTCTTCGTGGAATTGGTATCCTCGTAGGTCGTCCGCGCCGTCAAAAAACTGTTAATTTTGGCTGAAGTCCCGTCAACCTCCGCCTGTTTCCATTCAAAGGCAGAGACATTCGCCGGTTTTTCCAGCCCCGCCTTCCATTTCAGGCACAAATCAACCAAATCCTGCTCCCGCAAGGGAAGCCAATCACTGTTCGGCATATTTTTCTCCTATAAAATATGATATAAGAACTTTACAGTAGACTATAGAACTTTCACAGTCTGTTGTAAAGCTCTTACAGTAGACT